>NZ_CP108002.1:1815583-2118181 GCF_041435055.1 Streptomyces sp. NBC_00341 | reverse complement strand
CCATCGCGCTCGGGCTGCTGCTCGGCGGTGCGCTGGGCAATCTGACCGACCGCATCTTCCGCGCGCCGGGCACCTTCCAGGGTGCGGTGGTGGACTTCATCGCCCCCGCCCACTTCGCCGTCTTCAACCTGGCCGACTCCTCGATCGTCTGCGGCGGCATCCTGATCGTGATCCTTTCCTTCAAGGGCCTGGACCCCGACGGCACGGTGCACAAGGACTGAGCCATGCAAGGCATACTCGACAGGTGAGTACGCATCCCGAGATCCGAACCCTGCCCGTACCCGATGGCCTGGAAGGCGAGCGTGTCGACGCCGCCATTTCCCGCATGTTCGGTTTCTCCCGCACCAAGGCCGCAGAGCTGGCCGCCGCCGGGAAGGTACAGGTGGACGGTTCGGTGGCCGGGAAGTCCGAGCGGGTGCACGGCGGCGCCTGGCTGGAAGTGGAGATGCCGCAGGCTCCCGCACCGGTCCAGATCGTCGCCGAGCCCGTCGAGGGCATGGAGATCGTCCACGACGACGACGACATCGTCGTGATCATGAAGCCGGTCGGGGTCGCCGCGCACCCGAGCCCCGGCTGGACCGGCACCACCGTCATCGGCGGCCTCGCCGCCGCCGGGTACCGGATCTCCACCTCGGGCGCCGCCGAGCGCCAGGGCATCGTGCACCGGCTCGACGTCGGCACCTCGGGGCTGATGGTCGTCGCCAAGTCCGAGCGGGCCTACACGCTGCTGAAGGCCCAGTTCCGCGACCGGGTCGTCGAGAAGAAGTACCACGCGCTGGTGCAGGGGCACCCGGACCCGATGAGCGGCACCATCGACGCCCCCATCGGGCGCCACCCCACCCACGACTACAAGTGGGCGGTCGTCGCGGAGGGCAAGCCGTCGGTCACGCACTACGACCTGATCGAGGCGTACCGCGCCGCCAGCCTCCTGGACATCAAGCTGGAGACCGGCCGTACGCACCAGATCCGGGTGCACATGTCCGCCCACCGCCACCCCTGCGTCGGTGACCTGACCTATGGCGCCGACCCGACGATGGCCAAGCGCCTCGGCCTGACCCGGCAGTGGCTGCACGCCGTCCGGCTCGGCTTCGAGCACCCCTCCGACGGCCGCTGGGTGGAGTTCTCCAGCACCTACCCGGACGACCTCCAGCAGGCCCTGGACCGGATCGCGGCGGAGAGCGAATGATCTCCTACACCACCCGGACCGTCATCGGCGAGCAGGACCGCGCCGCCTGCTTCCAGGTGCGCAAGGACGTCTTCGTCGGTGAGCAGAACGTGCCGGAGGAGATCGAGTACGACGCCTACGACGCGGACGCGGTGCACGTCATCGCCGTCGCGGCGGACGGCACGGCGCTCGGTACCGGGCGGCTGCTGCACGGCCCCGGCACGGAGGCGAAGACCGGCGGTGACCTCACGGTCGGCTCGCTCGGCCGGCTCGCGGTGACCAGCGGGGCGCGCGGCCTCGGGGTCGGCGCGGCGCTGGTGCGGGCCATCGAGGACGCCGGCCGTGAGCTGGGCCTGGCCGCCGTCGACCTGCACGCCCAGACCCACGCGCTCGGCTTCTACGAGCGGCTCGGCTACGTCGCGTACGGCCCCGAGTTCCCGGACGCGGGCATCGCGCACCGAGCGATGCGCCGCACGCTGAACGACGAAAGGCCTTAGAGACCGCCGGCCGCCCGCCATTGGCCGAGGCCCGGCTGAGGCCGCCCGCCACCGGCCGCGGTCAGCCCGGCAGGCCCCACCCCGTCCACGCCCCGTTCGACGGCACGTCGCGCGGGCCCGTCGCGTCCCGGCGGGCGCCCTTCGGGGTGATCAGCGCGGTGGAGCCGCGCGGCAGGGCGACCGTGATCCGGCCCGGCCCGCTCTCCCGCCAGCGCAGCGGGCGGCCGCGGCTGTCCCGTACCTCGACCGGACCCTCGACGGAGTGGTCCAGGGTCAGCGGGGCGCCCGCCTCGCTGTGGACCCGCACCCAGCGCGTGGCACCGCCCGAACGGTCGGCGTCCACGAGGAAGGCGCCCTGGGTGCGCAGGGACGCGAACGACGCGTCGGCCCAGCGGTCCGAGACGGACGGGAAGACCTTCACCACGCCCTCGTGTCCCTGCACCACCATGTCGAGCATCGACTGCGCGGCGGACAGCGGGCTCTCCAGGGCCAGGTTCCTGCCCTCCCGGTACATCGTGTTGACCGTCATCTGACAGTCCGCCACCACCTTCAGGTCGGTGAAGAAGGTCAGGAAGTCGAGCGCCTTCTCCGGCTCGTCCATCACCGAGTACATCGAAGAGGCGGTCGCGTAGCTGTAGCCGTGCCACAGCTCCCGCATGGAGACCCAGTGGTCCATGGAGCGCCGCATGACGTCGCGGTCCCCGGCCCGGTCCCAGCTCCGTTCGCGCAGCGGGTACAGCCAGAGCAGGTGCGAGTGGTGGCGGTGTGAATCGGCCAGCGGGACGTCCTTGCCGATCATGACACCGGCCGCTGGGTCCTCGGCGTACGGGGTGAGGCGGCGCTCGATGTCCTGCCAGCGTGCGAGCCGGGGGTCGTTGTTCCGCAGCAGCTTCGAGGACGCGATGAGGGTGCGCACGCCCCAGCGGACGAGCGAGAGGTCGTAGGTGCAGTCCTCGGCGTTGGCGTACTCGGGGGAGCGGGTCTCCAGCAGGTGCAGCCTGCCGTCCGGGCCCTCGTGCAGGAAGTGCGCGTAGAAGTTGACGGCCTTGGCGAGGACCGGGTGCACGACGTCACGCAGGACGGACAGGTCCATCGAGTGCCGGTAGGACTGCCAGACGTTGTGCAGCGCCCAGATGAGGTTGCCGAAGTTGTCGGAGACGTGGTCGGAGCCGGGGGCGCCGACGTCGTACGTGTCGCCCGCGCGCAGCTGCCAGTCGGAGGGGTGGCCCAGCGCGTAGCTCTCGCCGTCGCGGTACGCGGCCGGGACGGAGGCCGGGAGGTTGTGCTCGAAGCGGCGGAAGGTGCTGGTCACCGAGTCGAGTTCGGGGTGGTTGGAACCGTGGACCGGGGCCATGCCGATCTGGACGTTGAGATTCCACCAGACGGCCGTCCAGTTGTTGCCGACCTCGGGGAACCAGGGGCCCCACTCGGAGATCGTCGGCCCCCCGGCCCTGGTCGAGGCGGCGAGCTTGTAGAGCTGGAGGACGTAGAAGCTCTGCAGCCGCTTGTCCGGTACGGAGAGGAAGCTGCGCCGGTAGTAGGCGTGCCACCAGCGGCGGTGACGGTCCACCAGCCGGTCCGGGTCCGTGGCCAGGGTGCGGTCCACGGCCCGCAGCGCGTCCTTCGTCGCCTGTGACACCTGGCCCGGGAAGCGGTACACCAGGTGGGCGGCGAGCAGCCGGCCGGTGCCCTCGCGCCGCTCGCGCCAGGCGGTGGTCCAGCCGCCGCCGGCCAGCAGCGGCTGTTCGACGAAGCCGTCACCGGTCCGGGGGTCCGGGTTGGGCGTGTAGTCCTCCGGCTTCCCGCTGCTGCGGGTGGTGGCGGCCCGCAGCCACTGGAAGGACCAGGCCGAGGACTCCTCGCCGGGGCTGGGCCGGGTGGAGACCAGCAGGGCGCTCGTGTCGTTCTGGACGAGGGCGGAGAAGGCCAGGGAGCCCCGGGTGGTGGTGACGGTGCCGCGCAGCTCGGCGTCGTACGGGTCCAGGGTCCAGTCGACGCCGGTGATCTCCCCGGCCAGGGTCAGCGTGAAGTACCCGATGGGCAGCCGGGAGAAGCCGATGCCGCCGCGCCACTGGCCGCGCTGGTCCTGCACCTGGCTGTGGCCGAGCATCAGCTTCAGGGCGTTGGCGGACTCGCCCGCGTAGAGCTGGGCGCCGAGGTAGCCGTTGGCGAGGAACGGGGCCTCCTGCCAGCCGGTGGGGAGGGTGCGCCAGGTCATGGCGGCGCCCCGGGCGGTCTTCTCGTGGACGGTTTCCTCGTGGGCGCCGGGGCCCGGCCGGCCGGCGGACGCGGAGGCGGGCGCCGCCCATCCGGTGGGGGAGCCGGCGAGCCAGAACGCGGAGGTGCCGGCTGCGGCCGTGCCGACGAAATGCCTTCGGGAGAACGCGGTCACGTGGTCTCTCCTGCCAGTCATGTATGTGGTGAGAGTTCTCGTCCCTGAATACGCACGCCGCATACTGCCCGCCCGCAGAGGGCGGCGGAAGGGGGTTGACGGCAGAAACATCGGAGGAATGATGGGTCAGGAGGGCTGTGCGGAGGGGGTGTTGTCGGGATTGCGTGCCTTGCATGGCAGGCTGGAACCCCGTATCGGCCGATCACCGAGGCCGGTTCGCCGCGCTCGGAAGGCACCTCGTGGACCAAATGGCCCTGTTGCTCCTGCTGTTGCTCGGCGCGGTGGTCACTGTGCCGCTGGGGGACAAGCTGGGGCTGCCCGCGCCGGTGCTGATGACGCTCGCGGGCGTCGGGATGGCCTTCCTCAGCTTCGTGCCGAATGTGGACATCCCGCCCGAGGTCATTCTTCCCGCGCTGCTTCCGCCGCTGTTGTACGCCTCCGTGCAGCGCACCTCCTGGCGGCAGTTCACCGCCAATAAACGACCGATCTTTCTGCTGGCCGTGGCGCTGGTCTTCCTGACGACGGCGGCTGTGGCCGCGGTCGCCAACGCGATCGTCCCAGGGCTGCCCATCGCCGCCGCCGTCGCACTCGGCGCGCTCGTCGCACCGCCCGACCCGGTCGCGGCGACCGCCGTCGCCGGTTCGGTCGGGCTGCCCCGCAGGCTCGTCTCCATCCTGGAGGGCGAGGGGCTGTTCAACGACGTGACCGCGATCGTGCTCTACCACGTGGCGATCGCGGCGGCCGTGAGCGGCACCTTCTCGCTGCCGGAGGCGTTCGGGCTGCTGATCCTCTCCGCCGTCGTCGCCGTCGCCGTGGGCCTCGCGCTGGGCTGGCTCACCATCAAACTCATGGGCCTGCTCGGCGATGCGACACTCCAGGTCGGACTCACCCTGCTGGTGCCGTTCGTCAGCTACGTGCTCGCAGAGGAGCTGATGGGCTCGGGCGTCCTCGCCGTCCTCACCACCGCGCTCTTCCTCGCCGAGCACACCGCCGACGCCGACGACGTGCTCGGGCGGCTCACCGGCCGCACCTTCTGGGAGATCGTCGACACTCTCGTCACCGGCGTCGCCTTCGGACTCATCGGCCTCGAACTGCACAACGTCTTCGGCACGGCCGACGGGCGTGAACTGCAGATGGCCGGCTGGGCGCTGGCCGTCGTCGCGGTCGTCGTCGGTGTCCGGCTGCTCTATCTGCTGCCGGCGACCTGGCTGGCCAAGCGGCTGCACACCCGCCGCGACGTCAGCGAGGAGATCCCCACCGGCTGGCGCGAGACCGTCGTCATGTGGTGGGCCGGTATGCGCGGGGTGGCGTCGGTCGCGCTGGCCCTCGCGATCCCGCTGAAGACGGACGACGGAAAACCGTTCCCGGGCCGCGACGAGATCGTCTTCATCGCCTTCGCCGTGATCATGGTCACCCTGGTCTTCCAGGGCCTGACCCTGCCGTGGCTCGTGCGCAAGCTGCGGGTCAAGGCGGACACCGACGCAGAGGAGGCACTGGAGAAGGACCTCGCGATCCGGGCCGCCAGGGCCGCCAAACAGCGGCTCAAGGAGATCCAGGAGGTGGAGGAGTTCCCCGAGGACGTCGTGGAACGGCTCCAGCGCCTGGCCTACGACGTGGGGGCCCGGATCAGCCCCGACATGGTCGACGACGAGCGCCGCGAGGCGTACGCGAAACGCGCCGAGCGGTTCAAGGCGGTCAGCCGCATCCAGCGCGAGATGATGTCGGCCGCCCGCCACGCGGTGCTCGCCGCGCGCAGTGAGGCCGGGGCCGACCCCGAGATCGTCGACCGGGTGCTGCGGCAGCTGGACGTACGCAGCCTGCGCTGACCCCGCGCCCTGGGCCTGGGCCGCTGACCCCGCGCGCGGGGCGGGCCGCGGTCAGCCGCGCCCGGTGCGCGGCGCCCTGTCCCGGGCCGCGGGCTTCCCGTTCGGGTGGGTCCTGACCGGCCACCCGTCCTCCGGCGGCAGCGCCGCGGGCGCCGTCGCGATGCGCGGCAGGGCGTACGGATGGTGATCGCGCAGCCAGCCGATCAGCTGCTCCCGGACCGCGCAGCGCACCGTCCAGATGTCGTCCGCGTCCTTGGCCGTGACCACCGCGCGCACCACGACGGTCGACGGGGTGGTGTCGGTGACGGCCAGCGACCAGTTCCGGCCGTCCCACGCGGCGCACTCGCCCAGGATGTCCCGCAGCTGCTCACGCATCGCGGCGACCGGCGCCGAGTGGTCCAGGTGGAAGAAGACCGAACCGGTCATCTGGGCCCCGCCGCGCGACCAGTTCTCGAAGGGCTGGCTGGTGAAGTACGAGACCGGCATCGTGATCCGCCGCTCGTCCCAGGTCCGTACCGCGAGGAAGGTCAGCGTGATCTCCTCGATCGTGCCCCACTCCTCGTCCACCACCACCGTGTCCCCGATCCGCACCATGTCGCCGAAGGCGATCTGCAGGCCCGCGAAGAGGTTGCCGAGCGTGGACTGGGCGGCGACACCGGCGACGATGCCGAGCACACCGGCAGAGGCCAGCATCGAGGTTCCGACCGTGCGCATGGCCGGGAACGTCAGCAGCATCGCGGCGACCGCGATCGTCGTCACGATCGCGGTGACCACCCGCTGGATCAGCGTCACCTGCGTCCGGACCCGCCGCACCCGCGCCGGGTCCTGGGTGTTCGCCGCGTAGCGCGCGTACACCGAGTCCACCACCGCGATGGCGATGCGCAGCACCAGCCAGGCCGATGCGCCGATCATCACCAGCGTCAGCGCCTGGCCGATGCCCTTGCGGTGGTCGGTGATCAGGTCGAGCCCGGTATGGGCGTAGCCGGCCCGCAGCAGCGCGGTGCACAACGTGAGCTGGAACGGTATGCCGCAGCGCCGCAGCAGACCCCACAACGGGGTCTCGTGATGGCGCCCGTCGGCCCGTCTGAGCAGCAGGTCCACCAGCCAGCCGACCAGCAGCGCGATCGCTACCGAACCGCCGATGGTGATCAGCGGACGCAGGAGGTTCTCCATCCTGTCGCTCTCCAAGCTCTCGACGGTAAATGGCACCATGGGCCTCATGAACATCATGCTTTTCCACTCGACGTACGGTCTGCGCCCCGCGGTGCACGCGGCCGCCGACCGGCTGCGTGCAGCCGGGCACGAGGTGCGCGTTCCCGATATCTTCGCGGGGCACACCTTCGAAACCGTCGAGGAAGGACTGGCCTTCCAGCAGGAGACGGGCAAGGAGGAGCTGCTCAAGCGGGCTGTGCTGGCCGCCGCGCCCTACTCCGACTCCGGGCTGGTCTACGCCGGCTTCTCGTTCGGCGCGTCCGTCGCCCAGACGCTGGCCCTCGGGGACGCGAAGGCACGCGGGCTGCTGATGTTCCACGGTACGTCGGACATCGCCGAGAGCGCCTCTGTGGACGAGCTGCCGGTACAGCTGCACGTCGCGGACCCGGACCCGTACGAGACGCACGACTGGCTGAACTCCTGGTACCTCCAGATGCGGCGGACCGGCGCCGACGTCGAGATCTACCGCTACCCCGGCGCGGGCCACCTGTTCACCGACGCCGAGCTGCCGGACTTCGACCAGGCCTCCGCCGAGCTGGCCTGGAAGGTCGGGATCGGCTTCCTCGCGACGCTGTGACGGGCAGGCTGTGAACACACCGAAGGGCCCCGCGCAAAACACTGACGCTGACTCTGTCGGGGATCTTGGCGGTCTGCTCAGTCTCTGGCGGACCGCCAAGACCTCGGCCGGGTGATTCCGTGCTGGTCCAGGTAGTTCTGGAATGCGGTCGGCGGCCGGGACGGAGGTGGTTCTCCGGTCGGCGGCCGCCGGCTGAGGCGCTCGATGTTTGCGGCGATGGCTGTGAACACGTGCTGTAAGTGGGCTTTGTGCTGTCCCCGGTAGCGACAGCGGCGCATGCCGTGTCCGTGGGCGAGCTCGTTGATGGTGCCTTCCACTCCGGAGCGGACCGCGTAGCGGGCCTGCCATTCGGGTGTCTGCTGCTCGGCGCGGACTCGGAGTTGCAGGTCACGGAGTTCTCGCGGGGGAAAGCCCACGCTCCGGGCGCTGTCGGCGGTGGTCGTGCAGCGGGTGCGGACCGGGCAGGGACGGCACTGGCTCTTGGTGAACCGTGCCACGATCAGAGGTGCTGCGGTGGGTGAGGAGGTCGGGTAGGGGCCGTGCCATCCCGCGCTGGTCTCGCCCTGCGGGCAGGTGACCTGTCGGCGGTCGAAGTCGATGTGGAAGTCGTCGCGGCCGAAGCCGTTGTTCCTGCGGTTCTGGCGGGTGGTGTTGACCGGCAGTGGTCCGGTGACCGTGACCTGGTGTTCCCGGGCCGCCTGTTCGAGATGGACCAGGGAGGTGTAGCCGCCGTCGACCAGATGCTCGGCGGGCAGCAGCCCGCGACGCCCCAGCCGGGTGTGGATACCGGGCAGAGCCTTCGCGTCGTAGCCGGTGGCGTCGGTGGTGGCCACATCCGTGATCACGTTGACGCCTTCAGGATCACAGGTCTCGGTGAGATGCGCGACGAACCCTTTCCAACGGGTGACGTGTCCGCGGCGCGCGTAACGGGCCGTCGGGTCGTAGGGCGAGACGACCGCGACCGCTGAGGGCGGCAGCCCGCCGTCATCGGCGGTGCGCCAGCGCAGACGGCCGGCCCCGTCGCGGTAGTAGTTCTGCACCATGATCTGCCGCAGGGCCTGGGCCCGGGGCCCGGACAGGCGATCCGCCGCATGCTCTGCGACGTGCTCCAGCAGCCGGACGGCGTCACCACCGGTGGCGAGGATCCTGGTCTTGGGGCGGGTGGGGTTCTTGCCCAGGCGGACCGGGCGGCCGTAACGACGCCCCCACTCCTCGTCTACCAGGTCGGCCAGCAGGTGCGGAGCGGTGCCGGCCAGCTCTTCCAGGGCGGCGCGGACGGCCTCGGTGACCAGTTCCAGCCGGGTCAGGTCGCGCACCGCGGCCAGGACGTGGGTGGAGTCCGTGCGCTGAGTGGTGCGCTCGCGCACGAGACCGGCCTCCTTCAGGCGCGCAAGCGTGAGGTCAAGGAGACGGTCGGCGCGGTCGTCCTCGGTGAGACGCTCGCGGAAGTCGCCCAGCACGCTGTGGTGGAATCCGGGATCGTTCAGCTCCATGGCCAGCGCGTACTTGAAATCGATGCGGCAGCGAACCGCCTCGGCGGCCTGCCGGTCCGACAGACCGAGCAGGAACTGCAGCACACACACGGTGGCCAGCTGAGCGGGCGAGAGCCCGGGGCGGCCGTCACGCGGATACCAGTCCGCGAAGTCCTCGTCACGCCACAGCCCGCCCAGGCGGTCTCTCACCCACATCGCCGTCGTACCACCCGGATTGCTCGCCCGCGCCATCTGCACGGTCAGAGAAGGGACTTGCTCACCAGAACGGGCGTGGAGCGACAACGGGCACCTCGACAACTGCATTGGTCCTTGGACAGAGTCGAGCATGCCCGTTGATCATGCTGCCCCGCCGGGGATCCTCAAGATCCCCGACAGAGTCAGCGTCAAAACACTGCGCGGGGCCCTTCTGCGGTGCGGATCGCGTTGTGGATCGTGGGGTGGGTCAGCCCTTCAGCGCCGCGGTGATCGCGGTGTTGAAGTCCGCCACGCTCATCGGCGCGTTCTTCTTGTCCGCGCCGGTCAGCGTCTTGCCGTCCATCTTGAGCGTCGGGGTGCCCTGCACGCCGCTCTTGTCGAAGGCCGCGGACATCTTCATCGCCCAGGTGTCGAACTTGCCGTCCTTGACGCTCTTCTCGAACCCGCTGTTGCCCTTCAGCGCGTCCACCGTGCTGGCGACCTTGAGCAGGTACGAGTCGTCCTTGAACTTGTCCTCGGTCTCCGAGGGGTGGTACTTCGCCGAGTAGAGCGCGTACTTGTAGTCGAGGAAGGCCTCGGGGCTCACGTCGAGGGCCGCGCCCAGCGCGCTCAGCGCGTTCTTCGAGCCCTCGCCGTTGTCGCTGTTGTCGATGAACGTGGCACCGACGTACTTGATCTTGTACTTACCGGCGTCGACGTCCTTGTGGACGGTCTCACCGACCGTCTGCTCGAACGTGGCGCAGATCGGGCAGCGGGAGTCCTCGTACAGCTCCAGGGTCTTCTTGGCGGTCGACTTGCCGACGACGACGGTCGTGCCGTCCTTGCCCGAGGTGTTCTTCGGCACGGTGACGTTCTTCGCGTCGGCCACGTCGTCCCAGTGGTCCGGCTTGTTCAGCTGCATCACGCCGTAGCTGACGCCCGCGGCGATTGCGAGGACGGCGACGATCGAGACGCCTACGACGACCTGCCGGCGGGTCTTGTCCTTCTTGGCCTGGCGCTCGCGCTCGGCGCGCAGCCGCTCGCGGGCGGCGGACTTGTTGGCCTGGCTGTTGCGGTTGCTCATGGTCTGTTCTCCGTGGGATGCGTGGTCGTGCGTGGTCGGGGACTCGTGCTCAGGCGGTGGCGCAGGCCGAGCGCGGCGGTCCCCTCCGTCCCACGGAGTGCACGAGGAGGCGGGCCGGTGCGTGCGCGTGCGGGCCACGCGGCGCGGGCCGGACCGGGCGGCGTACCCGGTGACGGGCCGTGCCCGCCACGGCGACCGCGACCAGCAGCGGCCGGAACGCCAGCAGCGCGAAGGCGCCCAGCAGTCCGGCGAGCGCCAGCTCACCGCGGTGCAGCCAGGCCGCCGCGAGCAGCCCGACGGTGACATGGGCGGCCAGCAGCAGCCACGGCACCAGGGGGCCGGGGGAGGCGAGCAGCGCGGCGGCGCCGTGCCCGGAACCGGTCACGGAGGTGAGCGGGGTGCCCACCCCGCCGACCCCGGCGAACGACGTCGCGCCCGCGCCGACGTCACCGCCGCCGCAGAACACATCGACGCCCACCGAACGCAGCGGACCGGTGATCGGGCCGCCCGCGGCGCCGTAACAGAGGTGCTGACCGGTGGTGAAGACGGTGTCGGCGGCCAGCTCCAGCGGCACCAGCAGCCCGGCGATCGCCCCGAAGCCGCGCTCCCGGCCGGCCAGCGCGTACGCGACGGCGAAGACCCCGCCGGCCAGCACCGCCAGCAGCGGCAGCGGCAGCGGGACCTGGGAGAGCAGCACATGGGACGCAGCGGACAGCGTCACGACGAGCGCCGTGAAGAGCGCCGCGCGCACGAGCCTGAGCTGCGTCCCGGATATGTCCATCGTCGAGGAGTGTCGCATGCCAACCTGTAAGCGAGCCCTAAAGCCGCAGCCCTCCTCTCCTCACAACCCCGGGATCCGGCCGTTGCGGAACAGGTCCACGAAGATCTGGTGGTCGGCGCGCGCCCGTGCGCCGTAGCTGTGGGCGAAGTCCACCAGCAGGTCGCCGAAGCCCTCCTCGTCCGCCGCGATCGCCGCGTCGATCGCCCGCTCGGTGGAGAAGGGCACCAGCGAGTGGCCGCTCTCGTCGTCCGCCGCGGAGTGCATCGTCGCCGTCGCCCGGCCGAGGTCGGCCACCACCGCCGCGATCTCGTCGGGCTCGTCGATGTCGGACCAGTCCAGATCGACCGCGTACGGCGACACCTCGGCGACCAGCTGTCCCGAGCCGTCCAGCTCGGTCCAGCCCAGCCACGGGTCGGCGTGCGCCTGGAGGGCACGCTGCGAGATCACCGTGCGGTGCCCCTCGTGCTGGAAGTAGTCGCGCACGGCGGCGTCCGTGATGTGCCGGGAGACCGCGGGGGTCTGTGCCTGCTTGAGGTAGATCACCACATCGTTCTCCAGGGCGTCGCTGTTGCCCTCCAGAAGGATGTTGTACGAGGGCAGCCCGGCCGATCCGATGCCGATCCCGCGTCTGCCGACGACGTCCTTCACCCGGTAGGAGTCGGGCCGGGTCAGACTCGACTCCGGCAGCGTCTCCAGATAGCCGTCGAACGCCGCGAGCACCTTGTAGCGCGTCGCCGCGTCCAGGTCGATCGCGCCGCCGCCGTCCGCGAAGCGGCGCTCGAAGTCACGGATCTCGGTCATCGAGTCCAGCAGCGAGAACCGGGTCCGCGCGCGGGCGTCACGCAGGGCGCCCAGCAGCGGGCCCTCCGCGGTGTCCAGCGTGAACGGCGGCACCTCGTCGTTCTTCGCGCCCGTCGCCAGCGCGTGGATCCGCTCGCGGTAGGCCGCGGCGTAGACCTGGACGAGCTCGGTGATCTGCTCGTCGCTCAGCGCCTTCGCGTAGCCGATCAGGGCGACGGAGGCGGCGAAGCGCTTGAGGTCCCAGGTGAACGGGCCCACGTAGGCCTCGTCGAAGTCGTTGACGTTGAAGACCAGCCGGCCGTTGGCATCCATGTACGTGCCGAAATTCTCCGCGTGCAGATCGCCGTGGATCCACACCCGGCCGGTGCGCTCGTCGAGATACGGGCCGCCGTGCCGCTCCCGCTCCAGGTCGCCGTAGAACAGGCACGCCGTGCCCCGGTAGAAGGCGAAGGCCGAGCCCGCCATCTTGCGGAACTTGACCTGGAAGGCGGCCGGATCGGCGGCCAGCAGCTCACCGAAGGCGGTGTCGAAAACCTCAAGGATCTGCTCCCCGCGCTGCGCTGCGCCGGTCTGCGTTTCCGACATCTCTGAGTGCCTCCTGGTACCTGGCGTGCGTGACGACGTACATGACAAATGGGACGGGCGTCCCAGCTCTTCCAACGCGCGACCGTATCCCGGAGTGCCCGTCACTCGTGACCCGGGAGACGTAGACTTCCACGCTGTCCCCCCTCGGGGGCGTCCCGCCGACATCCGCAGTTTCCCCGGAGGCACAGCGCCGTGACCAAGCCGCCTTTCACGCACCTTCACGTCCACACCCAGTACTCGCTGCTGGACGGTGCCGCGCGGCTCAAGGACATGTTCGACGCGTGCAACGAGATGGGCATGTCCCATATCGCGATGACCGACCACGGCAACCTGCACGGCGCCTACGACTTCTTCCATTCGGCCGCCAAGGCGAATGTGACACCGATCATCGGGATCGAGGCGTACGTCGCCCCGGAGTCGCGCAAGCACAAGCGGAAGATCCAGTGGGGCCAGCCGCACCAGAAGCGCGACGACGTCTCCGGCTCCGGTGGTTACACCCACAAGACGATCTGGGCGTCCAACGCCAAGGGCCTGCACAACCTCTTCAAGCTGTCCTCCGACGCCTACGCCGAGGGCTGGCTGCAGAAGTGGCCGCGGATGGACAAGGAGACGATCTCCCAGTGGTCGGAGGGCCTGATCGCCTCCACCGGCTGCCCCTCCGGCGAGGTGCAGACCCGGCTCCGGCTCGGACAGTTCGACGAGGCGGTGCGGGCGGCCTCCGACTACAAGGACATCTTCGGCGCGGACAAGTACTTCCTGGAGCTGATGGACCACGGCATCGAGATCGAGCGCCGGGTCCGTGACGGGCTCCTCGAAATCGGCCGCAAGCTCGACATCCCGCCCCTCGTCACGAACGACTCGCACTACACCTACGCCAACGAGGCGACCGCGCACGACGCGCTGCTGTGCATCCAGACCGGAAAGAACCTCTCCGACCCGGACCGCTTCCGCTTCGACGGCACCGGCTACTACCTGAAGACGACGGACGAGATGTACGCCGTCGACTCCTCGGACGCCTGGCAGCAGGGCTGTGCCAACACCCTGCTGGTCGCGCAGCAGATCGACACCACCGGGATGTTCGAGAAGCGCGACCTGATGCCGAAGTTCGACATCCCCGAGGGCTTCACGGAGATCACCTGGTTCCAGGAGGAGGTCCGGGTCGGGATGAACCGGCGCTTCCCCGCCGGTGTCCCGGAGGACCGGCAGAAGCAGGTCGAGTACGAGATGGACATCATCATCCAGATGGGGTTCCCGGGGTACTTCCTGGTCGTCGCGGACTTCATCATGTGGGCGAAGAACAACGGCATCGCGGTCGGCCCCGGCCGTGGTTCCGCCGCCGGATCGATCGTCTCGTACGCGATGGGCATCACCGACCTCGACCCGATCGAGCACGGGCTGATCTTCGAGCGGTTCCTCAACCCCGAGCGCGTCTCCATGCCCGACGTCGACATCGACTTCGACGAGCGCAGGCGCGTCGAGGTGATCAGGTACGTGACCGAGAAGTACGGCGCCGACAAGGTCGCCATGATCGGCACCTACGGCAAGATCAAGGCCAAGAACGCGATCAAGGACTCCGCCCGCGTCCTCGGCTACCCGTACGCGATGGGCGACCGCCTCACCAAGGCCATGCCCGCCGACGTCCTCGGCAAGGGCATCGACCTCAACGGAATCACCGACCCCAAGCACCCGCGCTACAGCGAGGCGGGCGAGATCCGGGGGATGTACGAGAACGAGCCGGACGTCCAGAAGGTCATCGACACCGCCAAGGGCGTCGAGGGCCTGGTCCGGCAGATGGGCGTGCACGCCGCGGGCGTCATCATGTCCAGCGAGCCGATCGTCGACCACGCCCCGCTCTGGACGCGGCACTCCGACGGCGTCACCATCACGCAGTGGGACTACCCGCAGTGCGAGTCGCTCGGCCTGCTCAAGATGGACTTCCTGGGGCTGCGCAACCTGACGATCATGGACGACGCCATCAAGATGGTGAAGTCCAACAAGGGCATCGACCTGGAGATGCTGGCCCTCCCGCTGGACGACCCGAAGACGTACGAGCTGCTCTGCCGCGGCGACACGCTCGGGGTGTTCCAGTTCGACGGCGGGCCGATGCGTTCGCTGCTGCGCCAGATGCAGCCCGACAACTTCGAGGACATCTCCGCTGTCTCGGCCCTGTACCGGCCGGGCCCGATGGGCATGAACTCGCACACGAACTACGCCGAGCGCAAGAACGCCCGCCAGGAGATCACTCCGATCCACCCGGAGCTGGAGGAGCCGCTCAAGGAGGTCCTGGGCCTCACCTACGGCCTGATCGTCTACCAGGAGCAGGTCCAGAAGGCCGCCCAGATCGTCGCCGGGTACTCGCTCGGCGAGGCCGACATCCTGCGCCGCGTGATGGGCAAGAAGAAGGCCGACGAGCTGGCGAAGAACTTCGTCCTGTTCGAGGCCGGTGCCAAGAAGAACGGCTTCTCCGACGCCGCGATCAAGGCGCTGTGGGACGTACTGGTCCCGTTCGCCGGATACGCCTTCAACAAGGCGCACTCCTCCGCGTACGGACTGGTCACCTACTGGACCGGCTATCTGAAGGCCAACTACCCCGCCGAGTACATGGCGGCACTGCTGACCTCGGTCAAGGACGACAAGGACAAGTCGGCGGTCTACCTCAACGAGTGCCGCCGCATGGGCATCAAGGTGCTCCCGCCGAACGTCAACGAGTCGGAGTCGAACTTCGCCGCCCAGGGTGACGACGTCATCCTGTTCGGGCTGACAGCCATCCGCAACGTCGGCCAGAACGTCGTCGACTCGATCATCCGGTGCCGCAAGACGAAGGGGAAGTACAGCAGCTTCCCCGACTTCCTCGACAAGGTCGAGGCGGTCGTCTGCAACAAGCGGACCGTGGAGTCCCTCATCAAGGCCGGCGCCTTCGACGAGATGGGGCACACCCGCAAGGGGCTCGTCGCCCACCACGAACCCATGATCGACAACGTGGTGCAGGTCAAGCGCAAGGAGGCCGAGGGGCAGTTCGACCTCTTCGGCGGCGGCGAGGAGGACAGCGACGAGCCCGGCTTCGGGCTCGACGTGGAGTTCTCCGACATCGAGTGGGAGAAGTCCTACCTGCTGGCCCAGGAGCGCGAGATGCTCGGGCTGTACGTCTCCGACCACCCGCTCTTCGGCATCGAGCACGTACTGAGCGACAAGTCCGACGCCGCGATCTCGCAGCTCACCGGCGGAGAGCACAGCGACGGCGCGATCGTCACCATCGGCGGCATCATCTCCGGCCTCCAGCGCAAGATGACCAAGCAGGGCAACGCCTGGGCCATCGCCACCGTCGAGGACCTGGCCGGCTCCATCGAGTGCATGTTCTTCCCCGCCACCTACCAGCTGGTCTCCACCCAGCTCGTCGAGGACACCGTCGTCTTCGTCAAGGGACGGCTCGACAAGCGGGAGGACGTGCCCCGGCTCGTCGCCATGGAGATGCAGGTCCCCGACATCTCCAACGCGGGCACCAACGCCCCCGTGATCCTGACCATCCCCACGGTCAAGATCACCCCGCCCATGGTCAGCCGGCTCGGCGAGGTGCTCAACAGCCACCGCGGCGACACGGAGGTGCGGATCAGGCTCCAGGGCCCCCGCAAGACCACGGTGCTCCGGCTCGACCGGCACCGGGTGAAGGCCGACCCGGCGCTCTTCGGGGACCTGAAGGTGCTGCTCGGCCCGTCCTGCCTGGCCGGCTGAGCCGCCGGACCCGTCACACACGCACGAGAGGGGCGCCCCGCGAAAGCGGGAGCGCCCCTCTCGGCTACCGGCCTGTGGCCGTACCGGAGAAGTCCGGTCAGTTGTGGCCGAAGCGCCGCTGATGCTTACGCGCAACATCGGCAGGGCTGCCCTGGGACTGGGCCTGAGGCTGGTTCTGCGACTCGAAGGCCGTGGACCGTGCCTCCTGCGTACCGCGCTCCGACTCGCTGGCGCGGTCCTGCTGGCTGCCCTGCTTGCGGTTCTTGTTCTTGGCCATGGTGTTCCTCCTTGGGGGGACTCTCTCGGGGCCAGGACCGCTGTCAGATTCACATAATCGGATAAACACCGCATGTTGGATCATTACCGTGCGTAGTGAGGGGGTATGATGCGCCGTTTTCCGGATCCGCCACGCCGATGATCGAGTTCCACCCGTTAACCCCCGTGTGGTCGGGCAGACTCGAAGGAAACCCCTGACCTGAGTGGACCCGTTCCCGAATTCCTGGAAGAGGGTGGAACGCGTGGACCGTTGCGTCGTCCTGGTGGACGCCGGTTACCTGCTGGGCGCGGCCGCCAGCCTGCTGGCCGGAGAGCCCGCCCGTTCCCGCATCACCGTCGACCACGCCGCCCTGATCCAGGGGCTGAGGGAGCGGGCGGAGGCCGATACGGAACAGCCGCTGCTGCGGATCTACTGGTTCGACGGGGCCCCCGACCGCGTACCGCAGCCCGAGCACCGCAGGCTGCGCGTCATGCCGAGGGTGACGGTGCGCCTGGGAGCTCTCACCCGCAGTGACGGGCGCTGGGCGCAGAAGGGCGTCGACGCGGCGATGCACGCGGAGCTCACCGAACTCGCGCGCAACCGCGCCTGCTCCGACGTGGTCCTGGTGACCGGCGACGGCGATCTGCTGCCCGGACTGATGTCCGCCAAGGAACACGGCGTCGCCGTCCACCTCTGGGCGGTCCAGGCCGCCGACGGCGACTACAACCAGTCCGAGGACCTCGTCGCGGAGGCCGACGAGCGGCGCGTGCTCGACCGGGCCTGGATCACCCGCGCCGTACGCGCCAAGGAGACCGGCGGCCCGTGCGCGCCGCCGCCCGCCGCGCGGAACTCCGAGATCGCCGCGATCCTCTCCGCCCCGCTGCCCGAATCCGCCCTCGCGGCCTCCGCGGAGCGGGCCTCGGAGGCCCAGGAGGAGGCCGCCCGCGCCGGTGCGCCGGAGCCGTCGGAGGATGCCGCCCCGCACGCCCCGCACAGCCACCCGGGCCGCGGCGTCCCCACCCCGAAGGACTTCGCCGGCACCCTGCGCGGCCCCGGCGCCCAGCCCGCCCAGCAGCCCGTCCCGCCGCCCGCCAACGCCACCCTGCGCTGGTCCTCCGACCGGGGCTGGGTGGAGCGCGGCGGCCCCCTCGGTGAGCCCCCGGAGACCGCGTCCCTCCCGACGCTGGCCCAGATCACCAGCGCGGAGCAGCGCTGGGCGGACCGCGAGGAGGACATCACCACGGTCGGCGGCGACCCCTTCGAGGTGGGGCAGGTCTTCGCCCGGCGCTGGATGGAACGGCTGCCGGAGACCCTCCACCTCCAGAAGCTGTCCACCATGTACCCCCGCGTCCCGCACCGCATCGACGGCGAACTGCTCCGGTACGCCGCCCGGTTCGGGCTGCTCGCGCACAAGGACGACCAGATCGACGAGCACGACCGGTACGCGATCCGGGCCGGGTTCTGGCGCGAGATCGACGTACGGGCAGGCGCGGAGCACGTGCCACCACCGCCCGAGAAGCACGCTCCGCCGGTGGCCCGCACGGAGAAAGCGGCGCCGGCCGGGGACTGAGGCCACATCGGGGGCCGGGGCGCTCAACCCTTCCGCGGATTGCCGCGTTGATGTCCCGTCGGCGCGGCCCCGGGCGTCATGGGGGCGCCCGGACCCCGTACTCTCGTACCTCGTGAGTACGGGCACAGCACAGGCGCAGACGGCGAGCGGCACCGTGTGCGCGGTGCGGGACCTGGTCAAGACCTACCCGGCGTCCCGGGGCCGGCGCGGCAGGCCCGCCACCCCCGAGGTACGCGCCACCGACGGCATCAGCCTGGACGTGAGGCGCGGTGAGATCTTCGGACTGCTCGGGCCCAACGGCGCCGGAAAGTCCACCCTCGTACGGCAGCTCACCGGGCTGATGCGGCCCGACTCCGGCAGTGTCGACATGCTCGGCCACGACCTCGTGCGCCATCCCGAGCGGGCCTCCCGGCTGATCGGCTACCTCGGCCAGGAGTCGACCGCGCTGGACGAGCTGACGGTGGCGCTCGCCGCCGAGACCACCGGACGGCTGCGCGGACTTCCGGTACGGGACGCCCGCGCCGAGCGCGACGCCGTACTCGACGAACTCGGCCTCACCGAACTCGCGGGCCGGCCCCTGAAGAAGCTCTCCGGCGGGCAGCGGCGGCTCGCGTGCGTCGCGGCCGCGCTGGTCGGGGAGCGGCCGGTGCTCATCCTCGACGAGCCGACGACCGGCATGGACCCCGTCGCCCGGCGCGCGGTCTGGGCGGCCGTCGACCGGCGGCGGGCCGAGCGCGGCGCGACGGTGCTGCTGGTCACCCACAATGTCATCGAGGCCGAGACCGTCCTGGACCGGGTCGCCGTCATCGACCGCGGCAAGGTCATCGCCTGCGACACCCCGGCCGGGCTCAAGGAGCAGGTCGCCGGTGAGGTCAGGGTGGAGCTGGTGTGGCGCGAACGGGCCCCGCTGGACGTGCCGGAGGTCGCCGCGCTGCGGGCGTCCGCGCAGGAGTCCGGACGCCGCTGGGTGCTGCGGCTCGGGCCCGACGAGGCACGGGCGGCGGTCGCCGCGGTGACCGGCGGGGCGGCCTTCGCCGCGCTCGACGACTTCACCCTGGCGACGCCCAGCCTGGAGGATGTCTATCTGGCGCTCGGCGGCGGCGCGACCAAGGGGCTGGTGAAGTCATGACCGTGATGCGTGCGACGAGCGGCGCGGCCGGAACGGACCGGTGCGGGCGTGCGGCCGGGCAGGGACCGAACAGGAGCAGCGCCAGGTGACGAGCATTGTTCGTGCGGAGGCGGTGTCCGGGCAGTCCGGGCAGCCGGCCCACTCCGAACCGTCGGGCAGGGCCGCCCGGGACGCTTTCGCCGACGGCCGGAGCACGCAGGCCGCGGAGCTCGCGCCGAGGGCCAGGCTCTTCCCCTCGCTCGCGGCGGTCTACCGGGCCCAGCTCTCCCGGGCCAGGGTCGCCCGTATCCCGCTGCTCTTCGTGGCCACCTTCCAGTCCGTCGGGATCATGGTCCTGATGCGCGGGGTCGTCGACGGCGGCTCCGAGGCGCGGGCCGTCGTGGCCGGGTCCACCGTCCTGGTGGTCGCCTTCGTCGCGCTGAACCTGCTCGCCCAGTACTTCGGGCAGCTCCGGGCCGGCGGGGGGCTCGACCACTACGCGACGCTCCCCGTGCCGCCCGCCGCCGTGGTGCTCGGGGCGGCCGGGGCGTACGCCTCCTTCACCGTGCCCGGCACCATCGTCACGGCGGTGGCCGGCAGCGTGCTCTTCGGGCTGCCCATGACCCACCTGTGGGTGCTCGTCGCCGTCATCCCGCTCTCCGGTGCGGCCCTCTCCGGGCTCGGCGCCGCGCTCGGGCTGCTCGCGCCCCGGCAGGAGCTGGCCACGCTGCTGGGGCAGCTGGGCATGTCCGCGGCCCTGCTGCTGGGCGTGCTCCCGGCGAACCGGCTGCCGGAGCCGATCGGCTGGGCGCGCGATCTGCTGCCGTCCACCTACGGGGTCGAGGCGCTCGCCCGCTCCTTCGACGCCCACCCCGACTGGGCCGTCGTCACCCTCGACCTGGCCGTCTGCGCCGTCGTGGGCGTGTGCTCGCTGGCCTTGGCGGCCTGGGCGTACCGCAGGGCGGCGGTCCGGTGAGGCGCGGCACAGGGACGCCTGGCACGATGGCACGGTGACAGCACCTCTGACGCCGCCGCACCAGCCCTCGCCCCACGAGCCGTGGCAGACGCCGCAGAAAGGGGGCGGCCCCGGCGGTTCCCATCCCAGGAACCTGCTGGAGTCGCCGGAGGAACGGGATCTCCGTACGGATCTGCGCCGGGCCGGGATCGTCTGCGCGGCCGTGACGGTCGCCGGGGTCGCGCTCGGGCTGCTGTGGCTGTGGCTGGCGCCCCGGGTGCCGCTGATCTCCGACAACACCGCCGTCTTCCTGAGCGACAGCGAGGGCGAGGAGGCGATCGGGGCCGACGGAACGTTCGCGCTGCTCGCGCTGGCGTTCGGCGCTGTCTCCGCGGGGCTGGCCTTCCTCTTCCACCGGCGGGGCGGGGTCGTGCTCGTCGTGGGCCTCGCGGTGGGCGGCGTGCTCGGCTCGGTGCTGGCGTGGCAGCTGGGGACCCGGCTCGGGCCTACCGACGACGTGGTCGCCCACGCCCGCGAGGTCGGCAAGGGCGTGATCTTCGACGCGCCGCTGGAGCTGCACGCCAAGGGGGCGCTGCTGGCGTGGTCGCTGGCGGCGATGGCCGTGCACCTGGGGTTGACGGCGATGTTCGGGCCGCGGGACCCGGAGCCGGAGTGGGGGGTCTACCACGGGCCGGGAGGCGCGCCGGTCTACAAGCCCGCGCCGTCGTCGGGGGCCGGGCCCACGGCTGGGCCCGAGGCCGGGCCGTCGTCGCCGGAGCCGCCTGCGCCGCCTTCGGGTTCGTAGCGGGGCGGGGGCTCCGCCCCCGGACCCCCGGCCCTCAATCGCCGGACGGGCTTGATTCGGCCGGACTTGCCGGACTGGTTGGATCGGCTCGATCTGGCCGAATGAGACGGGGCGGGCCCGGCGAATTCCAGCCCGTCCTGCGTTTGAGGACGGAACCGGATCGTGCGGGGGGCCGCGCCCCTGCGAGTCCCTACGCGCCCCGGCCGATCGGTGCGAACACCGCGTCCGTCAGGGATGCCAGGTCCGCCGGGGACAGTTCGACCTCCAGGCCGCGGCGCCCCGCCGAGACGCAGACCGTGCCGTGGGCCCGTGCCGAGGCGTCCAGCACCGTGGGCAGCCGCTTGCGCTGGCCCAGCGGGGAGATGCCGCCCAGGACGTAACCCGTGGTCCGTTCCGCCGCCGCCGGGTCCGCCATGGCGGCCCGCTTGCCGCCGACGGCCGTCGCCAGGGCCTTCAGGTCCAGGGAACCGGCGACCGGGACGACCGCGACGGTCAGCCGGCCGTCCACGTCGGCCACCAGGGTCTTGAACACCCGGTCGGGGGAGACGCCCAGCGCCTCTGCCGCCTCCTCGCCGTAGGAGGCGGCCGCCGGGTCGTGCCCGTAGGCGTGCACCGTGAACGCCGTGCCGGCCGCGGTCAGCGCGACCGTGGCCGGGGTGGAGCCGGACTGGGGCTGCTTCTTCGGCTTCTTCGCCACGGGGGAGTGGCCCTCCGGTCGCTCAGTTGGGGTGGGTCGGGGCCCGGGTCAGCTCCACCGCGGGCAGCGACGGCAGGTGCCGGATGACGGCGGTCTCCGAACGCAGCAGCGTCAGCTCCTCGCGGAGCCGGGTCGCGGTGTCCGGGGCCTGGAGCAGGCGCTGCTTGGCGGGGATGTCCAGTACGGCCGCCGCGGCGACCAGGTACGAGATGACGGACGGGTCGTCGGGCAGGTCCGCACCGGTGGTCAGGGAGCGTTCGCTCGCGCCCGCCAGCCGCTTCTGGTAGCTCCGGAAGGCCCGCAGGACGCCCTCGGCGAGCGCGCCCGCGTCCTCGCCCGGATCCTCCTCCAGCTCTTCGAGCCCGGCCGTCAGATACGGGCCGCTGCTGTCCACCGAGAGCAGCCGGACCCGGGTGGTGCCGGTCGCCAGGACCTCGAAGCTGCCGTCGGAGCGCTCCCGGATCTTCGCCGCGTCGGCGATACAGCCCACCCGGTGGAACGTCTGGACGGGATCGGGGCCGAAGCCGTCCGCCGGGCCGCGCTCGACCGGAACGCGGCCGGGATCGGGCATTCCGGTGGCCGTCGGAGCGGTCTCGCGGCCGTCGCGGATGGCGACCACGGCGAAGCGGCGCGGTTCGTCCTCATCGGCCTTCAGGAGTTCGCGCATCATGGCGCGATAACGCTCCTCGAAGACGTTCAGCGGCAGCACGAGGCCGGGGAACAGCACCGCGTTCAGCGGGAACAGAGGCAGGCGAGCGGTGGTCACAACGGTCAAGCGTAATGGCCGCGGGCCCGTCCTCGGTCGGCCCGGTGTCGCAAGGGCGTCACAGAGGCCACCTGGAGCCTGGCGCCGTCGCGTGCGTCGAGGAACCGGCCGAGCGGATCGTCGGACACGGAGGACCACGGGAACGACGCCGCGTGGGGTCCGATCTGCCGGAACTGTTCCAGCGCCTCGTCCCACCGCCCCCGTGCGACCAGTACGTACGCGAGCAGGTTGCGGACCTCGGCCGGCCAGGGATCACCCGGAGCGAACGCGGCGGAGAGCGAGATCGCCAGATCCGCCGCCCGGTCGATCCGCTCCACCTGCACCGAGGTGGTCCGCACGTCCGGCCCCTCGGTCAGCACGGCGAATGCCGCCCGCAGCGGCAGCGCCTGCACCAGCGAGCTGGACAGCGAGTCCTCCGCGGCCCGCTCCGCGAAGTCGAAGCACTCGCGGTGCGAGCCGTACCAGGCGGCGGAGAGGTACTGGAGGGCGGCGACATGGCAGCCGTAGTGGTGCGTGGAGCGCTGTATGGCCTGCTCCCACAGCGCCTCGAACGTGGTGTGCGTGGCACGGGTGCCGCGGGCGTGGTCGAGCGCGAGGCGCCAGGGCACCGGATCGCGCGGGTCGCACTCCGCGGCGGCCGTGATCATCGGCCCCACCTCACGCAGCTGTTCCGCGCGGGCGGGCGACTCCCAGGCGCGCAACAGGGCGAGCTGGGCCTTGACGAGCAGCGCGTCGGGGTCGTGCGGGGCGGCGGACAGCCAGTCGCCCAGCCAGCCGTCCCGGTTGCGGGCGAACGCCACGAGCCGCTTCAGATAGCGGTCCCGGCTCTCCCACTCGCCCGAGTCCCTGGTGGTGGCGAGCAGCTTCGCGGCCGGCTCGTACTCCCCGAGCGCGGCGGCGACCAGCGCGGGCGACAGCCGGTCGTCGGGGGCGTCGAGCATCACCGCATGGTCCGCGGGCAACCCGGTCGACAGTTCCGGGGTGTGCCGGATCATGCGCGCGGTACGGAGCAGAGCGCGGAGGAAAGGCATGGTGCAGACCATTGAAAAGCGCTGGTGGGAGCGGCGCCAGAGGGGTGCTGTGAAACTTTGGTGGCGAGTGAAAGGGTTGCCCGGCAGATGGCCAAGAAAGAGTAAAGGAAAGTGCGGAATCTGGCCTGTTCTTGTCGCTCCGGGAGGAGCGGCCGCCCGGTGCGGGCGCGGTCGCGTGGGTGCGTTCCGGTGGCCCTCCACCCGCTCGTGGTGCGGGTGGAGGGGCAGGTGGGCGGGGGCGGCGGAGCCGCTCCCCGGTCAGTTTCTGCTCAGCAGCCGGGAGGCCCCGGCCGCGACGGTGGTGGCCAGTATCCAACCCAGCAGGATCAGCGCGGCCGCCACCCACTGCCAGCCGCCCTCCATCAGCCAGTAGCCGTCCTGGCCGAGATTGATCACCGGCACCAGCAGGTCCAGCGCGTACAGGGCCGGGTTCCACTCCGGATGCTCGCTCCCCTTGAGCGACGCCGGGTGGTAGCGCGAGAAGGCCACCGCTCCCGCCGCCCACAGCACCGCCATCCACACCGCGGCCCGCCCCGGCCGGTAGCCGTACGCCACCGTCCAGTCCTGGAGGTAGCCCCAGAGCTTCGCGGCGGGCGGCAGGGTCTCCCGGCGCCGCCGCTGCTTGGCGAGCAGCACCTCGCGGGCGTCCGCGTCCTCGCCGCTGTTGCGGAGCACCGCGGCCAGCCGCTCGTACGGCTCCGGCACGTACTCGGGGGTCGCCGCCGCCACCCACTCCAGACGCCGGGAGAGCGGGAAGTGCCCGTACGGGACGAGGTTCTCGTACACGAACCCGCCCATCGCCAGGCCGCCCGGACCGGGCCAGCTGGTCGACACGTCGATCAGCGTGACGATCTTCGCCCCGTTGAGCACCACCCGGCCCTGGGACGGGCGCTCCGGGTTGAACCTCAGCTCCGGAGCGACTATCCGGCGCAGCGACAGCTCCTCGTGGCCCACCAGGACGAAGACGGCCTTGTGCAGGTCGACGGCGTCCCCGAACCGCCCGTCGTCCAGCCGCACCCCGCCGCGGCACCGGAAGACCTGCGCACGGGTGCCGTGCGCGGGCGTCGGGGACAGGGTGATGCCGTACGGGGGAGTGTTGCCCTGGTTCCCGGTGTCGACGCTGACCCAGGCCTCGCTCATGTACAGCGTCCGCTCCACGCTGAGCTGCGGGGCGTTCAGCGCGCGGAGCCCTTGCGTGGCCCGGAGCCGGCTGCCGCGCAGACTCAGCGAACCGCCCACCTTCGCCCCGCGCAGGCTCAGCTCGCCGAGCGTCTCGATCATCTCGGCCTGGAGGTCCTGGGCGACGGTGAGCCCGTCACCGATGAACGCCCGGCCCTGCCGGTCGGGGCCGATGTCGATCTGGTTGATCAGCAGATCCGTGCCGATCTGCGCGTCCGTGAGCCGGATGCCGCGCTCGACCCGGCAGCGCGGCAGATGGAGGTCGCCCTCGGTGTGCAGCCGGGCCGCGTCCAGCCGGGGGATCGCGCACCCGACCATCCGCAGGGTCGTGAAGTGGCACTCGGGGAGCACCACTTCCTGCTCGAATCGGCAGTCGGTCAGCTCCACGTACGGCTCCACCCGGCCGCCCGCGAGATCCAGCTTCCCGGTGATCCGTACGCCCCGTAGCTTCAGCGCGGCCACCCGGCCGGGCCTGGCCTTGGGGCCGCTCAGCAGCAGCCGGGCGACGACCCGGGCGTCCACACTGCGCTCCAGGCCCCAGGCGAGCGGGGCGAACGGATCGTTGAGGGCCGCGTCACGGGCGCGCAGATCGTAGGTGGTCCCGTTCCTGAACGACTGCCACATGCCCAGCTCGGCAGCGCTGAGGTCGTCCGGAAAATCCCCGTCATGCGGTTCGGTCACCGACGCCCCTTTCACTCGGAGCTTTGGGCCGACCAGCACATCGGGGGTCGGTCCGTAGTCCCGTTATTCCCTCTGAGTGACCGAATGAACGCTAATAGTCAGCCGTGACAGCGAGGGCATGTATCAGCCAGTGATACGGGCGTCCGGGCCTCCGGAGCGGTCTGAGAGAATTGGGGGGTGATCTCTCGAATCGATCTGCGCGGCGATGCCCTCCCCGAGGGTGGCGCCCTGCGCGACCTGCTGCCCCGTGCCGAGTTCGACGTGGAAGCCGCTCTGGAAACGGTGCGGCCCATCTGCGAGGACGTACGCCATCGTGGCTCCGCGGCAGTGATCGACTGGGGGGCGAAATTCGACGGGGTGCGGATCGGCGCGATCCGGGTCCCGGCCGGGGCGATCGGTGAGGCGCTGGAGCAGCTCGACCCCGCCGTGCGCGCCGCCCTCGAGGAGTCGATCCGCCGCGCCCGCCTCGTCCACCGCGAGCAGCGCCGCACCACGCACACCACCCAGGTCGTCCCCGGCGGCACCGTCACCGAGAAGTGGGTGCCGGTCGAGCGCGTCGGGCTGTACGTGCCGGGCGGCCGCTCGGTCTACCCGTCCTCCGTCGTGATGAACGTGGTCCCCGCCCAGGAGGCGGGCGTCGAGGGCATCGCCGTCGCGTCCCCGCCGCAGAAGGAGTTCGGCGGACTGCCGCACCCCACGATCCTGGCCGCCTGCGCGCTGCTCGGTGTGGACGAGGTGTACGCGGCCGGCGGCGCCCAGGCCGTCGCGATGTTCGCCTACGGCACCGAGGACTGCCTGCCGGTCGACCTCGTCACGGGCCCCGGCAACATCTACGTCGCCGCCGCCAAGCGCCTCCTCAAGGGCCGCATCGGCATCGACGCCGAGGCCGGCCCCACCGAGATCGCGATCCTCGCGGACTCCACCGCCGACCCGGTGCACGTCGCCGCCGACCTGATCAGCCAGGCCGAGCACGACCCGATGGCCGCCGCCGTGCTGGTGACCGACTCGGAGGAGCTCGCCGCCGCCACGGAGGCGGAGCTGAAGCCGCAGGTCGCCGCGAGCAAGCACGTCACGGACCGGATCGAACCCGCGCTGGCCGGCCGCCAGTCCGCGATCGTCCTGGTCAACGACCTGGAGGACGGCCTCAAGGTCGTCGACGCGTACGCCGCGGAGCACCTGGAGATCCAGACCGCCGACGCCGCCGCCGTCGCGGACCGGGTCCGCAACGCCGGAGCGGTCTTCGTCGGCCCCTGGTCCCCGGTCTCGCTCGGCGACTACTGCGCCGGCTCCAACCACGTGCTGCCCACCGGCGGCTGCGCCTGCCACTCCTCCGGCCTGTCCGTGCAGTCCTTCCTGCGCGGCATCCACATCGTCGACTACACCCGTGACGCCCTGGCCGAGGTCACCCACCACGTCGTGACGCTCGCGGAGGCGGAGGACCTCCCCGCCCACGGCGCCGCGCTGAAGGCCCGGTTCGGCTGGAAGGTTCCGCAGCAGTGACGAACGACAGCCCCACGCGCAACGCCTGGGACGACCTCCCCATCCGGGACGAACTGCGCGGCCAGTCCCCGTACGGCGCCCCCCAGCTCGACGTACCGGTCCGGCTGAACACCAACGAGAATCCGTACCCGCTCCCCGAGGCGCTGGTCGACCGGATCGCGGAGCGGGTCCGCGAGGCCGCCCGTGACCTCAACCGCTACCCCGACCGGGAAGCCGTCGAGCTCCGCACCGAGCTGGCCCGCTACCTCAGCCGCACCGCCGGGCACCAGGTCGGCCGCGCCAACGTCTGGGCGGCCAACGGCTCCAACGAGGTGCTCCAGCAGCTGCTCCAGACCTTCGGCGGCCCCGGCCGCACCGCGATCGGCTTCGAGCCCTCGTACTCCATGCACGCCCTCATCGCCCGGGGCACCGGAACCGGCTGGATCTCCGGGCCGCGCAACGAGGACTTCACCATCGACGTGGACGCGGCCCGCGCCGTCATCGCCCGGGAGCGTCCCGACGTCGTCTTCATCACCTCGCCCAACAACCCCACCGGCACCGCCGTCGACGCCGCGACCGTCCTCGCGCTGTACGACGCCGCGCAGTCCGCGAAGCCGTCGATGGTCGTGGTCGACGAGGCGTACGGCGAGTTCAGCCACCACGCCTCGCTGCTCCCGCTGATCGAGGGCCGCCCCCACCTGGTGCTCTCGCGCACCATGTCCAAGGCGTTCGGCGCCGCCGGACTGCGGCTCGGCTACCTCGCCGCCGACCCCGCCGTCGTGGACGCGGTCCAGCTGGTCCGGCTCCCGTACCACCTGTCCTCCATCACCCAGGCGACCGCGCTCGCCGCCCTGGAGCACACCGATACGCTCCTCGGGTACGTGGACCGGCTCAAGAGCGAACGCGACCGGATCGTCACCGGGCTGCGCGCCCAGGGCTTCGACGTCACCGACTCGGACGCCAACTTCGTCCAGTTCGGCCGCTTCGCCGACAGCCACACCGCCTGGCAGCACATCCTCGACCGGGGCGTCCTGGTCCGGGACAACGGCGTACCGGGATGGCTGCGGGTCTCCGCAGGGACCCCGGCAGAGAACGACGCGTTCCTCGATGCGGTACGCGAACTGAAGAAGGAGCACGACGCATGACTCGCGAGGCCCGCGTAGGAAGAGTGGAGCGGACCACCAAGGAAACCTCCGTGCTCGTCGAGATCAACCTCGACGGCACCGGCAAGGTCGATGTCGCGACCGGGGTCGGCTTCTACGACCACATGCTCGACCAGCTCGGCCGCCACGGACTGTTCGACCTCACGGTCAAGACCGACGGCGACCTGCACATCGACTCGCACCACACCATCGAGGACACCGCCCTCGCGCTCGGCGCCGCCTTCCGGCAGGCCCTCGGCGACAAGGTCGGCATCTACCGCTTCGGCAACTGCACCGTCCCGCTGGACGAGTCGCTCGCCCAGGTCACCGTCGACCTCTCCGGCCGCCCCTACCTGGTGCACACCGAGCCCGAGAACATGGCGCCGATGATCGGCGAGTACGACACGACGATGACCCGGCACATCCTGGAGTCGTTCGTCGCCCAGGCGCAGATCGCCCTGCACGTCCACGTCCCGTACGGGCGCAACGCCCACCACATCGTGGAGTGCCAGTTCAAGGCGCTCGCCCGCGCCCTGCGTTACGCCAGCGAGCACGACACGCGTGCGGCCGGAATCCTCCCCTCCACGAAGGGCGCGCTGTGACCGGCCTCAACACCATCCTGATCCTGGTCGGCCTCTTCCTGGCCGGCGGGGTCTACTCCTTCTCGAAGCAGGGCATGCCCAAGGGCGTCATCGTGCTGCTCTCCATCGGATCGCTGATGTGCCTGGTCGCGGGCGTCATGCGGATCCAGGGACTCTGGGACTAGGGGAGCCGTGGACACCAAGAAGAAGGTCGTCGTCTTCGACTACGGCTTCGGCAACATCCGCTCCGCCGAGCGCGCCCTCGCCCGGGTCGGCGCCGAGGTCGAGATCACCCGTGACTTCGACACGGCGATGAACGCCGACGGGCTGCTGGTGCCCGGCGTCGGCGCGTTCTCCGCCTGCATGGAGGGGCTGAAGAAGGCCCGCGGCGAATGGATCATCGGCCGCAGGCTGGCCGGCGGGCGCCCCGTCATGGGCATCTGCGTCGGCATGCAGATCCTCTTCGAGCGCGGCATCGAGCACGGCGTGGAGACCGAGGGGCTCGACGAGTGGCCGGGCACCGTGGGCCCGCTCAAGGCCGACGTCGTCCCGCACATGGGCTGGAACACCGTCGAGTCCCCCGAGGACTCCCGGCTGTTCGCCGGACTCGACCCCGAGGCCCGGTACTACTTCGTGCACTCGTACGCCGCGCACGACTGGTCCCTCGAAGTCACCAACGCCAACATCCGCGCCCCCAGGGTCACCTGGGCCACGCACGGCGAACGGTTCGTGGCGGCCGTGGAGAACGGCGCGCTGTGGGCCACCCAGTTCCACCCCGAGAAGTCCGGCGACGCCGGCGCCCAGCTGCTGACCAACTGGATCGAGACGCTGTAATGCCGAAGCTTGAACTGCTCCCCGCCGTAGACGTACGCGACGGCCAGGCGGTCCGCCTGGTGCACGGCGAGTCCGGCTCGGAGACCTCGTACGGCTCCCCGCTGGAGGCCGCGCTCGCCTGGCAGCGCTCCGGCGCCGAGTGGCTGCACCTCGTCGACCTGGACGCCGCCTTCGGCACCGGCGACAACCGCGCCCTCATCGCAGAGGTGGCCGGCGCCATGGACATCAAGGTCGAGCTGTCCGGCGGCATCCGCGACGACGCCACGCTCGCCGCCGCCCTCGCCACCGGCTGCCGCCGGGTCAACCTCGGCACCGCCGCCCTGGAGACCCCCGAGTGGGTCGCCAAGGTCATCGCCGAGCACGGCGACAAGATCGCCGTCGGCCTCGACGTGCGCGGCACCACACTGCGCGGCCGCGGCTGGACCCGCGACGGCGGCGACCTCTACGAGACGCTGGCCCGCCTCGACGCCGAGGGCTGCGCCCGCTACGTCGTCACCGACATCGCCAAGGACGGCACGCTCCAGGGCCCCAACCTGGGTCTGCTGAGGGACGTCTGCGCGGCCACGGAGCGCCCCGTCGTCGCCTCGGGCGGAGTCTCCTCCCTCGACGACCTGCGGGCGATCTCCCTGCTCGTCCCCGAAGGCGTCGAGGGCGCGATCGTCGGCAAGGCGCTGTACGCGGAGGCGTTCACGCTGGAAGAGGCCCTGAAGGCGGTCGCCGCATGACCGACTCCGTCAAGCGCGTCTCCTCCGGCGGCCCCTGGGAGGAGAAGATCGGCTACTCCCGCGCCGTCGAGCTGCCCAACGGACTGGTCCTGGTGGCCGGGTGCACCTCCGTGGTCGGCGGCCAGATCTCCGCCGGCGGCCCCTACGAGCAGGCCGTCACCTCCTTCGAGGTCGCCTTCGAGGCGCTGAAGGAGCTGGGCCTGGGCCGCGAGGACGTCGTCCGTACCCGCATGTACATCACCCACGCCCGGGACGTGGAGGAGATCGGCCGTGCGCACAAGGAGCTGTTCGACGACGTGCGGCCCGTCGCCTCCATGATCATCGTGTCCGGCTTCATCGACCCGAGCCTGGTCGTCGAGGTCGAGGTCGAGGCCTACCGGGCAGGTGCGCGATGACGCTCGCGGTACGTGTCATCCCCTGCCTCGACGTGGACAACGGCCGCGTCGTCAAGGGCGTCAACTTCCAGAACCTGCGCGACGCCGGTGACCCCGTGGAGATGGCCAAGCTGTACGACGCGGAGGGCGCCGACGAGCTGACCTTCCTGGACATCACCGCCTCCAGCGGCGACCGCGAGACGACCTACGACGTGGTGCGCCGCACCGCCGAGCAGGTCTTCATCCCGCTCACCGTCGGCGGCGGCGTCCGCACCACGGAGGACGTCGACAAGCTGCTGCGGGCCGGCGCGGACAAGGTCGGCGTCAACACCGCGGCCATCGCCAGGCCGGAGCTGATCCGGGAGATCGCGGAGCGCTTCGGCCGGCAGGTCCTGGTGCTCTCCGTGGACGCCAGGCGCACCCCCGCCGGCACCTTCGAGGTCACCACGCACGGCGGCCGCAAGGGCACCGGCATCGACGCCGTCGAGTGGGCGCACCGGGCCGCCGAGCTGGGCGCGGGCGAGATCCTGCTCAACTCGATGGACGCCGACGGCACCAAGGACGGCTACGACACCGAGATGATCGCGGCCGTACGCGAGCACGTGAGCGTCCCCGTCATCGCCTCCGGCGGCGCGGGCCGGCTCGCGGACTTCGCGCCGGCCGTCGGCGCGGGAGCCGACGCGGTCCTGGCCGCGTCCGTCTTCCACTTCGGTGATCTGCGGATCTCCGAGGTCAAGGGCGCCCTCCGGGAGGCCGGCCACCCGGTCCGCTGAACCCCCACAGAGCCCCGTCAGACGCCACCGGCCGTGAAGGCCGGTGGCGTCTTCATGTGCGCTCCCATGACGAGCCCAAGTTCCGCAACATTTATTGCGCAACAGATATTGCGCAAGTTTTCTTTCCTGTCTACCGTGGAGGCATGGCAAGCAACGAATCACGCAGGGTGTCCGACCTCGGGGCCCTCAAGGCGTTCGGGCACCCGCTGCGGATGAAGCTCTACCGGGCGCTCTACATCGCCCGGCAGGCCACCGCCTCCCAGCTCGCGGAGCAGGTCGACGAACAGGTCTCACTGGTCAGCTACCACCTGCGCAAGCTCGCTGACCACGGCCTGATCGAAGCGGCCGACGGACCGGGCAGGGACGGCCGCGAGCGCTGGTGGCAGCCCGCCTCCAAGGGGCTCCGCTTCCACGACGAGGACTTCAGCGACGCGCCGGAGAAGGCCGCCACCCACACCGCCGTCAGCCGGCTCTCGTTCGACCAGCACATCGAGCTGTACCGCCGCTTCCTGGACGCCTACCGGAGCTGGACACCCCCGTGGCGCAAAAGCTCCTTCACCTCCGAGTACCTGGCCCGGCTGAACCCCGAGGAGCTCGCCTCGCTCGAACGCGAGCTGCACGAGGTCATCAACCGGTACGAGGAGCAGGGCCGCGCCCGCGACGAGGCCGGTGACACGGAGAACCGCGAGAACGTCGCGCTGCACCTGTACGGCTTCCCGTTCCGGACCTGACCCGGCCACCCGAGAGGACGCCCCGTGACCGCCACGCTCACGCCCCCAGAGGCCCCGGAACGCCCCGCCCACCGCGACGGAAACGTGCTGCGCTGGCTCGGCGCCTACACCGCGTCCACGATCGGGGACAGCGTCTACTACATGGCCCTCGCCTGGGCCGCCGCCCGCACCGGAACCGCCTCCCAGACCGGCCTGGTGCTGGCCGTCGGCTCCATACCCAGGGCCCTGCTGCTGCTCGGCGGGGGAGTGCTCGCGGACCGGTTCGGGCCGCGCCGCGTCGTGGTCGTCAGCGACACCGCCCGCTGTCTCGTCATCCTCGGGCTGGCCGGGGCGCTGCTCCTCACCTCGCCCACGGTGTGGATGCTGATCGCCGTCGCCCTGGTCTTCGGCGCGGCCGACGCGCTCTTCCTGCCCGCAGTCGGCGCGCTGCCGCCCCGGATCACCGCGGCCGGACAGCTCGCCCGGGTCCAGGGGATGCGCGGCCTCGCCACCCGGACCGCGACCGTCGTCGGCGCCCCGCTCGGCGGTATCGCCGTCGCCCTCGGCGGCCCGGTCCTCGCCTTCGCCGCGGCCGGTGTGCTCTTCGCCCTCTCGCTGCCGCTGCTGCTCGCCGTACGGATGCGCCCGCTGCCGGTGGCGGACGCGGCCGAAGCCGTACCCACCGGCACCGCCTGGCGTGAACTCGTCGACGGGGTGCGCCACATCCGCCGCCACCCGGTGCTCGGGCCGCTCATGCTCGTCATCGCCGTCAGTGAACTGGGCTTCGTCGGACCGCTCAACCTGGGCCTGATCCTGCTCAGCGAGGAGCGCGGCTGGGGGGCCTCCGGCATGGGCTGGATCGTCGCGGCCTTCGGCATCGGCGCGGGCGCGTCCGCCCTGGTGCTCGCCGTGCGCGGCCGGGTCCCCAGGGCGGGGCTCACCATGTGCCTCACCGTACTGACCGGCGCGGTCGCCATCGCCGCCCTGGCGTACGCACCCTCCGTACCCCTCGCGGCCGGTGTCGCGCTCCTCGTCGGGCTCTTCGTGGGCCTGGGCGGCGCGCTGTGCGGAGCCCTCATCCAGATCTCCGCCGACCCCGCCTACCTGGGCCGCGTCACCTCGGTCTCGACGCTCTTCACCCACGCGCTCTCGCCGCTCAGCTACCCGGTCACCGGCGCGGCCGTCGCCCTCTGGGGCACCGGCCCGGTCTTCGTCGCCAGCGCCTCGCTGTGCGCGGCGGGGGCGCTGATGGGCCTGCTGCCCCGCGCGCTGCGCCGCGCGGAGCTCCCGCGCTGATCGCGGGGGACGCCGCTACATCCCGAGCTTCGCCGTCGTCACCCGGGCGATCGCGTCCTGGTCGCCCTCCAGCTCCACCCGCGCCGCGTCCTGCCGCCCGAACGCGAACAGCAGCAGCTCGCCCGGCTCACCGGTCACCGTCACCACCGGGGTGCCCTTGTGCGCGACCGCGGTCTGACCGTTGGGGCGGCGCAGCACCAAGCCCACCGGCGCCTTGCGCCCCAGCACCCGCGCCGCCTTCTCGGTACGCGACCACAGGACATCGGCGAAGACCGGGTCCAGCTCCCGCGGGGTCCAGTCGGGCTGGGCCCGGCGCACGTCCTCCGTATGGACGTAGAACTCCACGGTGTTCGCGGCCTCGTCCAGCTGCTTCACGCCGAACGGGGACATCCGCGGCGGCCCCGTACGGATGAGCTGGATCAGCTCCTCGTACGGCTTTGAGGTGAACTCGTCCCTGATCCGCTCGCTCCGGCTCTTCAGCGGGCCGATCACCAGCCCGGCCGCCGCGTCGGGCCTGCGCTCCCGCACCACCACATGGGCCGCCAGATCCCGGGCCGTCCAGCCGTGGCAGAGGGTCGGGGCCTCCGGGCCCGCCCCCTCCAACAGGTCGGCAAGCAGAAGTCGTTCGCGCTTCGCATGGGTCGACATGTCCGCCAGCGTACGACCGGTGTCCAGCGTCCGCCCAGTGGACGCACGCCCGGACGGCCCTCCCGGCCACGGCACAATGGGGACATGACCAGCTCGCCCACGCCCGGCACCCCGCCCCCCGCCAGCGGCCTCGACCCCGCCATCGCCGCCCGCCTCAAGCGCGGCGCCGACGGACTCGTCCCGGCCATCGCCCAGCAGTACGACACCGGCGAGGTGCTGATGCTCGGCTGGATGGACGACGAGGCACTGCACCGCACCCTGACCACCGGCCGCTGCACCTACTGGTCGCGCAGCCGCCAGGAGTACTGGGTCAAGGGCGACACCTCCGGCCACATCCAGCAGGTCAAGTCCGTCGCGCTGGACTGTGACGCCGACACCGTCCTCGTCCGGGTCGACCAGACGGGTGCCGCCTGCCACACCGGCGACCGCACCTGTTTCGACGCCGACGTCCTCCCGCTCGGACAGTAGGGTCAGCCGCCATGGACTTCGACACCTTCCGGAAGCTGGCCATCGACCGGCGCGTCATCCCCGTCACCCGCCGGCTCCTCGCCGACGGTGACACGCCGGTCGGCCTCTACCGCAAGCTCGCGGGCGAACGCACCGGCACCTTCCTCCTGGAATCCGCGGAGAACGGCCGCACCTGGTCGCGCTACTCCTTCATCGGGGTCCGCAGCGCCGCCACGCTCACCGCCCGCGACGGCGAGGCCCACTGGCTGGGCACCCCGCCGGTCGGCGTCCCCGTCGACGGCGACCCGCTCCAGGCCCTGCGCGCCACCATCGAGACCCTGCACACCCCGCACGAGCAGGAGTCCGGACTGCCGCCCTTCACCGGCGGCATGGTCGGCTACCTCGGCTACGACGTCGTGCGCCGCCTGGAGAAGATCGGTGAGAGCGGGGACGACGACCTCGAGCTCCCCGAGCTGACCATGCTGCTCACCTCCGACCTCGCCGTCCTCGACCACTGGGACGGCAGCGTCCTGCTCATCGCCAACGCGATCAACCACAACGACCTGGCCACCGGAGTCGACGAGGCGTACACCGACGCGGTGGCCCGGCTCGACGCCATGGAGCGCGACCTGCGCCGCCCCGTCGAGAACGCCCCCGCCGCCCTGCCGCCCTCCGAGCTCCCGCCGTACACCGCGCTGTGGGGCGGCAAGGCCTACCAGGACGCCGTCGAGGACGTGAAGGAGCGGATCAGGGCCGGCGAGGCCTTCCAGGTCGTCCCCTCCCAGCGCTTCGAAACGCCGTGCACGGCAAGCGCCTTGGACGTCTACCGGGTGCTGCGCGCCACCAACCCCTCGCCGTACATGTACCTCTTCCGGTTCGACGGCTTCGACGTCGCCGGCTCCAGCCCCGAGGCGCTCGTCAAGGTCGAGGACGGCCGCGCGATGGTCCACCCGATCGCCGGGACCCGGCACAGGGGCGCCACCCCGCAGGAGGACCAGGCCCTCGCGGAGGAGCTGCTGGCCGACCCGAAGGAGCGCGCCGAGCACCTGATGCTCGTCGACCTCGGCCGCAACGACCTGGGACGGGTCTGCGAGCCCGGCAGCGTCGAGGTCGTCGACTTCATGTCGGTCGAGCGGTACTCGCACGTGATGCACATCGTGTCCACCGTCACCGGCCGCGTCGCCGAGGGCCACACCGCCTTCGACGTCCTCACCTCCTGCTTCCCCGCGGGCACCCTCTCCGGAGCCCCGAAACCGCGCGCCATGCAGATCATCGAGGAGCTCGAACCCACCCGCCGCGGGCTGTACGGCGGCTGCGTGGGCTACCTCGACTTCGCCGGGGACTCCGACACGGCCATCGCCATCCGGACCGCCCTGCTGCGTGACGGAACGGCGTACGTCCAGGCCGGGGCGGGGGTCGTCGCGGACTCCGACCCGGTCGCGGAGGACACCGAGTGCCGCAACAAGGCCGCGGCGGTGCTGCGCGCCGTCCACACGGCCAACCGCCTCGGCGGCGCGTGAGGGCCTTGGGGCCTACCGGGAACGCGCGGGCGGGGGCTCCATCTCACACCCCCCTTGTGCCCGTAACTCCGGGGCGGTAGGGGATAGTGGGGTACGTGAGCGCTGTCCCCGTACCCCAGCCCCGTGCCGAAGCCGCCTCCGCGCCCGACAGCGCGGGGAGCCGCAGAAGCCTGGCCGCCGGCCTGCTCCTCGGGGCAGCCGGGGCCACCGTCGTCCTCCTCGCGTCCGGGCAGACCTGGGCCCGGGGCCGGGCCTCGGTCGGCGGCGGCGCCCTGCCGCTGAGCGCCGACGGACAGGACGTCACCGGTGTCCCGGCCGCCCTCGCCATCGTCGGCCTGGCCGCCCTCGTCGCCGTCTTCGCCGTCCGCAGCGGCGGCCGGCTGCTCGTCGCGGGACTGCTGGCCCTCAGCGGGTTCGGCGCCGCGCTGAGCGCCTTCCTCGGCGCCTCCGACGGCGCCGCGCTCGACGAGCAGGCGGCTCGGAGCACCGGCGACAGCGCCGCCACCATCGGCGCCCTCAGCCACACCGCCTGGCCCTATGTGACCGCGGCCGGCGGGCTGCTGATCCTGCTCGCCGGGCTGCTCGCCCTGCGCTACGGCAGGCGCTGGCCCACCATGTCCGGGCGGTACGAGCGCGACGGCACCCCGCGCCCCCGCAGGACCGCCCCCAAGGCCCTGGACCCCGACCGGCCCGAGGACCTGTGGAAGGCCCTGGACCGCGGCGAGGACCCGACGCGCGAGGCATGACCCCCCAGCTCACGTCCAGTCCGCACGTACGGGACAATGGGCCGAGCTCACAGCACAGCGGCACCCACAGCGGCACCGGCTCTGCGCACAGCGACACCGAGCGATACCAACAGCGCAACACCAACGAGGAGCAACTCATGGCGGGCAGCAGCCACGGACACACCCCGGCCGCCTGGACCGGTGTCATCATCTCGTTCATCGGCTTCTGCATCGCAGGCGTCTTCATGGTCGCGGCCAACCCGCTCGGCTTCTGGGCCGGTATCGCCGTCACCGTCATCGGCGGGATCGTCGGGCTCGCGATGAAGGCCGCCGGTCTCGGCATGCCGAAGGAGTCGGCGGAGCTGGCCCGGGCCAGGGCCCGTGCCGGGCAGGCGCAGACCTCCTGACCCCCTCCGCAGGACGTACGCACGCGAGGCGCAGCCCGGACCGGGCTGCGCCTTTCCGCGTCAGCGGCGACAATCACCGGGTGGACGCTTCGCCATCTCCAGCCGCCGCCCCGTCGACGCCGGGCCACGGCCCCGCGCCCGGCACCTCCGCGGCCCCCGGCCACCGGCCCGCGCCGGACGGCTCCCAGCCGCCGTCCGGCCCGCCTCCGGTGCCCGGCGGCCACCTGCCCGCGCCCGGTCCGCCCGCCGGGCAGCCGGGACCGTTCCCGCCGGTCTTCCAGCCGGCGCCCGTCCCCGCCTCGCGGCTGCGGCGGATCGCCGCCCCGGCCGGTGTCATGGCGGGCGTCCTCGGGGCCTTCGCCCTCGTCGGCTCCGTCGACCCCAACGAGCCGGGCCACTACCCGGTCTGCCCGCTGCTCCGCCTCACCGGCATCTACTGCCCCGGCTGCGGCGGGCTGCGCAGCGCCTACGCGGTCGCCCACGGCGACCTCGGGACGGCGTTCGGCTCCAACGCCCCCGCCGTCATCGGCTACGGGATCTTCGCCGTGGTCTGGGTCCTCTGGATGGTCCGCGCTGCCGCCGGGAAGCCCGTGCGGTTCGCGCTGCGGCCCGTCCACTGGTGGGCGATCGGAGCCGTCCTGCTGATCTTCACCGTCGTCCGGAACCTGCCGTTCGGATCGGCGCTGGCGCCGTGAACACCCGGACAGTGGGCCACGTGAATGCCCAGGTAGTGGGACATTCGGCGGCCGGATGCGGGCCCATCGGCCTCCTGCGGATACCATCGGCATGGCTGATCCTGTTCTCTTGTCACCGTCCCGGAAGGGGGCCGATCGCGTGAGTGTGCTCGACGAGATCATCGAAGGCGTACGCGCCGACCTCGCAGAGCGGCAGGCGCGCGTCAGCCTCGACGAGCTGAAGGAACGCGCGGCGCGCGCTCCCGAGGCGAAGGACGGAGTCGCCGCCCTGCGCGGCGAGGGCGTGACCGTCATCTGCGAGGTAAAGCGCTCCAGCCCCTCCAAGGGGGCCCTCGCCGCCATCGCCGACCCGGCCGCACTGGCCGCGGACTACGAGGCGGGCGGCGCCTCCGTCATCTCGGTCCTCACCGAGGAGCGCCGCTTCGGCGGTTCGCTCGCCGACCTGGAGGCCGTCCGCGCCAAGGTCGACATCCCGGTCCTGCGCAAGGACTTCATCGTCACCTCCTACCAGCTGTGGGAGGCGCGGGCGTACGGCGCCGACCTCGCCCTGCTGATCGTCGCCGCCCTCGACCAGGAGGCGCTGGTCTCCCTGATCGAGCGCGCCGAGTCCATCGGCCTGACGCCGCTGGTCGAGGTGCACGACGAGGAGGAGGCGGAGCGCGCGGTCGACGCCGGCGCCCGGATCATCGGCGTCAACGCCCGCAACCTGAAGGACCTCAAGGTCGACCGCTCCACCTTCGAGCGGGTCGCCCCCGAGATCCCCGACCGCATCGTCAAGATCGCGGAGTCCGGTGTCCGGGGCCCGCACGACCTCATCGCCTACGCCAACGCCGGCGCGGACGCCGTACTGGTCGGCGAGTCCCTGGTCACCGGCCGCGACCCGCGGGTCGCCGTGGCCGACCTGGTCGCCGCCGGCGCCCACCCGGCCCTCCGGCACGGACGGGGCTGACCCCACCCGTGTCCGCAGAGCGTTCCGCGCCCCGTGTCCGGCCGGGCCTGCGCCCCGCCGCGGCCACCGGCCGGGACCCGCACGCGCCGCTGGCGCGCGGCTGCCGCCCCCGCGGCTGTCGCGCCCCCGCGCGCCGCGTGCACGGCCGGCGGGTGCGGTACGTGATCGGTGACGAACCCGGCCAGGTCAACGGCATGCGATGGCGCACGGGGTCCGCGCAGTAGAGCGAGCCCCGGCCGTCGCACCCCCACCGCCCTGCGGTGGAACCGCACGACCCGCACCGCCCGGCCCCCGGCCGAGGCGGCGCCTCGCTCACGGCGCAATACGGTGAATCCACGCATCCACCCCATGCCATGCCGAGGAGCACGTCGAGATGTCGTCCGACTTCTTCATTCCGGACCCGGAGGGTCTGATCCCCAGCGCCGAGGGGTACTTCGGCGCGTACGGCGGAAAGTTCATCCCGGAGGCGCTCGTCGCCGCCGTGGACGAGGTCGCCGTCGAGTACGACAAGGCGAAGGCCGACCCGGCGTTCGCCGCCGAGCTCAACGAGCTCATGGTCAACTACACCGGCCGCCCCAGCGCGCTGACCGAGGTGCGGCGCTTCGCGGAACACGCCGGCGGCGCCCGGATCTTCCTCAAGCGCGAGGACCTCAACCACACCGGCTCGCACAAGATCAACAACGTGCTGGGCCAGGCGCTCCTCACCCGGCGCATGGGCAAGACCCGGGTCATCGCCGAGACCGGGGCCGGTCAGCACGGCGTCGCCACCGCGACCGCCTGCGCGCTCTTCGGCCTCGAATGCACCATCTACATGGGCGAGATCGACACCGAGCGCCAGGCGCTGAACGTGGCGCGGATGCGGATGCTCGGCGCCGAGGTCATCGCCGTGAAGTCCGGCTCCCGCACCCTCAAGGACGCCATCAACGAGGCGTTCCGCGACTGGGTCGCCAACGTGGACCGCACGCACTACCTCTTCGGCACGGTCGCGGGCCCGCACCCCTTCCCCGCCATGGTCCGCGACTTCCACCGCGTCATCGGCGTCGAGGCCAGGCGGCAGATCCTGGAGCGGGCCGGCCGGCTGCCGGACGCCGCGGTCGCCTGCGTCGGCGGCGGCTCCAACGCCATCGGCCTCTTCCACGCCCTCATCCCGGACGCGGACGTCCGCCTCATCGGCTGCGAGCCGGCCGGACACGGCGTGGAGACCGGCGAGCACGCGGCGACCCTCACCGAGGGCGAGCCCGGCATCCTGCACGGTTCGCGCAGCTACGTCCTCCAGGACGAGGAGGGCCAGATCACCGAGCCGTACTCCATCTCGGCCGGTCTGGACTACCCGGGCATCGGCCCGGAGCACGCCTACCTGAAGGACATCGGCCGCGGCGAGTACCGCGCGGTCACCGACGACGCGGCCATGCAGGCGCTGCGGCTGCTCTCCCGCACCGAGGGGATCATCCCGGCCATCGAGAGCGCGCACGCGCTGGCCGGTGCCCTGGAGGTCGGCAAGGAGCTCGGCAAGGACGGCCTGATCCTGGTCAACCTGTCCGGCCGGGGCGACAAGGACATGGACACGGCGGCCCGGTACTTCGGGCTGTACGAGACCGACGCGGCCGTCGAGGCGGACGCGTCCGGCCACGGCGCCGAGATCGAGGGGGACGCCAAGTGAGCGGCAACATCGAACTGCTGAACACCACCCTCGCTGCGGCCAAGGCCGAGGACCGGGCGGCGCTGATCGCGTACCTGCCCGCCGGGTTCCCGACCGTCGACGGCGGTATCGCGGCCATCGAGGCGGCGGCCGCAGGCGGCGCCGACGTCATCGAGGTGGGCCTGCCGCACAGCGACCCGGTGCTCGACGGCCCGGTCATCCAGACCGCCGACGACATCGCGCTGCGCGGCGGCGTGAAGATCGCCGACGTGATGCGCACGGTCCGCGAGTCGTACGAGGCCACCGGGATCCCGATCCTGGTCATGACGTACTGGAACCCGATCGACCGGTACGGCGTCGAGCGCTTCACCGCCGAGCTGGCGGAGGCGGGCGGCGCCGGGTGCATCCTGCCCGACCTGCCGGTCCAGGAATCCGCCCTGTGGCGCGAGCACGCGGCGAAGCACGGTCTCGCGACCGTCTTCGTCGTCGCGCCCAGCAGCAAGGACGAGCGCCTCGCCACCATCACGGCGGCCGGTTCCGGCTTCGTCTACGCCGCTTCGCTGATGGGGGTCACCGGCACCCGCGTCTCGGTCGGGGAACAGGCCGAGGACCTGGTGCGGCGCACCCGCGCCACCACCTCCGTCCCGGTCTGCGTCGGCCTCGGCGTCTCCAACGCGGAGCAGGCCGCGGAGGTCGCCGGGTTCGCGGACGGGGTCATCGTCGGTACCGCCTTCGTCAAGTGCATGCTGGACGCGCCCGACGAGGCGGCCGGCCTCGCGGCCGTCCGCTCACTGGCGGCCGATCTGGCCGAAGGTGTTCGAAAGCGCTGATACCGGGCGTCACCCGAACGGGTGGACCTGGGACCGGGGAGGCACGCGAGTGCCTCCCCGGTTCGTTGCTGCGGTGTGAGCGAGAAGAACCAAGAGGGAAAAAGGGCCGCGCGAGACCGGCTGATCCAGCAGCGTGAGCAGCTGAAGGCGCGAGAGCGCCGTCGCCGCACGCTGATCGTCTCGACCGCCGTGGTGGGTGTCCTCGCCCTGGCCGCCGTCGTCGGCGTGATCGCCGCCAACAGCGGCGGAAAGGGCAGCAAGGACAAGGCGTCGGGTCCCGCCGTCGCACCGTCGGGCGCGACCGGCAAGGACAGCCTCGCCATCCAGGTGGGAGCGGACGAAGCCCCGTCCACGCTCACGATCTGGGAGGACTTCCGCTGCCCCGTCTGCGCCCAGTTCGAGAACGCGTTCCGGGACACGATCCACCAGCTGGAGCAGAGCAAGCAGCTCAAGGTCGAATACCACCTCGCCACCCTGATCGACGGAAACCTCGGCGGCAGCGGCTCCCTCAAGGCGGCCAACGCGGCGGCCTGCGCCCAGGACGTGGGCAAGTTCTCCGCGTACCACGACATCCTGTACCGCAATCAGCCGCAGGAGGCCGACGACGCCTTCGGCGACAACAGCAAGCTGATCGACCTGTCCAAGAAGGTCGACGGGCTCGACACGCCCGCCTTCCGCAGCTGTGTCGACGACGGCACGCACGACAGCTGGGTCCAGAAGTCCGACAAGGCCTTCCGCGACGGCGGCTTCCAGGGCACGCCGACGGCGCTGCTCAACGGTCAGTCGATCTTCCCCAAGAAGGGGAACGAGCCGATCACCGTCGCCAACCTGAAGAAGTGGGTCGCCGAGGCCAACAAGGGCAAGGGGAAAGGCACGGCCACCCCCGCCCCGTCGGGATCCTGATCGGCGGATTCCTGGGGAATCGATGACCGGCTCGTTACCCAGAAGTTGTCGGGCGGGTTGCCGCACCTCCCGCCCGGCAAGGTAGCGTCGACCCTGTCATGGACCTTGCCTACATTCCCAGCCCGTCGACCGGCGTGATCGATCTCGGCCCGATCCCGCTTCGCGGCTACGCGTTCTGCATCATCATCGGTGTGTTTGTCGCCGTCTGGCTCGGCAACAAGCGCTGGATCGCCCGAGGGGGCAGAGCCGGCACGGTTGCCGACATCGCCGTCTGGGCGGTGCCCTTCGGCCTCGTCGGCGGGAGGCTCTACCACGTCATCACCGACTACCAGCTGTACTTCAGCGACGGTGAGGACTGGGTCGACGCCTTCAAGATCTGGCAGGGCGGCCTCGGGATCTGGGGTGCGATCGCGCTCGGCGCTGTGGGTGCCTGGATCGGCTGCCGCCGCCGGGGGATCCCGCTGCCCGCCTGGGCCGACGCGCTCGCTCCCGGTATCGCCGTGGCCCAGGCCTGCGGCCGCTGGGGCAACTGGTTCAACCAGGAGCTGTACGGCCGCGAGACCGACGTCCCGTGGGCGCTGAAGATCAGCGAGGGCCCCAACCGAGTGGCGGGCACGTACCACCCGACGTTCCTGTACGAGTCGCTGTGGTGCATCGGCGTGGCCCTCCTGGTGATCTGGGCGGACCGCCGGTTCAAGCTCGGACACGGGCGGGCGTTCGCGCTGTACGTCGCGTCCTACTGCGCCGGTCGCGCGTGGATCGAGTACATGCGCGTCGACGAGGCCCACCACATCCTGGGCCTGCGCCTGAACGTGTGGACCGCGCTGATCGTGTTCGTGCTGGCCGTCGTCTACATGGTGATCTCGGCGAAGGTACGGCCGGGCCGCGAGGAGATCGTCGAGCCGGGGGAGCCGGGGGAGCCGGGGGAGCCGAAGGCTCCTGACGCGGTGGAGGCCGAGGAAGCGAAGTCCGACGACGCGGAGGCCGGTGACGCGAAGTCCGAGGACGCGAAGTCCGAGGGCGCGGCGGTCGAGTCCGACGCCGCGGTGGAGTCCGACGCGTCGAAGACGGAGGATGCGGCGGAGACGGCCAAGGGCTGACGCCGCCACAACGACACCGAGGGGCCGCCGGACAACCCGGCGGCCCCTCGTGCGTGTGCGCCACGACCCCCGTCGCCGGGTGTCCTCAATCGCCGGACGGGCTTGGTTGCCGTCTGTGACCGGTTCTCCGCGGGCCGTGGTGTCCTCAATCGCCGGACGGGCTTGGATTTGCCGTCCCGTGACCGGTTCCCCGTCGCCGGGTGTCCTCAATCGCCGGACGGGCTTGGTTTTGCCGTCTGTGACCGGTTCTCCGCGGGCCGTGGTGTCCTCAATCGCCGGACGGGCTTGGATTTGCCGTCTGTGGCTGTGTTTCTGCGGGCCCCGGACCGGGGTGGAAATCAAGCCCGTCCGGCGATTGAGGACAAAAACGGGCCCGGGGTCAGCGTGGGCCGGATACCACCGTGCGCCCGGCCAGGGCCAGCGTGCGGTGGGCCGAGGCCACCACCGCCGCGTCCACGAAACGGCCGTCCGGCAGGGCCAGCGCACCCGCCTCCACGCGGGCCGCCTCGACGATCTCCTGCGCCGCCTCGATCTCCTGCGGTGTCGGCCGGAACGCCCGCTCGATCACCGGGAGCTGCCGGGGATGGATCGCCGCCCGGCCCAGGAACCCCAGCGCCCGGCCGTGCGCGCAGGAAGCCCACAGTCCGTCCAGGTCCCGGACGTCCGGGAACACCGACTGGGTCGGCGGGGCCAGCCCGGCCGCCCGGCACGCGACCACCGCCCGGCTGCGCGACCAGTCGAGCCCCGTGTCGTCGTGCACCCCGAGGTCGGCCCGGAGGTCCGCCTCGCCCAGCGCGATGGACCGGACCTGGGGATGGGCGGCGGCCACCGAGTACGCGTGCTCGATGCCGAGCGCCGACTCCAGCAGCGGGCAGAGCGCGACCCCGGGGGCCAGCGCCGCGAGGTGATGGACGGAGGCCGCGTGCGTGATCTTCGGTAGCCGCAGTTCCGCGAGGCCCGGCAGCCCGGCCAGGGCCGTGACGTCGGCCTCGGTGTGGACCCGGACGTGGAGCGGCGCCGCGCCGGCGTCCGCGGGTTCGGAGAGGAGCTCCGCGGTGGCCGCCCGCGCGTACTCCTTGCGGTCCGGGGCGACCGCGTCCTCCAGGTCCACGATGACCACGTCCGCCCCCGACGCACGGGCCTTGCGCACCACGTCCGGCCGGTCCCCGGGGACGTACAGCCAGGTGAGGGGGATCGTCGCGGTCACAGGACACGCTCCGCCCGCAGCGCCGAGATCTCCGCGCCGCTCAGCCCGAGCCCGGTGAGGATCTCCTCGGTGTCCGCGCCGTGCGGCCGTCCCGCCCAGCGGATCGCCCCCGGGGTCGCGGAGAGCCGGAACAGGACGTTCTGCATCCGCAGCGGTCCCAGCTCGGGGTCGTCGACCTCGGTGACGGAGTCCAGTGCCCGGTACTGCGGGTCCTCCATCACGTCGCGGATGTCGTGGATGGGCGCGATGGCGGCCTCCGCCTTCTCGAACGCGGAGATCGCGTCGTCCCTGGTGTGCCGGGCGATCCAGTTGCCGACCGCCTCGTCGAGCTCCTCGCAGTGCTCGGCGCGGGTGGTGCCCGAGCCGAACCACGGCTCGTCGATCAGCTCCGCCCGTCCCACCAGGCGCATCACCCGCTCCGCGATGGACTGCGCGGAGGTGGAGACGGCCACCCACTGATCGTCCGAGGTGCGGTAGGTGTTGCGCGGGGCGTTGTTGCGCGAACGGTTGCCGGTGCGCGGCTGGACGTAGCCGAGCTGGTCGTACCAGAGGGGCTGCGGGCCGAGCACAGTCAGGATCGGTTCGATGATCGCCAGGTCGACGACCTGCCCCTCACCGGTGCGTTCCCGCGCGGCCAGCGCGGTCGTCACCGCGAACGCCGTGGCGATCGCCGCGATCGAGTCGGCCAGCCCGAACGGAGGCAGCGTCGGCGGCCCGTCCGGCTCCCCGGTGATCGCCGCGAATCCGCTCATCGCCTCCGCGAGCGTCCCGAAACCGGGCCGGTGCGCGTACGGGCCGAACTGTCCGAAGCCGGTGACCCTGGCCAGCACCAGCCGGGGGTTGACGGCGTGCAGCTCCTCCCAGCCGAGCCCCCACCGCTCCAGCGTGCCCGGCCGGAAGTTCTCGATGATCACATCGGTGTCCGCGGCGAGCCGCAGCAGGATGTCGCGCCCACCGGCCCCGGACAGATCGAGGGTCATGGTGCGCTTGTTGCGGCCGAGCAGTTTCCACCACAGCCCGATGCCGTCCTTAGTGGGGCCGTGGCCCCGGGACGGGTCGGGGCGGCCCGGATGCTCGACCTTGATCACCTCGGCGCCGTAGTCACCGAGCATCGTGGCGCACAGCGGCCCGGCGAAGAGCGTGGCCAGGTCGATGACCCGCAGCCCGGTCAGCGGCGCTGCCGCGGGCCCGGTCATGCGGCGTCGATTTCGCTGCGGTACGGCATGGACGTCGAGGCGCCGGGCTTCTGCACGCAGAGCGCGGCGGCCGAAGAGGCCCAGGCGACGGCCTGCGGCACCGGCCGGCCCTCACCGATGGCCACCGCGAGCGCGCCGACGAAGGTGTCGCCGGCGCCCGTGGTGTCGACGGCGCTGACGTCGGGGGCGGGGAAGTGGACGGCGGTGCTGCCCCGGGCCGCGTACAGGCAGCCCTTCGAGCCGAGCGTGATGAGGACCGCCGGCACATGGCTGAGCAGGACCTCCGCCGCCGCGTGCGGTTCTGTGTGTCCGGACAGCTCGGCCGCCTCGTGCTCATTGGGGATCAGCAGGTCGACGCAGTCCAGGAGTTCGTCGGGCAGCTCCTGTACGGGCGACGGGGTGAGGAGCACGCGGACCCCCTGGGCGTGACCGGCCCGCGCCCCCTCGATCACGGCGGACAGCGGCAGCTCCAGCTGGAGCAGCAGCAGATCGGCTTCGGCGACGGCGGCGATCTCGCCCGGACCGAGCGCGGTGACGGCGCCGTTGGCGCCGGGGATGACGACGATGGCGTTGGAACCCTTGGCGTCCACCACGATGTGCGCGGTACCGCTGGGTCCCTCGGCGGTGTGCAGCAGATCGGTGTCGACGCCCGAGTGCTCCAGGTTCTCCCGCAGCCGGAGGCCGTACTCGTCGTTTCCGACGGCGCCGATCATCATCACGTCACCGCCGGCGCGGGCGGCGGCGACCGCCTGGTTGGCCCCCTTGCCGCCGGGCACGGTGCGGAACTCCCGTCCGGTGACGGTCTGTCCGCGCTCCGGGGCCCGCTCTGTGTAGGCCACGAGGTCCATATTGGTGCTGCCGAGCACCGCGACTCTGGTCATGGGCGGAGTACCTCCTGGTGGGTGAGCCGGTGGGTCAGCTCCGCGAGGGTGTCGAAGCCGACCGAGTCGAAACCGGGTACGGACGTGGCGAGACGGTTCTTCAGCGGTGTGGTCCACCGGTCGGGCAGTGCTTCTGGCCGCCCGGCCAGCAGTCCGGCGAGCGAACCGGCGGTCGCCCCGTTGGAGTCGGTGTCCCAGCCGCCGGACACCGCACGGCAGATGGAGCCGGAGAAGTCGCCGTCGGCGTGCGTGAGCGCGGCGGCGAGCAGCGCCGCGTTGGGCAGCACGTGCACCCAGTGGTAGTGGCCGTACAAGGAGTGGAGGCGGTCGACGACGCTGTCGAAGTCGGCGGCGCCATGGGCCGCCGCGACTCCGTCCCGTACCGCCCGTGCGAACCGCGATCTCGGTGGTACGACCCTGAGCCCGGTAGCCAGGCAGCCGTGCACGTCGGCCTCGCCGCCGGCCGCCTCCGCCAGGGCGGCGGCGGTGAACATGGCGCCGTACACCCCGTTCCCGGTGTGCGTGAGGACCGCGTCCCGGTGGGCCTGCTCCGCCGCGGCGGCCGGGTCGCCGGGGTGCGTCCAGCCGTGCACGTCGGCCCGGATCTGCGCACCGATCCACTCCCGGAACGGATTGCGGTAAGAGGCGGTGTCCGGCGGCTCGATTCCGTCCAGCAGATTGCGGTACGCGACCCGCTCCGCGGTGAACGTCCGGCCCGCCGGAAGCTCGTCCAGCCAGAGCCGGGCGAGGTCTGCGGTGGTGAACGAGCGGCCGTGGCGCCGGAGCAGCACCAGTGCGAGAAGGGGGTGGTTGAGGTCGTCGTCCTCCGGCATCCCGTCGATGTTCTCCGCGAGCGAGGTGGCCGCGGAGCGCCGGTTCCAGGGATAGGTGGCGGCCAGTTCAGGGGGCAGCCCCCTGGCGGTGAACCAGGTGGCCAGCGGCCAGTTCCCGGTGGCGCGGGCCAGTGCGCGGATGCCCTCCAACGGCAGCTTCTCGACCGGTTTCCCGAGCAGGCAGCCCGCCGCCCGTCCGAGCCAGGCCGCGTGCAGCCGTTCGCGGTCCACGCCGGACGGGCCCGTGCGGGGGAGCGGCCAGCGCGGGCAGGCGGCCCGGATCGCGTCCAGGCCGGTCGGCTCGTCGTCGGCCGACGGCGATTCCAGCAGGGCGAGTTCGTCCAGCAGCCGGCCGGCGACCGCGCGCAGTCCGGGTGGCGCGGGGTACTCGGAGGCGCCCGCCCGCTCCGGGGCGGGCGATCCGCCGGCCTCGTACCACCGGCGCTCGATGTCCCGGGCGTCCCGCCCGTCCTGCGCGGCCTGCCGCAGTTCGTGTCCGACCAGGTCCTCCGGCTGCACCCAGGTGGCCCGCACGGTGGTGGTCATGGCGTGCCGGCCAGCGCGGCGAAGGCGTTCTCATGGGCGCGGCGGCGGGCCGTGTCGTGTGCGAAGACCTCGCGGGCGACCTCGGCCAGGGTCCGGGCCGGGGCGTGCAGATCGAGGCGGCTGGCTCCGGCGACCGTGCTCACCCAGTCGGCGGGGATCGAGCCCTCGCCGTGCAGGGCGCCCGCGACGGCACCGCTCATGGTGGCGATCGAGTCGCAGTCCCGCCCGTAGTTGACGGAGCCCAGGACCGTACGCCGGTAGTCCCCGTCCCCGACGAGCAGCATGCCGAGTGCGACGGGGAGTTCCTCGATGGCGTGCAGCCGGGAGGGGCGGCGGGCACCGAGCGAGGGGGCGCGGTAGTCGGGCCCCACGGTGTCGAAGGGGGCGACGGCTTCCCGCAGCGGGGCGAGGGCGGATTCGAAGTCCCGGTACCCGACGGCCGTTTCGCAGACCGCGTCGATCGCCGCCCGGGTGCCGTCCTTGGCGAGCGACAGACACGTCTCGATGACGCTCGTGGGCGTCGCCCCCGGGACGCAGGCCGCGGCGACGGCGGCCGCGAACACTCCGGCCGCCTCCCTCCCGTACGAGGACTGGTGGGCGCCCGCGACATCCAGCGCCTCGGCGTAGGCGGCCTGCGGATGGGCGGCGTTCACCAGGCCGACCGGCGCCATGTACATCGCGGCACCGCAGTTGACGATGTTCCCGGAGCCCGCCTCGCGCGGGTCGACGTGGCCGTAGTGCAGCCGGGCGACGATCCACTTCTCGGCGAGGAAGACCCGCTGGAGCGGCAGCGCCTCCGCCTCCAGCTCCGGAATCCAGCGGGGGTTCGAGATCAGCTCCGGTACCAGGTGCTCCGCGACCGAGTACGCGTCGAGATGGCCGCGCACCTTGCCGTACACCCGGACCAGCGCATGGGTCATCAAGGTGTCGTCGGTGACGTGCCCGTCGCCCTTGTGGTACGGGGCGATGGGGCGGGCGGTCCGCCAGTCGTCGCCGTCCCAGGGGCCGACGACGCCGGTGATCCGCCCGCCGTGCCGGGCCACGATCTGCTCGGGGGGCCGTCCCTCGACCGGGCCGCCGAGCGCGTCACCGACGGCGGCGCCGACGAGCGCGCCCGCGATCCGTTCATCGAGCGTGAGCGCCGTGGGTGTCGTGGGCGGTGCGGACCTCGTGGGCGCCGGGGGCGCGGTGGATGTCATGTCCGAATTGTCCACCCGGGAGCGCCGGTTCCGTGTCTGCCAGCAGCCCGGCGAGTTCCAGCAGATCCGTGCCCGCGAAACGGGGCAGCGCGCACCCCGCGAGGGTGCGGCAGGCCTCGCGCCAGCCGTCCGGCACGGTGGCGATACCGCCGAGCGCGCCCGTCAGCGCGCCGGCCAGGGCCGGTGCCGAATCGGCGACCCGGGACAGGCAGGCGGCGGACGGTACGGCCTGCGCGATCTCGCCCCGGGCGGCGGTGGCCAGGGCGAGGGCGACCGGGACGGTCTCGGCCGCGGCGATCCCGTAGCTGTAGACGTGGTCCACGATCTGGTGCTCCAGCACCGGGACGAGGGCGAAGGCGCCGGCCGCCTCTCCGGCGAAGTCGCGGGCGATCCGGACCGCGTGGGCGGCGTTGCGGGCGATCTCGGTGCCTTCCGGGAGCTGGGCCAGCGCGGCGTTCACCGCCGTGTCCACGTCCGCCCCGTCGAGCGCCTGCGCGATCGCGGCGGCCATCGCCCGCGCGCCGTGCACCCCGTCGCCGTCCTGGGTGTAGCGCGCGTCGAACTCCGCGAGATCGGCCGCCGCCGCCGGATCGCCGGGGTGGACGACGGCCAGCACGGCGGCCCGCACACACGCCGCGTCGTCGAAGTAGTGCGGGTTGTCGTGGCCGGTGGCGGGCGGACGCAGCCCGGCGGCGAGGTTGCCGAGCCCGGCCCGTACCGAGATCCGGGCCCGCAACGGCAGGACCGCCGACTCGACCTCCGGCGCCCGTGCGGCGGCCGCGGCGACCTCGGCGGCCAGCGCGTTCCAGGCGACGTCCACCGCCGCCCGCATCCGGCGGCCGGGGGAGAGGCCGTGCAGCGGGCCCGCCGCCGAGGTCAGCACGGTCCCGGCCGCGAACGCCGCCCATTCGGCGTCGTCGGAGGGACCGAGCCGCAGCGGCTCAGGCGGCTGGTTGAGGGCGATGGGGACGGGCAGCGTGGTGGTCGCGTTCTGCTCGGCGAAGGTGTCCAGCTCGCGGGTGAGGCGCCGGGTCCACTCCGGCATCCGGGCCGCCCGGTGCCGCGCGGCCGGCCAGCCGGCGGCGTCCCCGGCGGCCAGCCCGAGGAGCAGCCCCTCGATCCGGGCGCGGCGGTCGGTGCCGGTCACGGGCGCACCGCCGGTGCGTCGTCGAGGATGTCGCGGAGGCCCCTCCCGGTGCCTTCACCGGGAGGGGGCGCCCCGCCGCCGGGTCCGGGGTCCTGGGGCCGTTGCCCGACCCGTTCGTCCGCCTCGGCGTCTGCCGGGGTGAGGAGTTCCGCGATGTCCAGGACGTGGTAGCCGCGCATCGAGGGCAGGCAGCTGCCCCGGACCGGGCCGATCGCCGCCGCCCAGTGCGCCGGAATGGCCCGGGCCCCGTGCAGCGCCCCGGCCAGCGCGCCCGCCACCGCGGCCGTGGTGTCGGCGTCGCGGCCCATGTTGACCGCGGTCAGCACCGCCGTACGGAAGTCGCCGCGCGCCGCGGCGAACGCCCCGAAGGCCAGCCCGACCGCCTCCGGCGCCAGGTCCGTCCACGGGTAGCCGCCGACGACCACGGCCGAGCGCACCGCGCGCTCCATCGTGAGCCGGTCCGGGTACGGGCGCTGGGCGGCGGTCACCGCGCGGCGCAGCGAACGCGCCGTCCAGGAGTCCATCGGTACGACGGAGAGCGCGGCGGCGATCACGGAGGTGACCCCGGACCCGGTCATGGCGGCCGCCACCCCGGCCGCCACCGCCTGGCCGCCGTAGATGCCCTCGCCCTCATGGCTGACCCGGCCGTCCACCGCGACCAGCCGGGCCGCCTCCGCGGGCCTGCCCGCCGCGAAGACGCCGAACGGTGCCGCCCGCATCGCCAGACCGTCGCTCCAGGCGTGCCGGTGCTGGGCGGAGATCGGGGCGGCGAGCCCCCGGCGCAGGTTCTCCAGCGTGCCGCGCTCGCTGAAACCGGCACCGCGGAACGGCCCCTCGTCCAGGTCCGCGATCCACAGCCGCCAGGCCCGTTCGACATGGGTCACGGTCAGCGCCGAACCGTGCCGGGCCAGCAGCAGCCCGGAGAAGATCGCGTACTCCGTGTCGTCGGTGCCCGCCGGATCGTCGCTCACGAAGCCCTCGATCCGGCCCCAGCGGCGGCGGATCTCGGAGGGCCGCATGTTCTCCGCCGGGGCGCCCAGCGCGTCGCCGACCGCGAGGCCCAGCAGCGACCCCCTGGCCCGGTCGGCCGGAGCGCCCCGGGCGGTGTCGCCGTGGACCGTTGCGCCCCGGACGGTTTCGCCGGGGCCCGGTTCGCCGGGGGCCGGCGCTCCTCGTACCGCGGCCCGCGCGCCGTCCGTCCGTGTGCCGCCCGTCCGCGGCGCTGCCGGATTTCCCGCCATCAGCTCCATCGCGTCGACCCTTCGCTCGTACCGAGCCAGTTCTCGTACCTGTGGGATCTGTGCCACGCGGAGCCGGGACAGAGGCCGGTAATCACCACAAAAGGGCCACTCGGATGACGGCCTTCGGACAGCAAGGCAAGCCGTACCTACCTGGTCACAGACAGTGGTAAGTACGGCCTGCCTTGCTGGCGGGGGCCGTTTTTCGTGCGTACTTTCGATGGTGTCGAACGGGGCCGGAGCGGTGAACACCGCTCCGGGAGAAGGGGAGAGCTGTGTCCATCATCGAGACCGACGCCGTACTGCACGAGGCGCACCGGGACAACCACACCCACCGCGATGTGAACGGTGGCTGGCTGCGGCCGGCGGTCTTCGGCGCCATGGACGGTCTCGTCTCGAACCTCGCCCTGATGACCGGCGTCGCGGGCGGTGATGTCTCGCACCGCACGATCGTGATCACCGGTCTTGCCGGACTGGCCGCCGGGGCCTTCTCGATGGCGGCCGGCGAGTACACCTCCGTCGCCTCGCAACGTGAGCTGGTGGAGGCCGAACTCGACGTCGAGCGGCGGGAGTTGCGCAAGCATCCGCTGGACGAGGAGCGGGAGCTCGCGGAGCTCTACGAGTCCCGGGGTGTCGACTCCGCTCTCGCCCGCGAGGTCGCCCGGCAGCTGTCGCGCGACCCGGAGCAGGCCCTGGAGATCCACGCCCGCGAGGAGCTCGGCATCGACCCGGGCGACCTGCCCTCGCCGCTCGTCGCCGCCGTCTCCTCCTTCGGAGCCTTCGCGCTGGGCGCCCTGCTGCCCCTGCTGCCGTACCTGCTCGGCGCGGACGCGCTGTGGCCGGCGGTGCTGCTGGCCCTTGTCGGGCTCTTCGGTTGCGGCGCGGTGGTCGCCCGGGTCACGGCCCGCAGCTGGTGGTTCAGCGGACTGCGGCAGCTGGTGCTCGGCGGCGCGGCGGCGGCGCTCACCTACGGCCTGGGCATGCTGTTCGGCGTCGCCGTCGGCGGCTGAGCCGCTGCTGCCGCTGGTGCGGGCCGGGACCGGAACCACGGTCCCGGCCCGTAACGTGTGCGTCATCCGTGTGACGTACGTCCTGATCAGCGCCACTGGGCGGAACGTGTTCACGCGACGTAAAATGAGACTCTATGCAGGGCTACACATAAGTAGTCGTTACCCGGCGGTTTCGTTTCCGCTTCCGCCGGGCATGAGCCGTAGACACCGCAGGCAACGACGCCTGCTCTCTGCGGTCTCCCGGGCGCCGATCCTCCGACTGCGACCCCCTCCACCGCCATCAGCGGTGTCCGTATGTTGGAACGAGCTATCCGCTTCTTGAGAAGCGTCCCATCATGTAATCTGCACGAAATTTCGCAGAGGGCCAGAGTCGTCCCTCGGCTGTTCATATGCCACGACGACGACGGGAGAGCCGATGCGCACCGACGCCTGGTCGCCCATGGACGGTCGCCCCGCCCAGCAGGGGATGTACGACCCCCGCAACGAGCACGACGCCTGTGGCGTCGGGTTCGTGGCCACTCTGACCGGTGTGGCCGGCCACGAGCTGGTAGAGCAGGCGCTGACCGTACTGCGCAATCTCGAACACCGCGGCGCCACCGGATCCGAGCCCGACTCCGGTGACGGAGCCGGAATCCTGCTCCAGGTACCGGACGCCTTCCTGCGCGCAGAGGTCCCCTTCGACCTCCCCGAGGCCGGTGCCTACGCCGTCGGCATCGCATTCCTGCCCGCGGACGACTCCACAGCGGCCGTCCGGGGCCTTGAGAAGATCGCCGCCGAAGAGGGCCTGAAGGTCCTCGGCTGGCGCGACGTCCCGGTCACCCCCGACATCCTCGGCAAGGGCGCCCGCGCCACCATGCCCGAGTTCCGGCAGCTCTTCGTCGCGGACGGCGAGAGCACCGGGATCGTCCTGGACCGCAAGGCCTTCGTGCTGCGCAAGCGCGCCGAGCGTGAGACCGGGGTCTACTTCCCGTCGCTCTCCGCCCGCACGATCGTCTACAAGGGAATGCTCACCACCGGGCAGCTGGAGCCGTTCTTCCCGGACCTCTCCGACGCCCGCTTCGCCACCACGGTCGCGCTGGTCCACTCGCGCTTCTCCACGAACACCTTCCCGAGCTGGCCGCTCGCCCACCCGTACCGCTTCGTCGCGCACAACGGCGAGATCAACACGGTCAAGGGCAACCGCAACTGGATGAAGGCCCGCGAGTCCCAGCTCGCCTCCAGCCTCTTCGGCACGGAGCAGCTGGACCGGATCTTCCCCGTCTGCACCCCGGACGCCTCCGACTCGGCCTCCTTCGACGAGGTCCTGGAGCTCCTCCACCTCGGCGGCCGCTCGCTGCCGCACTCGGTGCTGATGATGGTCCCCGAGGCATGGGAGAACCACGCCTCCATGGACCCGGCCAGGCGCGCCTTCTACCAGTACCACTCCACGATGATGGAGCCCTGGGACGGCCCGGCCTGCGTCACCTTCACCGACGGCGTCCAGGTCGGCGCGGTCCTCGACCGCAACGGACTGCGCCCCGGCCGCTACTGGGTCACCGACGACGGACTCGTCGTGCTCTCCTCCGAGGTCGGCGTCCTGGACATCGACCCCGCCAAGGTCGTCCGCAAGGGCCGCCTGCAGCCCGGCAAGATGTTCCTCGTCGACACCGCCGAGCACCGCATCATCGAGGACGACGAGATCAAGGCGTCCCTCGCCGCCGAGCAGCCCTACCAGGAGTGGCTGGAAACCGGCGAGATCGAGCTGGAGGACCTCCCCGAGCGGGAGCACATCGTCCACACGCACGCCTCCGTCACCCGCCGCCAGCAGACCTTCGGCTACACCGAGGAAGAGCTCCGCGTCATCCTCGCCCCGATGGCCCGCACCGCCGGCGAACCGCTCGGCTCCATGGGCACGGACTCCCCGATCGCCGCGCTGTCCGCCCGGCCCCGGCTGCTCTTCGACTACTTCACCCAGCTGTTCGCCCAGGTCACCAACCCGCCGCTGGACGCCATCCGCGAGGAGCTCGTCACCTCGCTGCGCTCCACGCTCGGCCCGGCCGGCAACATCCTGGAGCCGACCGCCGCGGCCTGCCGCAGCGTCACGCTCCCGTTCCCGGTGATCGACAACGACGAGCTGGCCAAGCTCATACACATCAACGCCGACGGCGACATGCCGGGCATGAAGGCCGCCACGCTCTCCGGCCTCTACCGGGTCGGCGGCGGCGGCGAGGCGCTGGCCGCACGGATCGAGGAGATCTGTACCGAGGTAGACGCCGCCATCGAGGACGGCGCCCGCCTGATCGTCCTGTCCGACCGGCACTCCGACGCCGAGCACGCACCGATCCCCTCGCTGCTGCTCACCTCGTCCGTCCACCACCACCTCATCCGCACCAAGCAGCGCACCCAGGTGGGCCTGCTGGTCGAGGCCGGTGACGTCCGCGAGGTCCACCACGTCGCGCTGCTGATCGGCTTCGGCGCCGCCGCGGTCAACCCGTACCTGGCCATGGAGTCCGTCGAGGACCTGGTCCGGGCCGGCACCTTCATCGAGGGCATCGAGGCCGAGCAGGCCATCCGCAACCTGATCTACGCACTGGGCAAGGGCGTCCTGAAGGTGATGTCCAAGATGGGCATCTCCACCGTCGCCTCCTACCGCGGCGCCCAGGTCTTCGAGGCCGTCGGCCTCGACCAGTCCTTCGTCGACCGGTACTTCAACGGCACCGCCACCAAGATCGGCGGCGCCGGACTCGACGTCGTCGCCAAGGAGGTCGCCGCCCGGCACGCCAAGGGCTACCCGGCCACCGGCATCTCCGCCTCGCACCGCGCGCTGGAGATCGGCGGCGAGTACCAGTGGCGCCGCGAGGGCGAACCGCACCTGTTCGACCCGGACACGGTCTTCCGCCTCCAGCACGCCACCCGCAACCGCCGCTACGACATCTTCAAGCAGTACACGGAGCGGGTGAACGAGCAGTCCGAGCGGCTGATGACGCTCCGCGGCCTGTTCGGCTTCACCTCGGACCGCGAGGCCATCGACATCGAAGAGGTCGAGTCCGTCTCGGAACTCGTCAAGCGCTTCTCCACCGGCGCCATGTCCTACGGCTCGATCTCCCGCGAGGCGCACGAGACCCTCGCCATCGCCATGAACCAGCTGGGCGGCAAGTCCAACACCGGCGAGGGCGGCGAGGACGCCGACCGGCTCTACGACCCGGCGCGCCGCTCCTCCATCAAGCAGGTCGCCTCCGGCCGCTTCGGCGTCACCAGCGAGTACCTGGTCAACGCGGACGACATCCAGATCAAGATGGCCCAGGGCGCCAAGCCCGGCGAGGGCGGCCAGCTGCCCGGCCACAAGGTCTACCCGTGGGTCGCCAAGACCCGGCACTCCACCCCCGGTGTCGGCCTGATCTCCCCGCCGCCGCACCACGACATCTACTCCATCGAGGACCTGGCCCAGCTGATCCACGACCTCAAGAACGCCAACCCGGCGGCCCGCATCCACGTGAAGCTGGTCTCCGAGGTCGGCGTCGGCACGGTCGCCGCCGGTGTGTCCAAGGCCCACGCGGACGTCGTCCTCATCTCCGGCCACGACGGCGGAACGGGCGCCTCCCCGCTGACCTCGCTGAAGCACGCGGGCGGCCCCTGGGAGCTCGGCCTCGCCGAGACCCAGCAGACGCTGCTGCTCAACGGCCTGCGCGACCGCATCGTCGTGCAGACCGACGGCCAGCTCAAGACCGGCCGCGACGTCGTCATCGCCGCACTGCTGGGCGCCGAGGAGTTCGGTTTCGCGACCGCGCCGCTCGTCGTCTCCGGCTGCGTCATGATGCGCGTCTGCCACCTGGACACCTGCCCCGTCGGCATCGCCACCCAGAACCCGGTCCTGCGGGACCGCTTCTCCGGCAAGGCCGAGTACATCGTCAACTTCTTCGAGTTCATCGCCCAGGAAGTCCGCGAGATCCTCGCCGAGCTCGGCTTCCGTTCGATCGAGGAGGCCGTCGGCCACGCCGAGCTGCTCGACACCGACCGGGCGATCACGCACTGGAAGGCCCAGGGCCTCGACCTCGCCCCGCTGTTCCACGTCCCCGAGCTGGCCGACGGCGCCGTCCGCCACCAGATCGCGGAGCAGGACCACGGACTGGACAAGGCACTGGACAACGAGCTGATCAAGCTCGCCGCCGACGCCCTGAAGGCCGACAGCGCAGAGGCCGCCCAGCCGGTCCGCGCGCAGATCGCGATCCGCAACATCAACCGGACCGTCGGCACCATGCTCGGCCACGAGGTCACGAAGAAGTTCGGCGGCGCGGGCCTGCCGGAGGACACCATCGACATCACCTTCACCGGCTCCGCGGGCCAGTCCTTCGGCGCCTTCCTCCCCGGCGGTGTGACCCTGCGCCTGGAGGGCGACGCCAACGACTACGTCGGCAAGGGCCTCTCCGGCGGCCGCGTCATCGTCCGCCCGGACCGGGGCGCGGACCACCTCGCCGAGTACTCCACCATCGCGGGCAACACCATCGCCTACGGCGCCACCGGCGGCGAACTGTTCCTGCGCGGCCGCACCGGCGAGCGCTTCTGCGTCCGCAACTCCGGCGCCACGGTCGTCTCCGAGGGCGTGGGCGACCACGGCTGCGAGTACATGACCGGCGGACACGCCGTCGTCCTCGGCGAGACCGGACGCAACTTCGCGGCCGGCATGTCGGGCGGCGTCGCCTACGTCATCGACCTCCAGCGCGACCACGTCAACGTCGGGAACCTCGGCGCGGTCGAGGAGCTCTCCGACACCGACAGGCAGTGGCTGCACGACGTCGTGCGCCGCCACCAGGAGGAGACCGGATCCACGGTCGCCGAGAAGCTCCTCGCCGAGTGGGAAACCGCCGTGACCCGCTTCAGCAAGATCATCCCGTCCACCTACAAGGCAGTGCTCGCCGCCAAGGACGCCGCTGAGCTCGCCGGTCTCTCCGAGCAGGAGACCACCGAGAAGATGATGGAGGCGGCGACCAATGGCTGACCCCAAGGGCTTCCTGACCACCGGCCGCGAGGTCGCCCAGACCCGCCCCGTGGATGAGCGCGTCAAGGACTGGAACGAGGTCTACGTTCCGGGCTCGCTGCTCCCGATCATCAGCAAGCAGGCCGGCCGTTGCATGGACTGCGGCATCCCGTTCTGCCACCAGGGCTGCCCGCTCGGAAACCTCATCCCCGAGTGGAACGACTACGCCTACCGCGAGGACTGGACCGCCGCGTCCGAGCGCCTGCACGCCACGAACAACTTCCCGGAGTTCACCGGGCGGCTCTGCCCCGCCCCGTGCGAGTCGGCGTGCGTGCTCGGCATCAACCAGCCGGCCGTCACCATCAAGAACGTCGAAGTCTCCATCATCGACCAGGCGTGGGACCGCGGCGACGTCACCCCGCAGCCGCCCGAGCGCCTCTCCGGCAAGACCGTGGCCGTCATCGGCTCCGGACCGGCCGGGCTCGCCGCCGCCCAGCAGCTGACCCGGGCCGGCCACACGGTCGCCGTCTACGAGCGCGCGGACCGCATCGGGGGCCTCCTGCGGTACGGCATCCCCGAGTTCAAGATGGAGAAGTCGCACATCAACCGCCGCATCGAGCAGATGCGCGCGGAGGGCACCAAGTTCCGCACCGAGGTCGAGGTCGGCACGGACGTCGACGCCGCCAAGCTGCGCCGCCGCTACGACGCCGTCGTCATCGCCGCGGGTGCCACCGTCTCCCGCGATCTGCCCGTACCGGGCCGCGAGCTGAACGGCGTGCACTTCGCGATGGAGTACCTGCCGCTCGCCAACAAGGTGCAGGAGGGCGACCTGACGGTCTCCCCGATCACCGCGGAGGGCAAGCACGTCGTCGTCATCGGCGGCGGCGACACCGGCGCCGACTGCGTCGGCACCGCCCACCGGCAGGGCGCGCTCTCCGTCACCCAGCTGGAGATCATGCCCCGGCCGGGCGAGGACCGGAACGCCAACCAGCCCTGGCCGACCTTCCCGATGCTCTACAAGGTCACCTCCGCGCACGAGGAGGGCGGCGAGCGGATCTACTCCGTCTCCACCACCCACTTCGAGGGCGACGAGAACGGCGACGTCCAGTCCCTCCACCTCATCGAGGTGGAGTTCAAGGACGGCAAGCTGGAGCAGAAGACCGGCACCGAGCGGGTCATCCCGGCGCAGCTGGTCACCCTCGCCATGGGCTTCACCGGCACCGACCAGGCCAACGGCCTCGTCCAGCAGTTCGGCCTGGAACTCGATGCCCGTGGCAACGTCGCCCGCGACGACCAGTACGCTACGAATGTCGACGGCGTGTTCGTCGCCGGTGACGCCGGCCGAGGCCAGTCCCTCATCGTGTGGGCCATCGCCGAGGGCCGCTCCGCGGCACGCGGCGTGGACCGCTTCCTCACCGGGGCCAGCGCACTGCCGGCCCCGATCCGCCCGACGGACCGTTCCATGATGGTCTGATCACGGCACACAGACGTCCCGTACAACGGCGTACGGAACTGAACGCGGCGCCTGCCCGTCCCCGACCGGACGATTCGGCAGGCGCCGTGGCGCATCCCGGGCCGGTCACGCTCAGCCCGTCAGCGCCGACGTCTTGAGGACCACCAGCAGCACCAGCACCGCGGACAGCACCACACACCCGGCCGCCTGGACCGAGGTACGCCGCTCCGCCGGGGCGTACGCGTAGACCACCGTCACCAGCGCACCGGTCAGCAGCCCGCCCAGATGGCCCTGCCACGACGTGAACCCGGCCGAGACCACCATCCACACCAGGAACCCGGCCAGGAACCTGTTCACCGCGTGCATGTCCCGGCCCAGCCGCCGGCTGATCACGTAGAAGGCCGCCGCGAGCCCGAAGACCGCGCCGGAGGCGCCCACCGAGGTCTCCTGCGGCGCGACCAGGTACACCAGAACCGAACCGCCCAGCGCGGACAGCAGGTACAGCGCGAGGAAGCGGACCCGGCCCAGCTGCTCCTCGACGACCCGGCCCAGGTTCCACAGCGCGTACATGTTGAAGACGATGTGCAGCACCCCGAACGGCACAGAGCCGAGGGCGGACCCGTCGGGCGGCAGGTGCAGGAATGCGCCGGTCAGCAGCCGGTACCACTCACCGCCCAGCACCCCGGTCACGTCGAAGCCGGGGATGCCGCCGCTCTCGTAGACGTACCTGACGCCGTCCGGACCGGTCAGCTCCGCACCCGTCATCCCGAACCGGTCCACGATCCCCGGGCGCACCAGCTCGGCCAGGTACACCAGGATGTTCAGGCCCATCAGCACATAGGTGACGAGCGGAACCGTGCTCCTGGCCACCGTCCCGCCGAAGACCGTCCGCGCCTGCCGGACCGAACGCCGCCCCTCCTTCACGCACTCCACGCAGTGGTGGCCGACCGAGGCCTCACGCATGCAGTCCGGACAGATGAAGCGCTCGCAGCGGGTACAGCTCACGTACGTCTCGTACGAGGGGTGGCGGTAGCACGTGGTGATGGCGGCCTCCATGGCCGGCTCCTTCATCGGTGAACGGGCGAGAGCGGCCGGTGGGGGGCGGCGGCGATCAAGATAGCGAACCCCCGGGGGACCGCGGACCAGCAGGTGGCTGCGGGACAACCCTTAGGCTCGGTGTCCCTGCCCCCGTAGAGACCGGAGCACCCCCATGACCTCCGAGGCGTTCCGGATCCTGCGCGCGGCCGGCCGGGTGCCGGCCCCCTGGAAGAACGGCGGGGGAGTCACCCGCGAGATCGCCGCGGCGCCCGGTCCGGCGGGCGACGGCTTCGACTGGCGGGTCAGCCTCGCGGACGTCACCGAGGACGGGCCGTTCTCCGCGTTCCCCGGCGTGGACCGCACCCTGACCGTGGTGGAGGGCGCCGGGATGGACCTCATGGTGGACGGGGAGCACCACATCGTCGACGAGCCGTACTGGCCCCACGGCTTCCCGGGCGACGTGGAGACCGGCGGACGGCTGCTGGCGGGCCCGGTCGTCAACCTCAACGTGATGCACCGCAGGGACCGCGTACGGGCCGAGGTGGCGGTCGTACGCGGCACCCTGCGGCTCGCGGCGCCCGAGGGCGGGGCGGTGCTGGCCGTGGCGCTGGAGGACGGCGCCGACATCGACGGTACGGACACCGGACTCGGCCGCTACGACGCGGTGTCGCTGCACGGCCGCGCGTCGTGCGTACTGCGGACGTACGGGTACGCGGCGCTGATCACGCTGTCGGGACACGGGCCCGGCGGCCGGCGGACAGCCGGGGACGGCACCTGACGGCATCCGAACGGGTGGTCCGGGACAACCGCCGGAGGAATCCGGACAGGAGCTGTCGGGATTACGGAGTTCGATGAACTCATGACATCGAACTCCTGGGCAGACTTCCGGACCGCGGAGCCGGACTTCGCCGACACCGTGCGCCGACGCTTCGAGCAGTACAAGCACCACGTCCTGGCGACCCTACGAGAGGACGGTTCACCCCGGGTGACCGGCCTCGAAGTGGAGTTCCGGCTGGGCGAGCCGTTCCTCGGCATGATGCCGAACTCCCGCAAGGCGCTGGACCTGCGCCGCGACCCCCGCTTCGCGGTGCACGCCAATCCGGGCCCCGGCGCCGAGATGGCCGACGGGGACGCCCGGATCTCCGGCCGGGCCGTGGAGGTGACAGACCCCGAGGTGCTGGCCCGGTTCATCGACGAGGTGACGCCGCCGGAGCCCTTCCACCTCTTCCGGGTGGAGCTCACCGAGGTGGTACGCGTAGGACTCGAGGGCGGCGACACCATGGTCATCCAGTCCTGGCGCCCCGGCCGCCCGGTACGCACGATCCGCAGGGGCAACGACGACGGATCGACGACGACAGCGCCCTGACCGGCCGGGGGAAGGGTGACGCGGTGGCCGTGGCACCGTTCCCCGGGCGGAGAATGGACGGGTGCCTACCAAGAAGAAGCCACAGGCGACGCCTTCCCCCGAGCGGCGCGGCGAGCTGCTCGCCACCGCCGCGGAGGTGTTCGCCGCGCAGGGATACAACGCCACGACCGTCCGCCGGATCGCGGACGCGGCCGGAATGCTCGCGGGCAGCCTCTACTACCACTTCGATTCCAAGGAATCGATGGTCGACGAAATCCTCTCCACCTTCCTGAACGAGCTGTGGGAGGGGTACGACGCGGTGCTCGCCGCCGGGCTCGGCCCCAGGGAGACCATCGAGGCGCTCGTCACCGAGTCCTTCCGCGAGATCGACCGGCACCGTGCCGCCGTCGCCATCTACCAGAAGGAGTCCCAGCACCTGGCGGCCCAGCCGAGGTTCCAGTACCTCGTCGACTCCCAGCAGAAGTTCGAGAAGGCCTGGCTCGGCACCCTGGAGCGCGGCGTCGCGGACCGGGTCTTCCGTGCCGATCTCGACATCCGCCTCACCTACCGGTTCGTCCGCGACACCGTCTGGGTCGCCGCCTCCTGGTACCGGCCGGGCGGACAGCACAGCCCGGAGGAGATCGCCCGCCAGTACCTGTCGATGGTCCTGGACGGGATCGCGCTGCGCGGCTGAGGCGGTCCGGAGGCCTCGACGGTCTTCTCTTCGACGATCTTCGAACGGCTCCGGCCCTTGCGCCCCATGGGTTCACCCGGAAAACAGCCGGCCGGCGGCGTGGCGTGTCCCACCGCTGGTCGGCAGATCGTGCTACGGTGGTCCGGTTGCAGTTTTGGTACCCATGAACTTTATGTGCGCCTGACGGGAATGCTTCCTCAGGCGCTTTATTGTTTTCCGGCTTTCTCCGGGTGGGGCTCAATGCGGCGACTTGGAATTCGTAAAGTGCGGATTTCCGGCACTGCACCTGTTTTAGGAGAATGACATGGCTACTGGAACCGTGAAGTGGTTCAACTCGGAAAAGGGCTTCGGCTTCATCGAGCAGGACGGCGGCGGCGCTGACGTCTTCGCCCACTACTCCAACATCGCCACCCAGGGCTTCCGTGAGCTCCAGGAGGGCCAGAAGGTCTCCTTCGACGTCACGCAGGGCCAGAAGGGCCCGCAGGCGGAGAACATCGTCCCGGCCTAATTGCCGGACGCGTACCTCGCAGCCGGGGCCCGCACCGTGAAGGTGCGGGTCCCGGCTTGTGCTGTCCCTGGGAATACGTACGTTCCGGGCGCCCACGGGCGCCCCGCACCGGGTGCGACGAAGCACCCCGGGTGTCCCGGGCCCCCGCGCGCCGCGTGCAGCAGTCCGCATTCCGCGCGGGCCCTGGAAAAAGTCCCAGCAGTCCCACGTAGTTCCCAGGAATCCCCAGGAGGGCAATTCCGTATGACCCGCTCCGAACGTCAGGACCGTCCCGCCCGCAATCGCCCGTCGAGGGGGCGTGGCACGGCCCAGGCAAAGGCAACCGCACAGGGTTCCGGCAAGGGATCCGGCAAGGCGTCGCCGCGTCGCAAGGCCACGCCGCCGCAGGGTGAGTTCGCCCTGCCCGAAACCATGACCCCCGCACTGCCCGCCGTCGAGGCGTTCGCCGAGCTGGACATGCCCGCCGCCCTGCTGAAAACCCTTGCCGCGCAGGGCGTCACCGACCCCTTCCCGATCCAGGGCGCCACCCTGCCGAACTCGCTGGCCGGCCGGGACATCCTCGGCCGGGGCCGCACCGGCTCCGGCAAGACCCTCGCCTTCGGCCTCGCGCTGCTGGCCCGCACCGCCGGACGGCGCTCCGAGCCGAAGGCGCCGCTCGTCCTCGTCCTCGTCCCGACCCGCGAGCTCGCCCAGCAGGTCACCGACGCGCTGACGCCCTACGCCACCTCGGTCAACCTGCGGATGGCCACCGTCGTCGGCGGGATGTCGATCAGCAAGCAGTCCGGCACCCTGCGCCGGGGCGCCGAGGTGCTCGTCGCCACGCCGGGCCGGCTCAAGGACCTCATCGAACGCGGCGACTGCCGCCTCGACCAGGTCGCCATCACCGTCCTCGACGAGGCCGACCAGATGGCCGACATGGGCTTCATGCCGCAGGTCGTCGCCCTGCTCAAGCAGGTCGAGCCGGACGGGCAGCGGATGCTCTTCTCCGCGACCCTGGACAAGAACATCGACCGGCTGGTCAAGATGTTCCTGACCGACCCCGTCGTGCACTCGGTCGACCCGTCCGCCGGTGCCGTCACCACCATGGAGCACCACGTGCTCCACGTGCTCGACGAGACCGACAAGAAGGCAGTCGCCACGAAGATCGCCGCCCGCGAAGGCCGGGTGATCATGTTCGTCGACACCAAGCGCGCCGCCGACCGCTTCGCCAAGCGGCTGCTCGCCAGCGGTGTCCGGGCCGCGGCCCTGCACGGCGGCCGCTCGCAGCCGCAGCGCAACCGCACCCTGGACCAGTTCAAGAACGGCCAGGTCACCGCGCTCGTCGCGACGAACGTGGCAGCGCGCGGCATCCACGTCGACGACCTCGACCTGGTCGTCAACGTCGACCCGCCCACCGACCACAAGGACTACCTCCACCGCGGCGGGCGCACGGCGCGCGCCGGGGAGTCCGGCAGCGTCGTCACGCTGGTGCTGCCCGAGGAGAAGCGGGAGATGACCCGGCTGATGCAGGACGCGGGCATCGCGCCGCACACCACCCGGATCAAGTCCACCGACGAGGAGCTCGCCCGGATCACCGGCGCGCGTGAGCCCTCCGGCATCGCCATCGTGGTCGAGATCCCGCAGCCCACCCAGCCGAAGCCGCGCACCCGGTCCGCTTCCACCGGGTCCGGTACCGGCGGCGGTTTCCGCTCGGGCACGCGCGGGCGTGGCCGTCGTGGAGCCGGTGGCGCCGCAGGCGCCGGCGGTACCGGGGGTGCGGGTCGCTCCGGCGGCTCCGGCCGCAGCGGTGCGCCCGCGCGCGGGCGTCGCGCGGCGTAGCGAAATTCAGCCCGTCCGGCGTTGAGGACGTAAGCGGGGCCCGGGAGCACCCGGGTGACGCTTCGTCCTCAATCGCCGGACGGGCTTGTCTGTGCCCCCAGCCGTGCCAGGACATCCGCGCCGAACGCCCGGCGCAGCGGATCGCCCGCCGCGCACCACGCGGCCGCCGCCTGCCGGGTCTCCTCGTCGCCGCGCTCGCGCAGCGCCTCCGCGGCGGCGTGCCAGTTGTCCAGCTCCGGGCCACCGGAGCGCAGCGCCCGCCGGGCCAGTTCCTCGAACGGGGCCGACAGCCCCAGCTCGTTCTCCAGGAGCGTGGCGATCGCGCCGTGCCCCGTCTGCTGGTCCTGGCCCGCGAACGGCTCCCCGTTCCCGCGCACCAGCTCGACCGTCAGCGTCTCCCCGCCGTCGACGACGGCACGGCGCACCGATACGTGGTGCGCGTCCGTGTCCCCGTACGCCTCCAGCAGTCCGCCGCGCAGATCCTGCTCCAGGTCCACGTCCAGCATCCGGCGTGCCTCGTCCAGCGCCTCCTCCAACGCCCCCTCCGGTGCCCCCGCACCGTGGTGCAGCAGCGCCCTCACCGTCTCCAGGGAGCCCCTGCGGGCGGCCAGGAAGAGCGGCGCCTCGCCCTCCGGCCCCGGCAGACACGGGTCGGCGCCGTGGGCCAGCAGGGTACGCGCGGTCCCCGCGTGGCCGAGCCCCACCGCCCAGCGCAGCGCCGTGAACCCGAACTGCTCGCGCAGATCCGGCCGGGCGCCCGCAGACAGCAGCGCCTCGACCACCTCGGTGTGACCGCCGCACGCCGCCCCGCAGACCGGCAGGTCGCCCGCTTCCGGACCACAGGCCCGGTCCGGATCGGCGCCCGCGGCGAGGAGCAGCCGCACCACGCCCGGCCGGTCCGAGACCGCGGCCAGGTACAGCGGGCTCGCCCCGTCCTCGTCGGACGACTCCACGGGCACCCCGGCGCGGAGCAGCCGCACGACGGCGTCCTCGCCCTCGTACACGGCGTCGAACAGGCTCTGCCCGTCCACCGCCGGATACGCCCGCGTCATCGGATCTTCCGTCACATTTCGACTGTAATACCTTTCGCGCCAAGGCCCGTTGCGGGCGGCGGCGGCTCAGGTCGTGCAGTCCAGCACCGTGCGGCACAGCGCACACCTGGCCCGCACCCGGCCGCGCACCGGCACCCGGTTGCGCTGATGGCAGGTCGGGCACGCGAAGGCGACCCGCAGCCCGTCCCGGCCCGTCTCGAAGGCGTACGGGGGCTCGGGACCCGGAGCCGAGGCCGCACCGGGATGGTCCTGGGCGTACCGCCGGTCCTTGGCGTACCGGCGCCGGCCCGCCCAGCCGGCCGCCGTCAGCGGCGGCAGCAGGCTCTCGCGAAGGGCGCGGGCCCGGCCCTTCGTGTACGCGGTGTAGGCCTGCGGACTGGTGAACCAGGGCGAGGGGTCCTCGTCGAAGGCGAGAGCCCGCTTGGCCAGTACGTACCCGAACTCCTCCGGGGTGAGGTAGCCGAGCTTCTGACTGGAAGTGGCGTCCTCCCGGAACGCGTCCAGCAGCAGCCAGCCCGCCCCCAGATAGGCGGCCGCGGTGTCGGTGAGGATCTCGTTGTCACGGGTCCCCGGGAACTCCAGGCCGAGCCGGTGCAGCAGCACGTGCGTGACCTCGTGCGACAGCGCGGCCCCGATGTCCCTGCGGTGGGTGCGGAACCGGTCGTTCAGCTCGATGAAGTACTCCGGACCGGCCGCGAGTTCGACACTCCCCGCATGCTCCATCGCACGGAACGCCACGACCATCCGGGCGTCCGGCAGCCGCAGGTGCCGCACCATCGCCCGCGCCACGCGCTGCGCGCCGAGATGCAGATCGTCCGCGTCCGCGAAGGCGGCGTCCACGGGCAGCAGGCTCGGCGCGAAACGGTGCACACCGTCGTACGAGAGCCGCCGGTACAGCGCGGTGATCGCGGAGTGCACGGTGTCCAGGTGCGGGAAGCCGTGCACCACCGGGCTGCCGTGGGGGCTGTCGCTCACACCCTCACCCCCGTCCGTACCACTCGGCTCCCGCCCACAGTAGCGGGCCTTTCAGGAAACACCCCGGGGCGTGTCCGCCGCACTCCGGGACGGCAGCCCCGGGCCCAGCTCCGCGTACGGCGCGCCCGCGGCCTCCACCTCCAGCACCCACACCTCGTTGCGCCCTTCCCGGAGTACCGGGCCCGGTACGTACAGCGTGTGCTGCGGGCCCGCCGACCAGTACCGACCCAGGCAGAACCCGTTCACCCAGACGAACCCGCGCGTCCAGCCAGGCAGTTCGAGGCCCGCGTGCCCGGTGCCGGCCGCGTCCGCGAGCTCGAAGGAGCCCCGGTACAGGCCGCCGCGCCCCGAACCGTCGAGCGGGACGAACGGGACACCGGCCACCGCCGCCGCGTCCTCGAACGCGTCCAGCCGCAGCGCCCGCGCCCGTACGCCGTGCAGGAACTGCCGTTCGTGCAGCACACCTCCGGTGATCCCCTTGGCCTCACCGAGGCGCGGTCCGTAATTGACCCGGCCCAGCGACTCGACCCACAGTTCGACCTCGGCGGGACCGGCCACCGGCTCATCGAGCGTGCCGTCCTCCTCGCTCAGAACGCCCCGGCGGACACCGTCCACGTACACCACCGCCCGGTCCCGGAGGCCCGACACCCCCAGGGCGTACGGCCGTCGGGGACCCGGCACACAGACCCGGTAGCGCACCAGGCCGCGGTCCACACCCAGCTCCTCGAACGTGGGCGGAACACCGGACTCCGGCTGCTCCTCGTCCCCGAGCGCCTCCAGCACGTCCCGCAGCGGCGCCCAGCCGGTCAGCTCGGCCCGCAACGGTTCGGCAAGCCCGGCGGGCTCCGGCGGCAGCTCCGGCAGCGGCCCCTCCGCGTACTGGGCGAGGACCTCCCGGAACAGCCAGAACTTCTCCGTGGGCCGCCCGTACTCGTCGACCGGCGCGTCGTAGTCGTACGACGTCACCGTCGGCTGGAGCTCCTGGTCCTGGAGCGGGCCCGCGCGGTTGGCGCCCGCCCAGCCGCCGAAGTTCGTCCCGCCGTGCGCCATGTAGATGTTGACCGACGCCCCGCACTCCAGGATCTCCCGCAACGCCTCCGCGGCCCGCTCCGGATCGCGGACGACAGCGGGGGCGCCCCAGTGCTCGAACCAGCCGCACCAGAACTCCATGCACATCAGCGGACCCTTGTCCTGATGGCTCCGGAGCACCCGGAACGCCTCACGCGCCCCGGAGCCGAAGTTCGCCGTCGCCAGCAGACCGGGCACCGAACCGCCCGTGAGCATGTGGTCCTCCGGCCCGTCGGAGGTGAACAGCGGCACGCTCACGCCGTACTCGACGAGCATCGCGGCCACCTGCCGCAGATAGTCCTGATCGGTGCCGTAACTCCCGTACTCGTTCTCCGCCTGGACCATGATCACCGGACCGCCGCGGTCGATCTGCCGCTCCACGACCTGGGGCAGGAGTTCGGCGAACCACCGCCGTACCGCCTCCAGATAACCCGCGTCACGGGTCCGCACCCGCCGGCCGTACCGCCCCGTCACCCACACCGGCAGACCGCCGTTCTCCCACTCCGCGCAGATGTACGGACCCGGGCGGACGATCGCCCGGAGACCGGCCCGCCGGGCCGCGTCCAGGAACCGGCCCAGCGCCCCCACGTCCCGGAACCGGCCGGGTCGCGGCTCGTGCAGATTCCACGGCACATACGTCTCGACGCAGTTCAGACCCATCGCCCGCAGCATCGACAACCGGTGATCCCACTGCGCCTCGTGCACCCGGAAGTAGTGCAGTGCACCCGACAGCAGCCGTACGGGCCGCCCGTCGAACCGGAAGTGGTCGTCGTCGCCCACCGTGAAGTCAGCCATCGTGCTCGTTCTCTCCTGTGCGGGCGGTCCCGGAACGCCGTGCTCCGCGACCGGGTACGGGCCACCGGAACGCGGCACGTGTGACGGAGCGGGCGAACCCGGGAGGAATGTCGCGACCTGGGGCGTGTCGTCAAACTGCCGTCTGCCGGGCGACGCCATGCACGCACTCTCGCCGCACCGGCCCCAGACCCCGGTACATCCAGTACAGGGGTCTGGGGCCGGCACGCCGAGAGCACGCACCTGACGCCGCCCGGCCGCCCTCCGGGCAACGACGGCAGTTTGACGACACGCCCCAGCCTCACCCCCTGGCGTGCGGCCGGTCCATGGACAAAGATCATTGCTGTTTGGACGCAGCGCCGCCCGGAGCGACGCCGTCCGCAAGCGGCACCTCACCGGCGCCGCGGGACGCGAGAACCAGGATGCGAGAACGGGGGAGCGAAGGCCGATGTACCACACCTGGATGCGCTTCTTCACCCCGAGCCCACTTCACCACCGCCTCGGCCTCGTCTGCCTCGGCGTGGGCCTCCAGCACGGCACACTGCCCACCGTCGGCCCCCGCACCCTGGACCACCACGTCGCCGTCGTCATCAACTCCGGCACCGGATGGTTCGCCGGGCCCGACGGGCGGCGGACACCGGTCACCGGACCCAGCCTGATCTGGCTCACCCCCGGCACCCCGCACCACTACGGCGCCGACCCCGCCACCGGCTGGGACGAGAGCTTCGTCGACTTCACCGGACCCGCCACCACCACGTACACCGAACTCGGCTACATCGAGCCCGACCGCCCCCTCGTCCCGCTCTCCGACACGGCGGCACCCCGCGCCGCCATCGGCCGCATGGTCCGGGCGGCCCGGCGCGGCAACCCGCTGCTCGAAGTGGAGACCGGCGCCGCCGTCCACGAACTGCTCGTCGCCCTGCGCCGGGCCCGCGCCGACGTCAGCCCCGACGGGGACCCGGTACTCCAGGCCATGGCCCGGGACGCCTTCCAGCCGCTCACCGTCGCCGAGCACGCCGCACGGCACGGGATGACCGCCGCCGAACTGCGCACGGCCGTCCGGCGCGGCGCGGGGTGCAGCCCGAAGGACTACCTCCTCGGCATCCGGCTCGGCCGCGCCAAGGAACTCCTCGCCACCAGCGACCTGCCGGTCGCGGCCGTCGCCCGCCGCGTCGGATACGACGATCCGGCCTACTTCTCCCGGCTGTTCGCCCGCCGCGTCGGCACCGCGCCGGTCCGCTTCCGCGAGCAGCAGGGCCGCAGCGTGCCGGGCGGCTGGAGCGACCGGGTGCCGGACCCGGACCACCCGCCGACGATCACTCCGTAGTCCACCCGTAGTCCGCCCGCCGGACAGGCTCTAAGCTCGATGACCATGACCACGAGCAACATCGACGATTCCGTAGGCGCCGAGCTGAACCGGCTGCGAGAGAGCATCGACAACATCGACGCGGCTGTCGTCCACATGCTGGCCGAGCGCTTCAAATGCACCCAGCAGGTTGGTCACCTCAAGGCCGCCCACCAGCTTCCCCCCGCCGATCCGGCCAGAGAGTCCCGCCAGATCGCCCGGCTGCGGCAGCTGGCGGAGAGCGCGCACCTGGACCCGGCGTTCGCCGAGAAGCTCCTGAACTTCATCGTGGCCGAGGTCATCCGCCACCACGAACGCATCGCGGAGGAATCGGCGCACGGCACGGACACCGACGTCAGGACCTGAGCGCGCCGCCGGGGCTCCGTCGCCCCGGCGCCCCGTCGCCCCCTCGCCCTGCCCCCGCCCCCGCTCAGCCCGCCGCGAACCCGCCTGCATCCCGCACAGCGCATACGGCAGCATGGGGCCATGTCCGTACTGATGCGCGACGAAGCGCAGACCCGAGCCCAGTTCCTCGACGTACAGCGGTACACGATCGACCTCGATCTGACCGCGGGGGACGAGACCTTCGACTCCCGTACCCTCATCCGGTTCACCGCCCGCACGGACGGCGACACCTTCGTCGAGATCAAGCCCGCCACCCTGCGCTCGATCAGCCTCGACGGGCAGCCGCTCGACCCCGCAGACCTCGACGGCAACCGCTTCCCCCTCACCGCCCTGACCAGCGGCGAACACGAACTCCGCGTCGACGCCGCCATGCGCTACTCCCGCACCGGCGAAGGCATGCACCGCTTCACCGACCCCACCGACAACGAGACCTACGTCTACACCCAGCTCTTCATGGAGGACGTCCAGCGCGTCTTCGCCGCGTTCGACCAGCCCGACCTCAAGTCCGTCTTCGAGCTCACCGTCACCGCCCCCGAAGGCTGGACCGTCCTCGGCAACGGCATCACCGAACACACCGGCGACGGCCGCTGGACCCTCGCCCCCACGCCGCCGATCTCCACCTACCTCGTCGCCGTCGCCGCGGGCCCCTGGCACTCCGTGACCACCGAACACGCCGGACTGCCCTTCGGCATCCACTGCCGCGCCTCCCTCGCCCCCCACCTCGACACCGACGCCGACGAGATCCTCGACATCACCCGGGCCTGCTTCGACCGGTTCCAGGAGAAGTTCGACGAGCCCTACCCGTTCGACTCCTACGACCAGGCCTTCGTCCCCGAGTTCAACGCGGGCGCCATGGAGAACCCCGGCCTCGTCACCTTCCGCGACGAGTTCATCTACCGCTCCGCCGTCACCGACACCGAGCGCCAGACCCGCGGCATGGTCATCGCCCACGAGATGGCCCACATGTGGTTCGGAGACCTCGTCACCCTCGCCTGGTGGGACGACATCTGGCTCAACGAGTCCTTCGCCGAGTACATGGGCTACCAGACCCTCGCCGAAGCCACCCGCTTCACCGACACCTGGGTCGACTTCGGAGTCGCCCGCAAGGGCTGGGGCTACGACGCCGACCAGCGCCCCTCCACCCACCCCGTCGCCCCCGACCCCGCCGCCGTCCCCGACACCGCCTCCGCGATGCTCAACTTCGACGGCATCTCCTACGCCAAGGGCGCCTCCGCCCTGCGCCAGCTCGTCGCCTGGCTCGGCGAGAAGGACTTCCTGGCCGGCATCAACACCCACTTCGCCCGCCACAAGTTCGCCAACGCCACCCTGGCCGACTTCATCGACAACCTGGCATCCGCCACCGACCGCGACGTCCACGCCTGGGCCGACCAGTGGCTGCGCACCACCGGAGTCGACACCCTCACCCCGCACATCAAAGAGGCCGACACCACCTGGTCCCTCACCGTCGACCACCGGGGCACCCGCCCCCACCGCATCACCGTCGGCACCTACGACCACGCCATCGACACCCAGTCCGGGCCCGACCGGCTCGTCCCGCGCGACCGCTTCGACATCGGCATCCCGCAGGACGACGCCCCCACCACCCGGCCCGGCCGCCGCCCCGCCCTCGTCGTCCTCAACGACGGCGACCTCACCTACGCCAAGGTCCGCCTCGACCCGGACTCCTGGAACACCGCCCTGCGCAGCCTCTCCGGCATCCCCGACGCCCTCACCAGAGCCGTCATCTGGAACACCGCCCGCGACATGGTCCGCGACGGCGAACTCGCCCCCACCACCTACATCGAGGCCGCCCGCACCCACCTCCCGCACGAAACCGACCTCGCACTCCAGCAGGGCGTCCTCACCTTCGCCACCACCCAGATCGCCGGACGCTACCTCAGCCCCGACGACCGCCCCGCCGCCCTCACCACCCTCACCGCCCTGTGCCGCGACCTCATCCGCCGCACCGAGGACGGCAGCAACCCCGGCCTCCGCCTCATCGCCGTCCGCCACCTCATCGACGCCGCCACCCAGCCCGACGCCATCCAGGGCTGGCTCACCGAAGGCACCGTCCCCGGCGGACCCGAACTCGACGCCGAACTGCGCTGGCGCACCCTCACCCGCCTCGCCGTCCTCGGCGCCGTCGACGAGACCGCCATCGCCGCCGAACTCGACCAGGACCCCAGCGCCACCGGCCAGGAAGGCGCCGCCCGCTGCCGCGCCGCCCTGCCCACCCCCGAGGCCAAGGCCGCGGCCTGGCAGGCCATGTTCACCGACGACAGCCTCTCCAACTACCTCTTCACCGCCATCGCCCAGGGCTTCTGGCAGCCCGAACAGACCGACCTCGTCAGCGCCTACGTACCCCGCTACTACCCCGAGGCGACCCAGCTCGCCGTCCGCCGCGGACCCGCCATCGCGGAAGCCGCCGGACGCTACGCCTTCCCCGCGTACGCCGTCGACGCCCACAGCCTCCACCTCGGCGAACAAGCACTCACCGACCAGGCCCTGATCCCCGCACTGCGCCGCAAGCTCGCCGACCAGATCGACGACCTGCGCCGCGCCCTCGCCGTCCGCGACGCCCACTGACCGGACCGACGAACCCGCACCACCCGTGCCCGGCCCGCCCTCACCCCGAGGGCGGGCCGGGCACCGCCCGTGGTGCGCCGGACGGGCCGGGCACAGCCCGTGGTGCGCCGGGCTGGCCCCCGGACCGTGCCCGCGAAACCCCACCCGGTGACACACGTCACAGGAACCCGCCGGACCGGTCGGACATTAATCCACGTGACTCACTCAACCCCTGCCCGACTCCGAGAAGGTGACCCGGCCGCGCTCGCCGAGGCGTTCCGGGAACACGCGGACGCCGTGTACCGCCATGCCCTGTGGTCCACCGGCAACTGGTCCACGGCCGAGGACGTCGTCTCCCTCACCTACCTGGAAGCGTGGCGCTCACGCGAGCGGCTGCGCCCCGAGGAGACCGACAGCCTGCGCCCGTGGCTGCTGGGCATCGCCACCAACGTGGCTCGCAACACGGCCCGTTCGGCCCGACGCCACCGCAGAGCCCTGGCCCGGACGGAGCGCTCCGACACCGTCCCGGACTTCGCGGAGGAGGTGACCGGGCGGCTGGCGGACGCCGAACAGCTGGCAGCGGCCAAGGCGGCGCTGGAAGGGCTGCGGCGCGCCGAGCGCGAGGTCTTCACCCTGTGCGTCTGGGGCGGGCTGGACTACGCGTCCGCCGCAGAGGCCCTGGGCATACCCGTCGGCACCGTGCGCTCCCGGCTGTCCCGCGCCCGCGCCAAGCTGCGCGACTCCGTGGGGCACCCGGCCACCCGGCCCGACGGCACCCGGAGTACATCCGGCCGGGAACTCCCCGGAGGCAGCGGACAAGTACAGCGCGTAGACAGCATTCTGGCCCGAACCACCCAGGAGAACCCCGCATGAACGCCCTGTTCCGGCACCGTTCCGGCACCGCCACCCCGTCCTCCCGTCCGGCGGCCGAGGACCGCGCCGAGCTCGACGCACTGCGTGAGATGGTCCCGCCCCCCGGCGCCCCCCGGCTCTCGCCCACCCGCCACGCGCGGCTCGAAGCGCGTCTGATGAACGCGGTCGACGACACGGCCACCACGTCCGACACCGTGAAGCCCCTCAAGTCCCGTTCCGCCGCTGGCCGCCCGTCGGGCTTCGGCCGGCTGACGACCGGCCGGTCGATGTCCCTCGGGGTGGCCGCCGCCGTCGTCGCGGCGACCGTGGCGGGGTTCGCCGTCACCGGCAGCAGCGGTCAGACGGCCGTCGCCGCGCCCGCCCCGCTCAAGGTGGAGAGCTCCCGGGCCACCGTGCCGCTCGCCACCGTCGCCAAGCGGGCCACCGCCCTCGCCGGCTCCGACGGCGCCGCGCGCCGGGGGACCCACCGCCGGGAGTGGGCCATGGGGCTGTGGGACGACGGGAAGCACGAGCCGGAACAGGTGCCGGTGACCGAATCCCGTGACCGCTACAACGCCGACGGCAGCGGGGAGGCAGAGGACATCGAGGACGGCCGGGTCGTCCACCGCACGCACCTGCCGGCAGGTTCGTGGGAGGAGTCCGCCTCCTACGTGAACACCCCCCCGACCACCGTCGACGGCCTCGCCGACTACCTGGCGAAGGAGAACCCCGACACCCGGGGCAGCGCGTACTGGACGGTGGACTCCCTGGAGGCGCTGCTGCGTGAGTGGACGCCGGGCCCCGCCCAGACGGCCGCGATCGACGGACTGCTCGCCGAGCAGCCCGGCCTGCGTGCCATCGGCCCGGTCAGGGACCGTGCCGGACGCCAGGGCCAGGCATACGCCGCGGACTTCAAGGGGACGGTGCGCTGGACGGTCATCCTCGACGAGCACACCGGCCGCATCCTGGGCACCGAGCTCTCCAGCATCAGGACCGACCCGAAGATGCGCCTCGAACCCGGTGACGTCGAGCAGTACGACGCCTACCTGGACTGAGGCCGCACAGCCCGGTCACGGCCGTCCCGTGCGCCCTGCGGGACGGCCCTTCAGCGGGTACGGGCCGCCGAGGCCTCCACCTGGGCGAGCTGGGCGGCCAGCAGCTCCACGAACGCTTCGCGGCGGTCCACCCCGAGGGGGCGGACGTCACGGGCGAAGTGCGCCAGGGCGGGGAAGCGCTCGGGGTCCGCGCCGAGCACCGCGACACGGAACAGCTCCATGCCCTGGTCGTACTCCTGAGGGGTGATCGTGCTGACCCCCGCCTCCGAGGCGACCAGTGCGGAGATGAGGACCGCGATCCGGTGGTAGTGCGCCGGGATCTCCTCGTCGGGCAGGCCCGACGCCCGCAGGTCCTGAAGCACCGCTTCCATCACCAGCCGGGAACCGGCGCCGCTCGACGCGTAGCGCCCCCAGACCGCGGCGAGCTGGGGCTGCCGGCCGAAGGCCTCCCGCAGCCGCAGACCCAGGGCGGTGATGCGCTGCTTCCAGTCACCCTCGGGGCGGTAGCCGTCCATGGCGGCCAGCAGGATCCGGTCGGCGACCGCGCGCAGCAGTTCGGTCTTGCTGCGGAAATGCCGGTAGAGGCTGGAGGAATCGGTCCCGAGGACCGCGGCCAGCTTGCGCACGCTGAACGACTCGGCATCGCCCGTGCGCAGCAACTCCGCCGCCGCGTCCAGGATCTCCTCGGTCGACCAGCGCCTTCTCCCTGCCATCCCGTTCCTCTCGTCGGCTCCCAGCCTAACGTACGCACTTGGTGTTGCACGCACCGCGTGCATAATGGGTACATGGGCATGCCGGGCCGTCGGCAAGCGGACCGGTGGCCTGCCCTCGTGCCCCGTTACCCGGGCCGGACGACCGATGCGGACGGTCACCCCGGGACTACGAAAGGACGCAAGCCGTGAGGAACGCACTGGATCCCGCACAGCTGGAAACCGCCATCGGAGACGTCCACCGCGCGGGAATCCCGGGCCTGTTCGCCGAAGTACGCGACGGCGACCAGGTCTGGCGCGGCGCCGCCGGGGTCGCCGACACCACCACCGGCCGCCCCGTCACCGCCGACATGCGCCACCGCGTCGGCAGCATCACCAAGACCTTCACCGCCGCCGCCGTGCTGCAACAGGTCGACAGCGGCCGGATCGGCCTCGACACACCGATCGGCCAGTACCTCCCGGCACTGGTTCCCGGCGAACGCGGCGAAACGATCACCGTCCGCATGCTGATCAACCACACCAGCGGCCTCGCCGAGTACCTCCCCTACGCCTACCCCTCCCTCAAGGGGTTCCCCAACGCCGCGGACACCCGGCCGGAGAGCCTCGACGACAACAGGTTCACCCGGTTCCACGCCGCCGAACTCATCACGATGGGAGTCGGCGCACCCGCCACCGGCGCCCCCGGCAGCACCCCGGGCATCTACTCCAACACCAACTACCTGCTCCTCGGCGAACTCCTGGAACACATCACCGGCACCACGGCGCAGCAGTGCATCACCCGGAACGTCATCGAACGCGCCGGACTCCGCAACACCGAACTCCCCACCGGACCGCACGTCGAGGGACCGCACTCACAGCTCTACGAGGCGTGGTTCGGCATGATCGACCCGCCGCGCGACTACAGCGTCTTCGACATGTCATGGGTGGGACCGGCTGCCGGGCTGATATCGACCGTCACCGACCTCAACCGCTTCTACGGCCTGCTGCTGGCCGGCGAGATCGTCAGCCCGGCGTCACTGGCCCAGATGCGACGCACCGTCCCGGTCGTCTCCCAGGACGGAAAGACCATCGAATACGGCCTCGGCCTGTACCCCACGGAAGCCCCGGGACAGGCCACCTTCTGGGGCCACGGCGGCTCGGCCTGGGGCGCCGGAGCCCTCACCATGACCCGCGCCGACGGCAACCGGCAGATGTCCGTCGCGGTCAACCTCCAGCGATGGAACACCCTCGACCCCTCCGGCAAACCGCAGCCCCACCCCATCGACGCCGCACTCGCTGCCTTCTCCCGCCTGGCGATGTACGGCTGACCCAACCGGCGGAACACACCCGCCCCGCAGACACGATCGGGCCCCGGCGAACGCCACCGGGCGCCCGATCGTCGGCGTTCCGGCCCACGCACCCAACCGAGGCCGCTAACCGAGGCCGCTAACCGAGGCCACCAACCCCGGCCACCAACTCCGGCCGCCTTCGCCGGACCGCCTCCAGCACCCCACGAACAGCCGGACCCACAGCCGCACGCACGCACCCATACCACCCCAACCACCACCACCCCGCCCCCCTCGCACACCCATCCCCCTTTCGAGTTCAGATCACCGCACTCACCGGCCACGCCACCCAAAAACCGGACAAGCTGGGATGTCCACCCATGCGCTCCGAAGGGCCACCACCTCCATGCCCACCCCGCCCCTCGCCGGAGGCACCACCGGCCCCGCCGCCCTGCGCCCCCTCATCGACACCGTGCTCACCGCACTCCACGACGGCGCCCGCCGACGCGACGGCCCCCTCCCCGCAGGCGGCCCCGACACCGTCACCCCCCAACTGCGCACCGCCCTGCACCCCGTCATCCCCGACCAGGGCACCGGCGCCCACCACGCACTCGCCACCCTCATCACCGCACTCACCGAAGGCGCGGCGGACCCCGCAGACCCACTCTGCGCGGCACACCTCCACACCCCGCCCCTCGCCCTCGCCGCAGCAGCCGACCTCGCCGCCTCGGCCCTCAACCCCTCCATGGACTCCTGGGACCAGGCCCCCGCCGCCTCCGCCCTCGAAGCCGACCTCACCACCGCACTCGCCGCTGAGGTCTACCCCCACCGCACCGCACCCGACGCCCTCGTCACCACCGGCGGCACCGAAGCCAACCAACTCGCGCTCCTCCTCGCCCGCGAACGCCACGGCACCGTCCAGACCATCAGCGGCGCCAACGCCCACCACAGCATCACCCGCGCCGCCTGGCTCCTCGGCCTCCCCGCACCCCTCACCATCCCCGCCCCCACCGGCGTCATCGACCTCACCGCCCTCGACGACACCCTCACCCGCCTCCACCAGCAGCCCGGCAACCCCATCCTCGTCACCGCCACCGCAGGCACCACCGACACCGGCCAGATCGACCCCCTCGCCGAAATCGCGGACCTCTGCACCACCCACGGCGCCGAACTCCACATCGACGCCGCCTACGGCGGCCCCCTCCTCTTCAGCCCCACCCACCGCAACAAGGTCCACGGCCTCGACCGCGCCCACAGCGTCACCCTCGACCTGCACAAACTCGGCTGGCAACCCGCCTCCGCAGGCATCCTCGCCGTCCCCGACCACCACCACCTCGACGCCCTCCACCACCACGCCCCCTACCTCAACGCCGACGACGACACCGAAGCCGGCCTCCCCGACCTCCTCGGCCGCTCCCTGCGCACCACCCGCCGCCCCGACGCACTCAAGATCGCCGTCACCCTCCAGGCACTCGGCCGCACCGGACTGGCCGACCTCATCGACCGCACCTGCGCCGCCGCCCACGACCTCGCCGACCTCATCACCAAAACCCCCACCCTCGACCTCTACGACCACCCCACCATCTCCACCGTCCTCTTCCGCCCCACCGACGCCACCGACCACACCGTCGCCACCATCCGCCGCACCCTCCTCACCCGCGGCCACGCCGTACTCGGCCGCACCCACGCCCACGGTCGCCTCTGGCTCAAAGCCACCCTCCTCAACCCCCACACCACCCCCCACGACCTCAGCAAACTGCTCGACCTCGTCACCCACCTCGCCACAGAGATCACGGAAGGCAGCACCCCCCGATGACAGCCCGGCCACCCCGGCCCGACCGGCCCGCGCCCGAGACCGACCAGCCCCACGACCTCGTCGGCATCGGCATCGGCCCCTTCAACCTCTCCCTCGCCGCCCTCGCCCACGGCATCCCCGGCACCCCCCACCCCCTCGCCGCCACCTTCTACGAACAACGCCCCGCCTTCCACTGGCACCCCGGCCTCCTCATCGACGGCGCCAGCCTCCAAGTCCCCTTCCTCGCAGACCTCGTCACCCTCGCCGACCCCACCAGCCCCTGGACCTTCCTCAACTACCTACGCACCCGCGACCGGCTCTTCCCCTTCTACTTCGCCGAGCGCTTCCACATCCAACGCGCCGAATACGACGCCTACTGCCGCTGGGTCACCGAACAACTCCCCGGCCTCCACTTCGGCCACCAGGTCGACGCCATCCGCTGGAACGCCGAACGCGCCCTCTTCGAAGTCGACTTCACCCAACTCGACGACCACGGCGAAGCCGAAGCCCTCGGCCGCGCCCACACCCGCCACATCGCCCTCGGCGTCGGCACCGAACCCCACATCCCCGAACCCCTCAAACCCCTCGCCGAAGCCGGATCAGTCCCCGTCATCCACTCCGCCGACTACCTCCACCACCGCGAACAACTCCTCAACGCCGAACACATCACCGTCATCGGCTCCGGCCAGTCCGGCGCCGAAATCTTCCTCGACCTACTGCGCGCCCGCCCCGCCGGACACGAAAAACTCCACTGGCTCGCCCGCACCCCCGCCTTCGCACCCATGGAGTACTCCAAACTCGGCCTCGAACACTTCACCCCCGACTACACCCGCTACTTCCACGCCCTCCCCGAACCCGTACGCGACGAACTCGTCCCCGACCAATGGCAACTCCACAAGGGCATCGACCACGACACCATCACCGCCATCCACGAAGAGCTCTACCGCCGCACCCTCCACGGCGGCTGGCCCGACGCCACCCTCACCCCCGGCGTCTGCGTACGCACCGCGGGCCGCGTCGCCACCACCCGCGTCGAACTCCACCTCGAACACACCCAGCAGGGCACCCGCTCCCGCCTCACCACCGACGCCGTCGTCCTCGCCACCGGCTACCGCGAACGCCCCCTCGACCAGATGCTCGACGGACTCCGCACCCGCCTGCGCCGCGACAGCTCCGGCCGCCCCCGCATCGACGAGCAGTTCCGCCTCGACCTCGACCCCGCCATCACCGGCAACATCTACGTACAGAACGCCGAACGCCACACCCACGGCGTCGGCGCCCCCGACCTCGGCCTCGCCGCCTGGCGCAGCGCCACCATCCTCAACAACCTCACCGGCACCACCGCCTACCACCTGCCGCAACGCACCGCCTTCACCACCTTCGGCCTCACCCCCCACACCCCGAACATCCCCACCCAGACCCCCACCCTCACCCCTCTCGTCCAGAGCAACTGACACCCCCGCCCCACCCCGGCACACACAAAAGCGGCCGCTCCCCCCACAAGGAAAGGAGACGGCCGCCCACCGCAGAACCAGAAGAACCGCAAGCCCAGAAGAACCGAAGCCCAGAAGAACCGCAGACCCAGAAGAACTGCAGACCCGAAGAGGCCCGAGCCCTAGAACACCGGCGTACCGTCCCGCGTCAGCCGCCAGTCCACCGAAGCGAACTGCGATCCGTCCACCGAACCCTTCGCCTGCACCCAGGCGATAATGGTGTTCCGGATCTCCTCCGAATTCGCCCACAACTGCTTCGCACCCGGCACATGCGGGAAGTTGCCCCCACCACTCGCCCGGTAGTTGTTCACCGCCAGCACGAACTGCGCCGCCGGATCAATCGCCTTGCCCTCGAAGGAGAGACCGACAATCCGCGAACCGTTCGGCTTCGCGATGTCGATCTCATACGTCAGACCCGACACCGCGTCATAGTTGTAATCCGGCGTGTTGTCCGCGTTCGTCAGCTTCGCCGTATCCACCGGAGCACCGGCCGCCGTCTGCACGTAATACCGCGCAGAGAACTCCAGATAATCCTTGACCTGCGCCCCCGTCACCAACCGGGCCTCAAGAGTGTTCTCGAACGGATACAGACCCGCCGCATCCTTGATCGTCACATCACCGGCCGGAATCTGCGCCGTCCGCGAGAAGCAGGACGCCTGCGACAGCACCGGAAGCGACGCGTACTCACCACCCGCCAGCGCCTCCTTCACCGTCTCCGCCTGAACCACGTTGATCAGGTCGATGATCGGTTCGTCCTTCCACGCCGCCTCGGCCGTCGTCATCGCCGCCGTCGACGTACCGATCACCTGGTTGACGTACGCCACGACCTTCTTGTGCTCGTCCGCCAGCAGCCGCGTGATCCGCTTGTCCTCAGCCGCCGTGTTGGAGTTCAGCACCTGCGAACCGGCCTTCTCGACCACCCAGCGGCCCTTCTCCCACACCAGATCGAAGTCGAACAGCGTCAGCCGCTGCCCCCACTTCAACGGCTCGGAGAGCACGACCTTCTTACCGGTCTCCTTGTTCTCCACGAAGTACTCGGGGATCTCCAGATGCGCGTGACCCACCAGAATCGCGTCGATCCCCGGCACCTGCTCCGCCACCAGACCCGCGGCATTCTCCACGTACGGAATCTGATCCCCGTACGACGACGTCCCGCTGTTCCCCGAATGCGCCGACACGATCACCACATCCGCACCCATGGAACGCAGCCGGGGCACGAACTTCGCCGCCTGCTCCTCAAGGCCCGGGAACACCATCTTCCCGCCGACGTTCACCTTGTCCCAGATGGCGATACCCGGATTCGTCAGCCCCAGGATCGCCACCTTCACATCCCGGCCGTGCGGCGTACGCAACTTCTTGATCACATACGGCGCGAACGCCGGCTTCAGCGTCTTCGCGTCCAGCGCGTTCGCACCCAGCAGCGGGAAGTCACACTGCTCCTCGAACTTGCGCAGCACCGGAATGCCGTAGTTGAACTCGTGGTTGCCCAGCGCCGCCGCGTCATAACCGATCACGTTCATCGCCTGCGCCATCGGATGCACCGGACCACGCTTCGCGGTGATCGGATCGATCTTCGCGTAGTAGTACGACAACTGCGTGCCCTGGATCGTGTCACCCGCATCGATCATCAGGGTGTTGTGACGGCCCTTCTCCCGCCGCACCTGCTCCACCAGCGTCGAGATCTTCGCCAGGCCGACGTCGTTGTGATCCTTGTCGTCGAACTCCTTGTCCGTGAAGTAGTCCCAGTTGAAGACGTTGCCGTGCAGATCCGTCGTACCCATCACGGTGAACGAGTACCGCTTCTGCGGACGCCCATGACCGTGTCCGTGCCCATGCCCGTGACCGTGCGCCTCGGCAGGAACCGCTCCACCGCCCACGATCGCGACACCGGCACCCGCCGCGGCCGATGTGCCCAGGAACGTCCTTCGGTTCAGCGGCATCTCGTCTCCCACATCTCAGTTCTCGTCCGTACCCAGTGCTCTCGCCGCACAACGCGCGTAGACCTCGCACACGCGTGAACAACGCGCGTAGATAATCACCCACGCACCACACCCGGCAACACCCCCAGCAGGTTTCGTTTCGATGACCACCGGCTGTCGCAACCGAATGCCACAGTGGACCCATGACCGACACCCCGTACCCCTACGGCACCCCCGACCACCCCCGCCTCGCCGTCCGCGGCGAAGCCCACCTGGAGATCGACCCCGAGATCGCCCGCGTCGGCATCACCGTCAGCGCCCGGGGCAAAGACCGCCGCGCCGCCCTCGAAGACCTCACCCGACGCAACACCACCGTCCTCGAACTCGCCCGCACCTACGGAGAAGCCGTCGAGAAACTCGAAACCGGCGCCTTCTCCATCACCCCAGAACTCACCCAACGCGGCCGCGACGAGAAGATCCGCGCCTACCACGGACGCGTCCACATCACCGCCGTACTCGGCGACTTCACCGCACTCGGTGAATTCACCACCCGCGTCGCGGACCTCGACATGACCCGCATCGACGGCCCCTGGTGGGCCCTGCGCCCCAACTCGCCCGCCCACGGCGAAGCCCGCCGCCAAGCCGTACGCGAAGCAGTCCAGCGCGCCCGCGAATACGCCGACGCCGTCGGCGCCCAGTTGGCCGCCCTCGTCGAACTGGCCGACCTCGGCGCCGAGAACACCGCCCCCGCCATGCCCCCGGCCCCCGGCGGCTACGGCGCCACCCGCGGATTCGCCGGCGCGCCGGCCGAAGCCGCCCCCGCACTCGACCTCGAACCACAACGCCAAACGGTCCGCGCCCAGGTGAACGCCCGCTTCATCATGACCCCACCGAGCCTATGAACGGAATGCTCATCCGAGCACCCCGCCGCACAATTCAACACTTGTCAAAAAGCCTTCACCCAAAGGATGTTGAGGAGTCATCCGGAGCCAATTCGCTACCCGTAGGTAAGGTTTAGGCTCAAACCATGCGCCGAGCAAAAATCGTTTGCACCCTAGGACCCGCCACCGACACATATGACCAGATCAAGGCCCTGGTCGAGGCGGGTATGGACATCGCCCGCCTCAACCTCAGCCACGGCACCTACGCCGAACACGAAGAGCGCTACCACCGAGTACGCAAAGCATCCGACGAAGCCGGACGCAGCGTCGGAATCCTCGCAGACCTTCAAGGCCCGAAGATCCGCCTCGGACGCTTCCGCGAAGGACCCGTACTCCTTGAACGCGGCGACGACTTCACCATCACCGTCGAACCCATGGAAGGTGACCGCCACGCCTGCGGCACCACCTACGAAGGCCTCAACGCCGACGTCACCCCCGGCGAACGCATCCTCATCGACGACGGCCGCGTCACCCTCGAAGTCACCGAAGTCGACGGACCCCGCGTCCACACCACCGTCATCGAGGGCGGCATGGTCTCCGACCACAAGGGACTCAACCTCCCCGGCGTCGCGGTCTCCGTCCCCGCCCTCTCCGAGAAGGACATCGACGACCTCCGCTGGGCCCTGCGCACCGGCGCGGACATCATCGCCCTCTCCTTCGTACGCAGCGGACGCGACATCGAACCCGTCCACCGCGTCATGGACGAGGAAGGCCGCCGCCTCCCCGTCATCGCCAAGATCGAGAAGCCCCAGGCCGTCGAGAACATCGACGACATCGTCGCCGCCTTCGACGGCATCATGGTCGCCCGCGGCGACCTCGGCGTCGAAATGCCCCTGGAGCAGGTGCCGATCGTCCAGAAGCGCGCCATCAAGCTCGCCAAGCGCAACGCCAAGCCGGTCATCGTCGCCACCCAGATGCTCGACTCGATGATCGACAACTCCCGCCCCACCCGCGCCGAGGCCTCCGACGTCGCCAACGCCGTCATCGACGGCACGGACGCGGTCATGCTCTCCGGCGAGACCAGCGTCGGCAAATACCCCATCGAGACGGTCCGCACGATGTCCCGCATCGTCGAGGCCGCCGAGGAGGACATCCTCGCCAAGGGCCTCCCGCCGCTCACCGACCGCAACAAGCCCCGCACCCAGGGCGGCGCGGTCGCCCGCGCGGCGGCGGAGATGGGCGACTTCCTCGGCGCGAAGTTCCTGGTCGCCTTCACCCAGAGCGGCGACACGGTCAAGCGCCTCTCCCGCTACCGCTCGCCCATCCCGCTCCTGGCCTTCACCCCGGACCCGGCCACCCGCTCCCAGCTGAACCTCACCTGGGGCGTGGAGACGTTCCTGGGCCCGCACGTGGACTCGACGGACGCGATGGTCGCCCAGGTCGACGAGGAACTGCTGAAGATCGGCCGCTGCCAAAAGGGCGACGTCGTGGTCATCACGGCCGGCTCCCCGCCCGGAGTCGCGGGCTCGACGAACCTGGTGCGGGTGCACCACATCGGCGAGGACGACAGCCCGAAGTAGGGCAGCTCAGTATTTCGGCCCGACGTGTGCATCCATGAGCGCCACGGATGCCCGTCGGGCGACGGAGATGTTCTTGCTGTTCGGCTGCTTCCACTCCACTCCCACCTGGTCCAGCGTGCTCGTGAAGAGACTCAGGATGTCGGCCGACAGGTTGGTGAAGAAGTAGCGGGGGTATTCGTAGCGTTTTGTCTGACCCCTGACGAGTCGACTTGTCCAATTGGTGATCCGGCAGCCGTCGGAGTGGATCAGGCCTCGGATGAACTCCCACGGGTGGGCGGCGACGATGTCCTGCTGCCAGGCAACGAGAGAGATTTCGCGTTCGTGCTTCTTGCCGGGGCCGTGCTGGGGAAAGAGGCAGGGCCAGTGTTTGCTGAAACATGTGACGTACTGGCAGCCCGGACTTTGCACCAGGCACACCTTGTTGGCCGGTCGCGTGATCTGTATGGCCTCGACGCAGGCGGAAATGAGGCCCGGCCAGGCGTCGGCACAGGCGATGCGGAGGGAGTAGACACCTCGCCTGCTCGCGCTGACACAGCCGTCGCCGAGGTAGAGGCCGAGGAGATACGCGTACGCGGCCGGGTCGTCGGGGTGTCCGGGCGTGTCATCGCATCGAGGGCATTCGCGGCCGCGCGCGTATTCGAGGGGCTCGATTCGCACGATCCAGGAACGGATGGCCGCTCGTGAAATACCGGTTTGCTTGCTTACGGAGTTCTGGCTGAAGCCCTGATCGAGGAGGGCCAGCGCGTGCTTGCGTGTTTGAAGGTCGTACACCCGGCCGAGCTTGCTCGGGGCGGGACGCTCTGAGGGAGAAACGGCATTGCAGTCACACGATCATGTGAATCTGTGGCGTTTCCCTGCGACCTTGGAATCTAAGGAAAAGTGCCCCGAGTCGGACTCGAACCGACACTGTATGGGTTTTGAATCCATTGCCTGCTGCCAAATTGGGCTACCGGGGCTAGTGGAATCGAAGGTTTCCTCCGACCCGCTGCGCGACCACCATACCGCAGCTAGGTAGGCTCAAGGGAGCAGTACCTGCCCTGAGCCAAGGAGCCCCGTGACCACCCCCGAGTCGCCCCAGCCCGTAGACGCGTCCGACGACGACAAGTCGCACGTCCCGCCGCTGACGACCCGCGTCGTCATCGCTGAGGACGAGGCACTCATCCGCCTCGACCTCAAAGAGATGCTGGAGGAAGAGGGGTACTCGGTCGTCGGTGAGGCCGGGGACGGGCAGCAGGCTGTCGAGCTGGCCCGGGAGCACAAGCCGGACCTGGTCATCCTCGATGTGAAGATGCCGGTCCTCGACGGGATCTCCGCCGCCGAGAAGATCGCCGAGGAGTCCATCGCGCCGGTCCTGATGCTCACCGCGTTCTCGCAGCGCGACCTCGTGGAGCGGGCCCGGGACGCCGGGGCGATGGCGTACCTGGTGAAGCCGTTCAGCAAGAGCGACGTGGTGCCGGCCATCGAGATGGCGGTGTCGCGGTTCGCGGAGCTGAAGGCGCTGGAGGGCGAGGTCGCGGACCTGTCGCAGCGGCTGGAGACCCGGAAGCTGGTGGACCGGGCGAAGAGCATCCTGCAGACGGACTACGGGCTCTCCGAGCCCGCGGCGTTCCGCTGGATCCAGAAGACGTCGATGGACCGGCGGCTGTCGATGCAGCAGCTGGCCGAGGCGTTGATCGAGGACGCCGAGGAGAAGAAGAAGGCCGCGGAGTAGTTCCGTAGGACCAGGACATGGCGAAGGCCCGCGCCCCGGATGCAGTCCAGGGGGCGGGCCTTCTCCATGCGCGTACGGGTTCAGTCCTCGCCGAGGTAGGCCTTGCGGACTGATTCGTCGTGGAGGAGGTCCGCGCCGGTGCCGGAGAGGACGATCTTGCCGACCTCCATGACGTGGCCCTGGTCGGCCAGGGAGAGCGCGGCCTGGGCGTTCTGCTCGACGAGCAGGATCGTGGTGCCCTGGGACTTGAGCTCGACGATGGTCTCCATGATCTTCTGCATCATGATCGGGGAGAGGCCCATGGAGGGTTCGTCGAGCATCAGGAGCTTGGGCTGGCACATCAGGGCCCTGCCCATGGCGAGCATCTGCTGTTCGCCGCCCGAGAGGGTGCCGGCGGCCTGCTTTCGGCGTTCCCCGAGGATGGGGAAGAGGTCGTAGGCGCGCTGGATGTCCTTCTCGATGCCTGCTCTGTCGTTGCGGAGGTAGGCGCCGAGCTGGAGGTTCTCGGTGATCGTCAGCCGGGGGAAGATGTGCCGGCCCTCGGGGGAGTGGGCGAGGCCCAGAGCGACGATCTTGTGGGCGGGGATGCCGGTCAGCGGCTTGCCCTCGAACAGGACGCGGCCGTCGAGGGGCTTGAGCAGTCCGGAGAGGGTGCGCAGGGTGGTGGTCTTGCCCGCACCGTTGGTGCCGATCAGGGTGACGACCTGGCCGGCCTCGACGCTGAAGGAGATGCCCTTGACGGCTTCGATCTTGCCGTAGGCGACGCGGAGGTCCTCGACCTCTAGCAGTGCGGTCATCGGGTGTCCTCCTCCTCGGTGCTGGTGGTGTCGGTGGTGGTTGTGGTGCTCTTGGTGGCGACGGCCTCGGCGGCTTCGACCTCGGCGATCTCCTCGGCGCCGGGGGCGCCTTCGAAGGGGGTGCCGAGGTAGGCGGCGACGACGCGTTCGTCGCTCTGGACGACGTCGGAGGTGCCTTCGACGAGCTTCTCGCCCTGGACGAGCACGGTGACGCGGTCGCAGAGGTTGAAGATGAAGCGCATGTCGTGCTCGATGACGAGTACGGCGATGCCCTGGTCGCGGATGGCGAAGATGAGCTCTTCCGTGACCCGGGTTTCCTGCGGGTTCATGCCGGCGGTGGGCTCGTCCAGGAGGAGGAGGCCGGGGTCGCTGGCGAGTGCGCGGGCGATTTCCAGCTTGCGCTGGTCTCCGTAGGGGAGGTTGCGCGCGAGGTGGTCGGCCTTGTCCTGGAGGCCGATGAACTCCAGGAGTTCCATGGCGCGTTCCCGGCTGGCGTTCTCGGCCTTGGTGAAGCCGGGGAGGCGCAGGAGGGCGGACCAGAGGCCTTCCTTGGTCCTGGTGTGGCGTCCGACGAGGACGTTCTCCAGGACGGTCATGTTGGCGAAGAGCCGGATGTTCTGGAAGGTGCGGGCGATGCCTGCCTGGGTGACGAGGTGGGGCTTGGGCGGCAGGACGGTGCCCTTGTAGCGGACCTTGCCCTCGGTGGGGACGTAGAGGCCGGTGAGGCAGTTGAAGAAGGTGGTCTTTCCGGCGCCGTTGGGGCCGATGAGGCCGACGATCTCACCTGCGTTGACGGTGAGGTCGACGTTGTGGACGGCGGTGAGGCCGCCGAACCGCATGGTGACGCCGCTGGCGTCGAGCACGGGGGTGCCGGTTTTCGTGGTGGTGGTCATGGTGGTCACGCCCCCGCCTTGGCGATGCCGGCGTCGACGTCGTCGGACTTCCGCGGTTCCGGTACGTCGAGCTGGTCGGTCTCGTGGAATTCGAGCTGCTTCCTGCGGTCGGCGACCAGTCCTTCGGGGCGCAGGCGCATCAGGAGGATGAGTGCGATGCCGAAGAGGAAGAGCTGGTAGTCCTGCATGAACTGGAGCTTGGCCGGGATGAGGTAGAGCAGTGCGGCGCCGACGAGGGGTCCGCTGAGGGTTCCCATGCCGCCGAGGATGACGGCGGCGAGGAGGAACGCGGAGTTCGGGGGTACGGGGCCGGCGAACTGGTACTGCTCGGGTGTCACCGTGTAGTTGACGTGTGACTGCACGGTTCCGGCGAGTCCGGCGAGGGTGGCGCCGAGGGCGAAGGCGAGGAGCTTGAGCCGGAAGGCGTTGATGCCCATGGCGGTGGCGGCGGTCTCGTCCTCGCGGATGGCGACCCAGGCGCGGCCGATGCGGGATTCTCCGGAGCGGCGGAAGACGAGGACGACGACGGCGGTGAAGACGAGCATGAGCAGGTAGTAGTTGGCGGACCTGCCGAGGGTGAAGCCGCCGATGTCGTGCTTGAGTCCGAAGTCGATCCCGAAGAGGTTGAGGTCGGGGATGCTCGGGATGCCCTGGGAGCCGTTGGTGAGGTCGGGTCCGCTGTTGCCGTTGAGGTTGTTCACGGTGAGGCGGAAGATTTCACCGAAGCCGAGCGTGACGATGGCGAGGTAGTCGCCGCGTAGTCGCAGGGTGGGGGCGCCGATGAGGACGCCGAAGATGAGTGAGGCTCCGGCGCCGGTGAGGATGGCTGCCCAGAAGGGGAATTCGACGCCGATGGCCGACATGGTGGAGCCGGAGACCAGGGCGGCGGCGTAGGCGCCGACGCCGAGGAAGGCGACGTAGCCGAGGTCGAGGAGGCCGGCGAGGCCGACGACGACGTTCAGGCCGAGTGCCACGGTCGCGAAGATGAGGATGTTGGCGCCGATGAGCGCGTATTCCTCTTTCTGCTGCGTGAAGGGGAAGCAGACTGCTGCGACGAGGGCGGCGGTGAGGGTGATGTTGCGGTGCTTCGAGGTCAGCGCGGTGATGCGGGAGATGAGTCCGGCGCGGTTCAGTGCGGTGAAGGCGAAGGCGGCGGTGATGAGGAAGCCGATGAAGAGTTCGGTGTAGTCGGTGTCGATGCCGTAGGCGAAGATGAAGAGGCCGACGCCGAAGGCTATGACGATGGTGAGGATTTCGGCCCAGGCGGGCAGGGGCTTTACGCGGGGGAGGTTGCGGTCGATCTTGCCGATCCGGATGACGCGGTAGATCCGGAAGAGGAGCGCGACGGTGCCCACGCCGAGCACCAGGATGAGGAAGATGCGCAGGGGCAGCTTCATCTGGAGCTTGGGGAGGGACGCCTGGGTTTTGCGGTCCAGCGGGAGCCCGAGGGTGGCGAGGAGGGCGATGAGGCTGGCTATCGCGGCGGCGTATGCGCCGGGTTCGAGGTTGGCGAGGCCACCGAGGTCGACCGTGATGGCGATGACGGCGAACCAGGTGGTGGCGAAGGTGCCGAGGGCCAGGAAGAGGACGGCGTTGTTGCTGCCGGAGGGGTTGAGCCAGCCGAGGCCTCGGATGCCGTACCCGGAGAGTGCGAGGAGCAGGGTGAGTGCGGCGCTGATGAGGGTGAGGACCTGGAGGCCGCCGGGGTAGCCGGTGACGGTGAGGTCTCCGGGGAATGCGTCGGTCCAGGTCCAGGCGAGGAACGTCGAGGCGAGGGTCAGCGCGGATCCGGCTGTGGTGGCCGCACGGGCGGCCGACGTGGGCACGGGGAGTACGGGCGTGATCTCGGTGGTGGTGTTGGTGGTCATCCGTATCACGCCCGATCCGCGACGCGTTCGCCGAGCAGGCCCTGGGGGCGGAGCAGCAGGACGATGATGAGGAGGACGAAGGCCCATACGTCCTTCCAGGCGCCGCCGCCGAAGAGTTCCATGCCGGGAACGTCGCTCATGTAGCCGGTGGCGAGTGATTCGGCGATGCCGAGTACGACGCCGCCGAGCATGGCGCCGTAGATGTTGCCGATTCCGCCGAGTACGGCTGCGGTGAAGGCTTTGAGGCCCATGATGAAGCCCATTTTGAAGCCGATCTGGCCGTTTTTGAGCCCGTAGGCGACGGCGGCGACGGCTGCGAACGCGGCACCGATGGCGAAGGCCATGACGATGATGCGGTCGGTGTTGATGCCCATGAGCTTGGCGGTGTCGGGGTCCTGGCTGGTGGCCTGCATGCCGCGGCCGGCGCGGGTCTTGGAGACGAAGAGGCCGAGGGCGATCATGCAGATGGGTGCGCTGATGAGGACGAAGAGGTCGCCGCGCTGGATGTGGGCGCCGAAGATGTCGAGGGCGTCGCCCTTGAACTGGGGGAAGGAGCGGTCCTTCTTGGCGTCCGGGTACCACTTCCAGATGGCTTGCTGGAGGGCGAGGGAGAGGCCGATGGCGGTGATGAGGGGGGCGAGTCGTGGTGCGTTGCGCAGGGGCCGGTAGGCGAAGCGTTCGGCGGCTGCGCTGATGGCGACGGAGCAGATGACGCCGCCGATGATCATGAGGGGGATGATTGCGAGGAGGTTGGCGCCGGCCGGCATCCAGAGGTAGACGGTGAGGGCTCCGAAGCCTCCGATCATGAAGATCTCGCCGTGGGCGAAGTTGATGAGCTGGATGATTCCGTAGACCATCGTGTAACCGATCGCGATGAGACCGTACATCGCGCCGAGGATGAGTCCATTGGCCAGCTGTTGCGGCAGTTCGTGCACCGCAGGGCCTCCGTGGAGTGGTTCGGATATGGCACCGCGCGGGAGCGCTCTTGGCGCTCCCGCGCGGTCTGGTGTCAGTCAGTGGTGACCGGGGAGCTGGTTACGGCTTGTAGACCTCGCTGAGCTTGGAGGCCCACTTTCCGCCGTCGACCTGGTAGGCGGTCATCATGGTGTTGGTGGTGTCGCCGAACTCGTCGAAGGAGACGGGGCCGGTGACGCCGTCGAACTTGACCTTGTCCATGGCGGCGAGGACCTTTTCGCGGGCGTCGTCGGGGAGCTTGCCGTCGTTGTCGGCGACGGCGATCTTGACGGCCTCGATGATGGACCAGGTGGCGTCGTAGGTGCCGCCGCCGTAGGCCTCGTAGGCGTCCTTGTATCCGGCCGTCTTGTAGTTCGCGATGAAGTCCTTGGCGGAGTCGAGTTCCTCGACGGGCTTGCCGACGGAGGTGGCGATGTCGCCCTGGGCCTTCTTGTTGAGCTTGATGAAGTCGGCGCTGTACATGCCGTCGCCGCCCATGAGGGGGATCTTGACGCTGTCCTTGAGCTGCTGGCTCAGGGGTGCGCCGGCGGGGTACTCGCCGCCGTAGTAGACGGCCTTGGCGCCGGACTTCTTGACCTTGGTGACGACGGCGTTGAAGTCGCGGTCGTCGGGGTTGATGTGGTCCGCGCCGGAGATCTTGCCGCCGAGCTTGGTGAAGGTCGCCTTGAAGGAGGCTGCGAGACCGGCGCCGTAGGGCTTCTGGTCGTCGATGAGGTAGACCTGCTTGATCTTCGCGTTGTTGTAGAGGTACTTCGCCGCGAAGGCGCCCTGGATCTGGTCCGTGGTGGCGGTACGGAAGAAGGTCTTGAAGGGGCGCTTCTTGTCGCCGGTCTTCCAGTTCTCGCCCTGGGTCAGTTCGGTGCCCGTGTTGGCGGGGGAGACCTGGGTGAGGCTGGCGTCGTTGAGCGGCTTCTGCATCGACTGGGAGACGCCGGAGTTCAGGGGGCCGACGACGCCGAGGACGGTGTCGTCGTCGATGAACTTCTGGGCGTTCTGCTGGCCGACGGAGGGCTGGGCCTGGTCGTCGAGGGGCTTGACGACGAAGTTGATGCCGGGGACGGTCTTGGCCTTGTTCGCCGTTTTGGCGGCGAGGTCGGCGGAGTTCTTGATGCCGAGGCCGAGCGCGGAGAGGTCACCGGTGATGGGTGCGTCGACGCCGATGACGACGGTCTGGGTGCCGCCGCTGTCGCTGCTCTTCTTGTCGTCGTCGCGCGACCCGCAGGCGGTGAGTGTCAGTGCTCCTGTGGTGAGCACTGTGGTGAGGATGAGCAAAGAACGGTGTCGCACGAAAAGTCCTTTCCCTGGCGCGGCCTCCTCTGCTTGAGGTGCCGTGTCGTTCGCCGGGCCGTACTGGTTGGTACAGGGCCGTGCCGTAGACGCGCCCGGCGGCGCGGTGACTGGCGGTGACTCTAAGGGCAGGGGCGGGGGTCGGGGATGGGTCAGCCGAATGATGTGACTGTCTTGTTATGCCTTTGAGGAAGGCTTGAGGTGGCTGTGCTGACATGTACGGCTTTTTACTGGACCGTGAAGTGACCGCATTCTGAGAACGCGCAGCTCTGCTAAGGGGCTTGAACCGATCTTGCTGCTGTCGCGTGGTGGGGGTGCGGGAGGGCGCGTCGGTGCGCGCGAAAGTGCCCGGTGCCTGCGGGGCCGGGTTCTTCGGGCTGCGTCGGGGCGGGTGAACATTGCGCGGATGTTACGCAGTGTTACGTCGGGGGTGGTGTGGTCGACGCGGGGTGGCGGGTGCGCGGGCGGGCGTGGCTGCTGAGTGGGCCACAGAACGGGGTGTGCGGTCAAGGGTGTTGGTCGGTGTGGGCGGTCAATTGCGGTGCGTGGGGCGGTGGTTGTGGGGGGATATGGCGCTGCCCGGCCGGTTTGTGGTCCGGCCGGGCAGCGGGGTGCGGGGGTGGGGGTGTGGGGCGGTCAGGCGGTTTCGCCCTTGGGTGTGACCTCCGGTGCGTTCTTCGGTGCGTCACGCAGGAGGCAGGTGAGTCGGGCGGTGCAGACGCGCTTGTCGTGCTCGTCGGTGATGACGATCTCGTACGTGGCGGTGGTGCGGCCGCGGTGTACGGGGGTGGCGACGCCGGTGACGAGGCCGCTGCGGGCCCCTCGGTGGTGGGTGCAGTTCAGGTCGACGCCGACGGCGAGTTTGGTGGCGCCGCCGTGGAGCATGGCGCCGACGGAGCCGAGGGTCTCGGCGAGGACGGCGGAGGCGCCGCCGTGTAGGAGTCCGTAGGGCTGGGTGTTGCCCTCGACGGGCATGGTGCCGACGACGCGGTCCGCGGCGGCCTCGACGATCCGGACGCCCATGCGTTCGCCGAGGTGTCCGGCGGAGAACAGGGCGGGGAGGTCGACGCCGAGGGCGGCGTACTCGTCGATGATCTCCTGGGGGAACTTGGGTGTGGTGTGCTCGCCCATGGGTCCGGCTCCGTCTCTCTGCGGTGGTGCGCTGCTGCGTGTGGTGTCCGTTGTTCTTATCAGACGGCTGAGCGGACGCTTAGTGCGCCTGTGCCTGTGCCTGTGCCTGTGCGGTGAGGGCGGGCCCGGGGTGTCAGTGGACGTTCTCGAAGCGGATCACGACGGATTTGCTGGCGGGGGTGTTGCTGGTGTCGGCGGTGGAGCCGAGGGGGACCAGGACGTTGGTCTCGGGGTAGTAGGCGGCGGCGCAGCCCCGGGCGGTGGGGTAGTGGACGACGCGGAAGCCGGGGGCGCGCCGTTCGGTTCCGTCCTTCCACTCGCTGACGAGGTCGGCGTAGGCGCCGTCGGTGAGGCCGAGGGCGGTGGCGTCGTAGGGGTTGACGAGGACGACGCGTCGGCCGCCCTTGATGCCTCGGTAGCGGTCGTCGAGGCCGTAGATGGTGGTGTTGTACTGGTCGTGGGAGCGCAGGGTCTGCAACAGCAGTCGTCCTTCGGGGAGTTCGGGGAACTCGACGGGGGCGGCGGTGAAGTTGGCCCTGCCGGTGGCGGTGGGGAAGCGGCGGGAGTCGCGGGGGCCGTGCGGGAGGGTGAATCCGCCGGGGTGGGCGACGCGTGCGTTGAAGTTCTCGAAGCCGGGGACGACGCGGGAGATGCGGTCGCGGATCGTGGCGTAGTCCTTCTCGAACTCCTCCCAGGGGGTGGTGGAGGCGGGTCCGAGGACGGCGCGGGCGAGGCGGGCGACGATGGCGGGTTCGGAGAGCAGGTGGGGGCTGGCGGGGGTGAGGTTGCCGCGGGAGGCGTGCACCATGCTCATGGAGTCCTCGACGGTGACGAACTGCTTGCCGCCGGCCTGGACGTCCTTGTCGGTGCGGCCCAGGGTGGGCAGGATCAGGGCGCGGGTGCCGGTGACGGCGTGGGAGCGGTTGACCTTGGTGGAGACGTGCACGGTGAGGCGGGCGCTGCGCATGGCGGCCTCTGTGACGTGGGTGTCGGGGGTGGCGGCGACGAAGTTGCCGCCCATGGCGAAGAAGACCTTGGCGTCGCCGTCGCGCAGGGCCTGGATGGAGCGGACCACGTCGTAGCCGTGGTGGCGTGGTGAGGTGATGCCGAATTCCTTGTCGAGGGCGTCGAGGAAGGCGGGGGCGGGCCGTTCGAAGATGCCCATGGTGCGGTCGCCCTGGACGTTGGAGTGGCCGCGCACGGGGCAGACTCCGGCGCCGGTGCGGCCGATGTTGCCGCGCAGGAGAAGGAAGTTGACGACTTCGCGGATGGTCGGCACGGAGTGCTTGTGCTGGGTGAGTCCCATGGCCCAGCACACGATGGTGCGTTTGGAGGCGAGGACCATCGCGAGGGCCTCTTCGATGGCGGCGCGGTCGAGGCCGGTGGCGGTGAGGGTCTCGTCCCAGTCGGCTTCTGCGGCGGCTTCGGCGAACGCCTGGTAGCCGTGGGTGTGTTCCGCGACGAAGGTCTCGTCGACGGCGCCCTCCGTCTGCAGGATCAGTTTGTTGAGCAGTCGGAAGAGGGCCTGGTCGCCGCCGATGCGGATCTGGAGGAAGAGGTCGTTGAGGGCGGCGCCCTTGACCATGCCGAGGGGGGTCTGGGGGTTCTTGAACCGTTCGAGGCCGGCCTCGGGCAGCGGGTTCACCGAGATGATCTTCGCGCCGGCGGATTTGGCCTTCTCCAGGGCGGAGAGCATCCGGGGGTGGTTGGTGCCTGGGTTCTGTCCGGCGACGATGATCAGGTCGGCGTGGTGCAGGTCCTCCAGGGAGACGGAGCCCTTGCCGACGCCGATGGTCTCCGTGAGCGCGGAGCCGGACGACTCGTGGCACATGTTGGAGCAGTCGGGCAGGTTGTTGGTGCCGAATTCGCGGGCGAACAGCTGGAGGAGGAACGCGGCCTCGTTGCTGGTGCGTCCGGAGGTGTAGAAGAGGGCTTCGTCGGGGGAGTCGAGGGCGGTGAGTTCCTCGGCGATGATGGCGAAGGCGCGCTCCCAGGTCACGGCCTGGTAGTGGTCGGCGCCTTCCGGCAGGTAGACGGGCTGGGTGATGCGTCCCTGCTGGCCGAGCCAGTAGCCGCTGCGGGTGGCGAGGTCCGGGACGGAGTGGGCGGCGAAGAAGTCCGGGGTGACGCGGCGCAGCGTCGCCTCCTCCGCGACGGCCTTGGCGCCGTTCTCGCAGAATTCGGCGGTGTGCCGTTTGTCGCCCTCCGGCCAGGCGCAGCCGGGGCAGTCGAAGCCGTCCTTCTGGTTGACCTTGAGGAGGGTCTGCGCGGTGCGGCGGACCCCCATCTGCTGCTGGGCGATGCGCAGGCTGTGGGCGACGGCGGGCAGCCCGGCGGCGGCGTGTTTGGCCGGTTCGACCTGTGGCGCGTCCTGGACCGGATCACCTGCGGGCGGCTTGGTGGCCATCGTCTTTCCCCTTTGAGCCGGCTGCGGACCGGGTGGGGTCCGCTGTGCGTGTTTCCTTCTCCACCGATCCTGGCACGCGGCACGGTAGGGCGGCCCGGTGAGCGGCCCGGTGAGCGGCCCGGCGGGCGGACCTGCGAGCGGCCTCGCGGACGGCCCGGGGCGGTCGCCGGTCCGGATTGTCAGTGGTACGTGGCAGGATCGGGGTGTGGCTGAGACGGCATCGAAGAAGACGGCAGACAACCGACCGCGCCTGCTCCTGATGGACGGGCACTCCCTGGCGTACCGGGCGTTCTTTGCGCTGCCTGCGGAGAATTTCACGACCGGGGCGGGACAGCCGACGAACGCGGTGTACGGCTTCGCGTCGATGCTGGCGAACACGTTGCGTGACGAGGCGCCGACGCATTTCGCGGTGGCGTTCGACGTGTCCCGCAAGACGTGGCGCGCGCAGGAGTTCCCCGAGTACAAGGCGAACCGGTCGAAGACGCCGGACGAGTTCAAGGGGCAGGTCGAGCTGATCGGGGAGCTGCTCGACGCGATGCACGCCGACCGTTTCGCGGTCGACGGCTTCGAGGCGGACGATGTGATCGCGACGCTGGCCACCCAGGCGGAGGCGGCCGGTTTCGAAGTGCTGATCGTCACCGGTGACCGGGATTCGTTCCAGCTGATCACGGACAACGTCACGGTGCTGTACCCGACGAAGGGCGTCTCGGAGCTGACCCGCTTCACCCCGGCGAAGGTCGAGGAGAAGTACGGGCTCACCCCGCGGCAGTACCCGGATTTCGCGGCGCTGCGCGGTGACCCGTCGGACAACCTTCCGGGCATTCCCGGGGTCGGTGAGAAGACGGCCGCGAAGTGGATCAACCAGTTCGGTTCGTTCGACGAGCTGGTGGAGCGGGCCGAGGAGGTCAAGGGCAAGGCCGGGCAGAATTTCCGCGACCATCTGGACGCGGTGCGGCTGAACCGGCGGCTGACCGAGATGGTCCGGGACGTCGCGCTGCCGAAGACCCCCGGTGACCTGGAGCGCGCCCCCTACGACCGCACCGCGGTCACCGGGGTGCTGGATGTGCTGGAGATCCGCAATCCGAGCCTGCGTGAGCGGCTGCTCGCGGTGGACCCGGGCAAGACGGAGGACGAGGCGCCGGCGCCCGCCGCGGGCGTCGAGCTGGACGGCGCGGTGCTGGGCGCGGGCGAGGTCGCCCCGTGGCTGGCCGAGCACGGCGGGCAGCCGCTCGGCGTCGCGACGGTCGACACCTGGGCGCTCGGCAGCGGCACGGTCACCGAGATCGCGCTCGCCGCGGCGGGCGGGGCCGCCGCCTGGTTCGACCCCACGCAGCTGGACGAGGCCGACGAGCAGGCGTTCGCGGCCTGGATCGCGGACGCCGGCCGGCCGAAGGTCATGCACAACGCGAAGAGCGCCATGCGGGTCTTCCCGGAGCACGGCTGGCGGATCGAGGGCGTGTCGATGGACACCGCGCTCGCCGCCTACCTGGTCAAGCCCGGCCGGCGGTCCTTCGCGCTGGACGCCCTCGCGGTGGAGTACCTGGGGCGGGAGCTGGCCCCGGCGGCCGCCTCCGACGGTCAGCTGGCCTTCGGCGCGGACGACCGGGCGGAGGCCGACGCGCTGATGGCGCAGGCCCGTGCGGTCCTGGATCTCGGGGACGCGTTCACCACCCGGCTGGGGGAGGTGGGCGCGGCCGAGCTGCTCCACGACATGGAGCTGCCGACGTCCATCCTGCTGGCCCGCCTGGAGCGGCACGGCATCGCGGCCGACCGGGCCCATCTGGAGGGCATGGAGCAGCAGTTCGCGGGCGCCGTGCAGCAGGCGGTGAAGGAGGCGCACGCGGCGGTGGGCCGGGAGTTCAACCTCGGCTCGCCCAAGCAGCTCCAGGAAGTGCTGTTCGGTGAGCTGGGCCTGCCGAAGACGAAGAAGACGAAGACCGGTTTCACCACGGACGCCGACGCGCTGGCGTGGCTGGCCGCGCAGACGGAGCACGAGCTGCCCGTCATCATGCTGCGCCACCGCGAGCAGGCGAAGCTCCGGGTGACGGTCGAGGGCCTGGTCAAGACGATCGGGGCGGACGGCCGGATCCACACCACGTTCAACCAGACGGTGGCGGCGACCGGCCGGCTGTCCTCGACCGACCCGAATCTGCAGAACATCCCCGTCCGTACGGACGAGGGCCGGGCCATCCGTCGCGGCTTCGTCGTCGGCGAGGGCTTCGAGACGCTGATGACGGCGGACTACAGCCAGATCGAACTGCGGGTGATGGCCCACCTCTCCGAGGACGCGGGCCTGATCGAGGCGTTCACCTCTGGTGAGGACCTGCACACCACGGTCGCCTCGCAGGTCTTCGGGGTCGAGAAGACCGCGGTCGATCCGGAGATGCGGCGCAAGATCAAGGCCATGAGCTACGGGCTGGCCTACGGCCTCTCCGCGTTCGGCCTCTCCCAGCAGCTGAACATCGAGGCGGGCGAGGCCCGGGGCCTGATGGACACCTACTTCGAGCGGTTCGGCGGGGTCCGCGACTATCTGCGCCGGGTGGTGGAGGAGGCCCGCGCCACCGGTTACACGGAGACGGTCTTCGGCCGCCGCCGCTACCTGCCGGACCTGAACAGCGACAACCGCCAGCGCAGGGAGACGGCCGAGCGGATGGCGCTCAACGCCCCGATCCAGGGCACGGCGGCGGACATCGTCAAGGTCGCGATGCTCCAGGTCGACCGGGCGCTCACCGAGGCGGAGCTGACCTCCCGGATGCTCCTCCAGGTGCATGACGAAATCGTGCTGGAGATCGCCGCGGGTGAGCGGGAACAGGTGGAGGGCATCCTGCGCCACGAGATGTCGACCGCGGTGCAGCTGCGGGCGCCGCTCGATGTGTCGGTCGGTGTCGGCACGGACTGGGAGTCCGCGGCGCACTGACGGCCGGGGCCGCCGCGAGGGGCTCCCGGTCCGCGGAGGGCTCCCGGGGCCCGGACCGGGTGGGGCCAGACGGCTCCGGGGGCCCGGACGGCTCCGGGGGCCCCGGCGGGCAACGCCCTCAGCTGTCGGACGGGCTCCTTCTGCGGGCCCGTCCGGTGGCGGGGAGCGTCGGGGCGCCGGGGCCGCCGCGCCCCGGGAGCCGCATCCACACCCCGTAGAGCACCAGCCCCACCGCGAGTCCGGCGCCGGCGCCGAAGCACGCGGTCGGGATGATGTCGAGCGGGGTGTCGATGTGCCCGAAGTACGCGTACCAGCGCGCGCACCGGTGAACGGTGCCCAGCACCACGCACAGGCCGATGAAGCCGGCCGCGTACCACCGCGCCCGGCGGCCCAGCACCGGTACGGACGCGGGCGCGGGCTGTCCGCCGTTGCGCCGCAGCGCGGCGACCGTGAACCGGGCGAGCACGGTCAGCGCCACTGCCGAAGTGCCGTACTGCACCAGCTGGAACACCGGGTATCCGCCCGCGTCCCGGCTGAGCACCGGCACCAGCCGCACCCCCCACCGGTCGTGGTGGGTGAACGCGTCCCAGACCACATGCGTAGCGGCGCCGATGACCGCCGACGCGACGAACCAAGCACCGTCCCGGACCCCCCACGGCCCCTGTCCGGGCCCCCGCTGGGCTCCCCGTACCAGTGCGTACACCCGGCCCTGATGCCTCTTCGGCAGCAGCGCGACCAGTGGTTCGCGCAGCAGCAGCCACAGTGCGACGGTCGCCGCGGTGATCAGGACGTCCACCGTGAACACCCCCCACACCGCGTGGGTGACTTCCCCGAACTCCATGGCGCCGGGAACGGCGGTGTCCGCGTAGTACGTGATGTCGGGGGCGAACGAACCGGCGACGAGGGCGGAGGCGACGAGTGGCCCGCGCCCCGTTCCGTCGCGGCGGAGTCCCGGCAGGACGGCTGCGGCATGGCTGAGGGTGAACGGCATGGTGGAAGTATGGGTGAGCCGCCGTCACCGGAGCGCCGCCCCCTGTACACCTTGTGATCCGGAACGTGAGAAACCGGTGAGAAGCGGTAAGGCCACTGTGTTCGGGCGGCACAAGTTGCCGTAGGGTCGCCTGAGTCCAGGCGCAGGGGAGCGCGGACGCCGACGACGGGGAGGGCCCACACGTTATGGCAGTGCAATTCGGTCGCCGACTGCGCAGAGGGGCGACCACCACTGCTGTGGCCGCCGCCGCCGTCGCCGCACTTTCCGCCTCGCAGGGCCCCGGTTCGCCCCTGGTGGCGTCCGAGGACGACCAGCCCGCAGCCGGCGCGACTCCGTCGGACGACAGCGCGGCCTCCGGCAACTCGCCCTACTTCACGGACCTGCCGCCGCTGAACACCCCGGACAAGCCCGGCACTTCCGTCGACCTGCCGGTGACGGGCAGTGCGGAATCGGGCATACCGGCGTCGATCCTGGCGGCGTACAAGAAGACCCAGCAGACCGTCGCGGGCACGGACGCCGCCTGCCGGCTGCCGTGGCAGCTCCTCGCCGCGATCGGCAAGGTCGAGTCCGGCCAGGCCCGCGGCGGCCGCGTCGACGCGCAGGGCACCACGCTCTCCCCGATCCTCGGCCCGGCCCTCAACGGCCAGGGCTTCGCCCTGATCAAGGACACCGACAACGGTGCCTACGACGGGGACTCGACGCACGACCGCGCGGTCGGCCCGATGCAGTTCATCCCGTCGACCTGGGAGACCTGGGGCCAGGACGGCAACGGCGACGGCCGCAAGGACCCCAACAACATCTACGACGCGGCCCTCGCCGCCGGGCGCTACCTCTGCGCCGGCTCCCGCGATCTGTCGCTCGCGACCAACCTGGACCAGGCGGTCCTGAGTTACAACCACTCGGACGAGTACCTGCGTACCGTCCGCTCCTGGTTCGAGTACTACAAGCGCGGCACCCACGAGGTACCGGACGGCAGCGGCGTCCTGCCCTCCGGCCTCGGCAGCGGCACGGACCGGAACCCGTCCTCCAGGCACCCCGGTGCCTCGACGTCACCCACGCCGTCACCGTCGCCGCACGGCTCGGCGACTCCGAAGCCTCCGTCGAAGCCGAGCCCCAGCCCGTCCGACCCGGGCGGCCCGGCCGACAAGCCGTCCAACCCGCCGCCGACGCCGGACCCCACGCCGTCCCAGACCCTCGCCGGGGTGAAGAACGCGGGCACCGGCCCGCTGACCGCCATGGCGGGCGACGCCTTCACCGAGCGGATCAAGGTGCGGGCGCGGAACGGCCTCGGCGGCCCGCTCGCCAAGGTCTCCGTGACCTTCGCGATCACCGGTGACACGGACGCCGCGTTCACCGGCGGGAAGCGCACCGTCATCCTCACCACCGGCGCCGACGGCACGGTCACCGCACCGGTGCTCAAGGCGGGCGAGAAGACAGGCGACTTCGCCGTGCGCGCGACGGCCACCGGCACCTCGCTGCCCGCCGTGAGCTACTCCGCGAAGGTCACCGCCCGGCAGGCCGACACGATCGCCAGGACCGGCACCGAGAAGCTGACCGCAGAGGCCGGCGCCACCTTCGACGACATCGCGTTCAAGGCGATGTACAAGAAGGCGGCCGCCCACGGCGTCGCCGTCACCGCCACCATGATCACCGACGACGAGAAGCCGGTCGAGAACGACAAGGGCCCGTACTTCGAGGAGAAGGACGGCAAGCAGGTCCGCACCCTGACGGACCTGAGCACCGACGCCGACGGCAAGCTCGTCCTCTCGAAGATCCACGCCGGTGACACCGCGGGCACGTACAAGCTGCGCCTCACCACCGCGGGCGGCGCCACCGTCGACATCGAGCTGACGGTCGAAGCGGCGGCGGAAGCCGGATCGGAGACCGGAACAGGGACCGGTACCGACGCCGGAACCGAGGCCGGGACCGAAGCGGGCGCCTGACCCGGACGTTCCACGACCACAGCAGCCCCTCCGCCGGAATCCGGCGGAGGGGCTGTTCGCTGTGGTGCCGGGTCAGGTGCTCAGCAGCCCGGCCGGGACCGCCCGGCGGCGGGCCGCCGCGACGGCGAACATGGGCGCGGAGCACACCAGGTGTTCTCATCTCGCGCCCCGGTTGCTACGGTGCCCCAGCCCTGACGCCCCATCAGTTTCCGCGCCCCGGGAGGCCGAGCATGCGTGCCCTAGTCGCCGCCGCCATCGGACTGGCCGCCGCCCTCGCCCTCGTGCTCACCATCAGCGCGGTGGGCGCACCACCCGGCGAGACCTCGCCCAAACCCCTGCTGACCACCGTCCCGGGCCCCAAGAACTAGCCGTCCGCACCGCACAGAGCCTGTTCGCACCACGGAATGCAGAGGGAGGACACCCCATGCGCCGCCGAGCCAGCCTCGTACTCCTGGCCTTCGCCGTCTTCTTCGCAGCCATGTCGCCGCTGCTGCGCTGGTACGCCTTCCCGCGGCTGGCGAAGATCCCGCCGAACCAGTACCAGGAGACGGTGCTGGAGGCGAAGCCCGCGACCCTGCTCGACTACAGCACCCTCACGGCCAAGAAGGTCGACAAGCTCACCATCGTGCAGACCCTCAAGGGCAACGTGGAGGAGTCGGAGAAGATCGAGCGCAGCGCCGGCCGCGACGTCGTCGTCTGGGACGCCCTCTCCTATGTCCAGGGCCCGGACGGCAAGATGGTCTCCAAGATCCCCGAGCGCTACATCTTCGACGCGCACAGCCAGGCCCCGGTCCACGCCACGGGTGAAATGGTCGACGGCGACCAGGTCAGCCGCGAGGGCATCGAGTACAAGTGGCCCTTCCTCACCGAGAAGCGGGACTACGAGTACTTCGACGCCCAGACCCGCACCAGCTCGCCCATCCACTACAAGGGCACCCAGACCTTCCGCGGCCTGAAGGTCTACTACTTCGAGCAGACCGTCCCGTGGACCAAGGTCCCGATGCCGAAGACGATGCCCATCAAGGGGATCACCCCGGCGCAGATCGCCAAGACCGGGATGACCCGCTGGTACACCACCAAGCGGATGTTCTGGGTCGATCCCGTCACCGGGGCGCCGGTCAACGGCGAGGAGATCCACAAGGAGGAGATGCGGAACGCGAAGGCGATGGGCATGCCCAAGGACACCGTCACCGTGTTCGCCGGGGACGTGAAGATGCGCGAGGACTACATCGCCTCGATCGTCGACCAGGTCAAGTCCCAGCGGGTGCTGGTCCTGCTGCTGACCTCGTACCTGCCCTGGGGCTTCCTCTTCCTCGGCGCCGCGCTCCTGGCCCTGTCGCTCTGGCTGGAGGCCCGCTCGCGGCGGCCCGGCACACCGAGGCCGCACGCCGTGCCCGAACCCGTCCCGGACCCGGAACCTACTCCCGCTTGAGCCGGGCCTTCGTGAACCGGGTCGCCTCCACCGTCGTCGGGTCCTCCGGCCACGGGTGCTTCGGGTAACGGCCGCGCAGCTCCGCGCGCACCGCCCTGTAGCCCTCCCGCCAGAACGACGCCAGGTCCGCCGTCACCGCGGCGGGCCGGCCGGCCGGGGAGAGCAGGTGCACCAGCACCGGTACGCCGGCCACCCTCGGGGTCTCCTGGAGCCCGAACAGCTCCTGGAGCTTCACCGCGAGCACCGGCTGCGGCCCGCCGTACTCCACTCTGATCCGCGAGCCGCTCGGCACCTCGATCCGCTCCGGGGCCAGCTCGTCCAGCCGGGCCCCCTCGCCGGTCGCCCAGGGCAGCAGCCGGCGCAGCGCCTGCCCGGCGTCGATCCCGGCCAGCGCCGAGCGGCGCCGGGCCCGCGACAGCTCGGGCTCCAGCCACTCCTCGGTACGGCTCAGCAGCGCCTCGTCCGACACGTCCGGCCAGGGCTCGCCCAGCTCCCGGTGCAGGAAGGCCAGCCGCTCCCGAAGCTGTCCGGTGTCCCGGGTCCAGCGCAGCAGGCCGAGCCCCTCCCGCCGCAGCCCCTCCACCAGGGCCTCGCGGACGAGGGCGGGGTCGGGCTGTTTCAGGGGGCGCGCGGAGAGTTCGACGGCGCCGAGGCGTTCCACCCGGCGGGCCACCACGTCGTGGCCGTCCCAGCGGACCTCCTCGCCCGCGAACCGCAGGTGTCCGGCCGCCAGGCGTGCCGTGTCCTCGTCGATGACGGCGGCGAGCCGGACCCGTGCGGACGCGGCGTGCGCCGGACGGTCCGCGACCGCGACCGCGAGCCACCCCGCGCTGCGCAGCCGTGAGCCGTCCCGCAGCTCCGCGCCCGTGCCGGACGCCATCAGGAACGTCCCCTCGCCCCGGGCCCGCGCCACCCGCTCCGGGAAGGCCAGGGCCGCCACCAGGCCCACCGCTGCGTCGTCCGGACCGGAACCGCCGCCACCGGAGCCCTTGGACGACGAGGACAGCCGCCGCACCTCCTGGCGCCAGCGGGCCGCGTAGGCGTCCTTGCCCTGGCGCGCGGTGCGCAACGCGGCCGCCAGGTCGTCCCCGTACTCCCTCGGCGGTTCCTCGCTCAGCAGCGCCACCACCTCCGCCGCCCGGCGTCCGCCGACCGAGGCCGCCCCGTCCAGCAGGGCTCTGGCCAGCCGCGGGTGCAGCCCCAGCCGGGACATCCGTACGCCTCGCTCGGTCACCCGCCCGTCCGGGCCGATCGCGCCGACCGCCGTCAGGACCTCGTGGGCGGCGCCCATCGCACCGGCCGGAGGCGCGTCGAGCAGCGCGAGCCCGGTCGCCTCCGGATCGCCCCAGCAGGCGGCCTGGAGGGCGAACGCCGCGAGGTCGGCCACCTTGATCTCGGGGGAGGGGAACCGGGCGAGCCGCCCGTCCTCCGCCTGCTCCCAGCAGCGGTAGACCGCCCCGGGCGCCTCGCGGCCGGCCCGGCCCGCGCGCTGACGGCCCGCCGCCTGCGAGGCCCGTACCGTCGTCAGCGCGCTCAGGCCCCGGGCGTGATCGGTGCGCGGCTCCCTGGCCAGCCCCGAGTCGACGACGGTCCGCACCCCCGGCACGGTCAGCGAGGACTCCGCCACCGAGGTCGCCAGCACCACCCGGCGGCCCTCGGACGAACCGGCCAGCACCGCGTCCTGCACCGCCGCCGGGGCCCGCCCGTGCACCTGGAGCACCTGGGCCGCGACCCCGGACAGCTGTCCCGCCACCCGGCCGATCTCGCCGACCCCGGGCAGGAAGCACAGGACGTCGCCGTCCCGCTCGGCCAGTGCCCGCCGCACCACGGCGGCGACATGGGTCAGCAGCGCGGGATCGACCCGCATCCCGTGCGGCGGCCGCACCGGCCGGACCGGCGGTGCCCACACCACCTCCACCGGGTGGGAGATGCCCTGCGCCTCGACCACCGGGGCGTCCCCGAGCAGTCGGGCCCAGCCCTGCGCGTCCGTCGTCGCGGACGCGGCGACCAGCCGCAGATCGGGCCGGATCGCCGCCCGTACGTCCAGGAGGAACGCGGCCACCGTGTCCGCGTCCAGATGGCGCTCGTGGCACTCGTCGATGATCACCGCGTCGACGCCGGACAGCTCCTGGTCGCGTTGGAGGCGCTGGAGCAGCACCCCGGTGGTGACCACCTCCACCACGGTGTCGGCGCCCACCACCCGCTCCCCGCGCACGGTGAACCCGACGCGCTCGCCGGTCTGCTCGCCCAGCAGCCAGGCCATCCGCCGGGCCGCCGCGCGGGCCGCGATCCGCCGGGGCTCTGCGACCACGACCCGGCGCGGCGGTCCGTCGCCGGTCAGCCCGGCCAGGACCAGCGGGACGAGGGTGGTCTTGCCGGTGCCGGGGGGCGCGCACAGGACGGCGACACCCCGGTCGTCGAGGGCCCGCCGCAGCGCGGGCACGGCGGTGCGGACGGGCAGCTGGTCCAGGGCGTCGGTGCGGATCACGGCCCCAGTCTCGTACGCTGCGCCGCCGTGCCCCGCACCGGCCGGTGTCTCAGTCGCGCTCGCAGACGAAGATGGCGGTTCCGGGGATCAGGTTGCCGCGCAGCGGCGACCAGCCGCCCCACTCCTGGCTGTTCCACTCCGGCCACTCCGGTTCCACGAGGTCGACCAGGCGGAATCCGCCCGCGATCACGTCCCGTACCCGGTCACCGAGCGTGCGGTGGTGTTCCACGTACACCGCGTCGCCGTTCTCGTCCTGCTCGACGTAGGGGGTGCGGTCGAAGTACGAGGCGGCGACGGACAGCCCCTCTGGCCCCGGCTCGTCCGGGAAGGCCCAGCGGACCGGGTGCGTGACGGAGAAGACCCAGCGGCCGCCGGGGCGCAGCACCCGGCGCACCTCGCGGAACACCTGGACCGGGTCGGCGACGAACGGCACGGCGCCGTAGGCGGAGCAGGCCAGGTCGAAGCTGCCGTCGCGGAAGGGCAGCACCCCGGCGTCGGCCTGGACCAGCGGGACGCCGCCGATCCGCAGCCCGTGCTGGAGCTGGCGGTGCGAGAGGTCGAGCGCGACCGGGCGGGCGCCCTGGGCGGCCAGCCAGCGGGAGCACTGCGCCGCGCCCGCCCCGATCTCCAGGATGTCCAGGCCCGCCAGGTCGTCCAGGGGGCCGAGCAGCCCGGCCTCCGTCTCGTCGAGGCCCTCCGGGCCCCAGACGAACCTGTCGTCGCCGAGGAAGGTCCCGTGCTCGTTCTGGTACTCGTCGGCGTTGCGGTCCCACCAGCCCCGGCTGGCCCGGCTGCTCTCGGCCACATCCGCGCCGCGGCGGGTCACCTCGGGCTCGGAGAGTTCGGGCAGCTCCGGGGTCCGGGAGCGTGCGGAGGGTTCGGCAGGGGGAATCTCTTGGCTCATCGTGCCCGTCGCTGTAGTTTGCCTTCACCCCGTCGTACGCGGTACGTACCAAGGGGGCATTTGTGGGTGGGCAACCCGTGTGTCCGGGACGTCATCGGGACCGATGTGGCCTCGGTGAACACGAGTTGTGCCGGGTATGGGGCGTTCCGCCCCTGGTGTGCGCCTTCGCGCATTGACCCTGCCCTGCTGCCCCCGTATGCTACAAGTTGCGCTGCGAGCCTGCGCGCCTCAGACCTAGCAGGCCGCGCTCGCATCTGCTGTATGTCCCCTCGGTTCACGAGGCGCCTCCCGCTCGCGGGATTCGGCGCCTCCTGGGCTGTCCGGCTTCCGCAGAGGCGATACGGGCTCACGGCGTAGCAGTAACTTCGACTCACTGTCCGTACCGGAGCCCTTTCCCACATGACGAGCAGCACCGAGACCACCGCCACCACTCCGCAGGTTGCGGTCAACGACATCGGCGACGCGGACGCGTTCCTCGCGGCCATCGACGAGACGATCAAGTACTTCAACGACGGCGACATCGTTGATGGTGTCATCGTCAAGGTTGACCGCGACGAGGTTCTCCTCGACATCGGTTACAAGACCGAAGGTGTCATCCCGAGCCGCGAGCTCTCGATCAAGCACGACGTCGACCCCAATGAGGTCGTCAAGGTCGGCGACGAGATCGAGGCCCTGGTTCTCCAGAAGGAGGACAAGGAAGGCCGCCTGATCCTCTCGAAGAAGCGCGCTCAGTACGAGCGTGCCTGGGGCACCATCGAGAAGATCAAGGAAGAAGACGGCATCGTCACCGGTACCGTCATCGAGGTCGTCAAGGGTGGTCTCATCCTCGACATCGGCCTCCGGGGCTTCCTGCCGGCGTCGCTGGTCGAGATGCGCCGCGTCCGCGACCTCCAGCCGTACGTGGGCAAGGAGCTCGAAGCCAAGATCATCGAGCTGGACAAGAACCGCAACAACGTGGTCCTGTCCCGCCGTGCCTGGCTCGAGCAGACCCAGTCCGAGGTTCGCCAGACGTTCCTCACGACCCTGCAGAAGGGTCAGGTCCGCTCCGGCGTCGTCTCCTCGATCGTCAACTTCGGTGCCTTCGTGGACCTGGGTGGCGTCGACGGTCTCGTGCACGTCTCCGAGCTGTCCTGGAAGCACATCGACCACCCCTCCGAGGTTGTCGAGGTCGGCCAGGAGGTCACCGTCGAGGTTCTCGACGTGGACATGGACCGCGAGCGTGTCTCCCTGTCGCTCAAGGCGACGCAGGAAGACCCGTGGCAGCAGTTCGCCCGGACGCACCAGATCGGGCAGGTCGTGCCCGGCAAGGTCACCAAGCTCGTTCCGTTCGGTGCGTTCGTGCGCGTCGACGAGGGCATCGAGGGCCTGGTCCACATCTCCGAGCTGGCCGAGCGCCACGTGGAGATCCCGGAGCAGGTCGTCCAGGTCAACGACGAGATCTTCGTCAAGGTCATCGACATCGACCTTGAGCGTCGTCGGATCAGCCTCTCGCTGAAGCAGGCCAACGAGTCCTTCGGTGGCGACCCGGCCTCGGTCGAGTTCGACCCGACGCTGTACGGCATGGCCGCGTCGTACGACGACCAGGGCAACTACATCTACCCCGAGGGCTTCGACCCCGAGACCAACGACTGGCTCGAGGGCTTCGAGGCTCAGCGCGAGGTCTGGGAGACCCAGTACGCCGAGGCGCAGACGCGCTTCGAGCAGCACCAGGCCCAGGTCATCAAGTCCCGCGAGGCCGACGAGGCCGCTGCTGCCGAGGGCGCTGCCGCCCCGGCCGGCGCGGCTCCGGCTGCCTCCGGCGGCAGCGGTGGCGGCGGTGGCGGTTCGTACTCCTCGGAGTCCGCGGACAACTCCGGCGCCCTGGCGTCGGACGAGGCCCTGGCTGCCCTGCGCGAGAAGCTGGCGGGCGGCCAGAGCTGACGCTCTGACCTTCCGGCCGGTCATCGGCTGCAGTAGATGACGGTGAGGCCCGTCCCCTTCGGGGGGCGGGCCTCATTCGTCGTTCCAGCAGTCGGTTTTCTACGGGGTGACGGCGATGTTGGTCAGGCCGTTGCCGCCCGTCACGGTGTTGCTCGCGTAGACCTTCGTCGGGCAACTCGCGCTGTAGTTGGTCACGTTGAACGCGATCCGCTTGTCGCCCGTCGAACCGGACAGGTCCGAGGTGTTGTCCCGGAAAACGGTTCCGCAGCCCCAGCCGCTCTGCTGGGTGTGCGTCTCGTAGCCGTTGTTGGTCGTGCGGGAGCCCCGGTTGCCCTCGACCAGCACGTCGTTGCCCTTCACGTCGACCCAGGAGTCGTCGTAGTTGGCGCCGGTCAGCCCGCTTCCGTCGAAGGTGTTGCCGGTGATCCGGGTGCCCGTGGTGCCCTCCTTGATGTCGATGTTCTCGCCGCCGACATCCGGGCCGATCGTGTTGTCCAGGATCTGCACCCGGTCGCTGTTGTCGGAGAGGTCGCCCGCCGTGCCCACGTAGACGCCCTCGCCCATGCCGCGTCCGTCGTGCCCGGTGTCGTAGATCCGTGAGTTCTTGATGACGCCGTCGCTGCTGGACTTGCGGAAGTGGACGCCCTCCATGTCGAGGTCGTGCACGGTGACCGAGTCGATGACGACGCCGTCGGCGCTGTCGGCCATGATGCCCTTCTGGCCGCCGGAGACGGTTATGCCCTTCACGGTCCAGTACGAGGCGCCGTTGAGGTGCAGCCCGTAGCCGCCGCCCGCCGTGAGGACGGCCCCGGCGGAGCCGGTCAGGGTGATCCGTGCGGCGGCGGTGCCGGGGACGGTCGCCTTGAAGTTGCCGGTGTACGTGCCGTCCGCGAGCTGGATCGTGTCGCCGGGGCCCGCCGCGGTGAGGGCCGACTTGAGCTGGGCCGCGGTGCTCACCTGGATGACCGTCGCCGCTCCGGCGGTGGCGGCCGAGGCGAGGATCAGGCCGCCGGTGGCCAGGACGGTGGAGAGCAGGGCGGGGAGCAAGGTGCGGGTGCGCATGGGGGTGCCTTCCCGTCAGGGGTTCAGGGTTCTCGTACATGAATGTGGGGCGAGTTTCTGAACGTGCTGCCCAGTGACGGTAGGGACGGGGTGATGCCGTGTCAAGGTCTGGACCATTGCGGCGCGGAGGTGTGGGGGCCGCGGGAGGCGTGAGCGGGGTGAACAGAGAGAAACGTGCGGGATACACGAGTAACTGACGGCACGTAACACGCCCTTGCCAGGATCCCGGCAACCTCAGGATCCGGACAGGAGCCGCCCCATGAACCAGACTTCGCACCACTCCTCGGTGACGCCCGGCGACAGCCGCCGCACCTTTCTGCGCAATGTCGGCATCACCGGCGGTGCGGGCGCCATGTTCGCCACCATGGGGGCCCTCGGCCTCGCCCCCACCGCCCAGGCCGCAGGCCGTGAACCCGCCTTCCGGGCCCCCAGCCAGGGGGACTTCTCGCTGACCGGCAGGGCCGCGGCCAAGGTGGTCGTCGTGGGCGGCGGTATCGCCGGTCTCGCCACCGCCTACGAGCTGGGCAAGGCGGGCTACGACGTGACGGTCCTGGAGGCCCGCGATCGCACGGGCGGCCGGAACTTCACCGTGCGCGGCGGGGATTCCACCACCGACATCCACGGCGTCCGGCAGACGGCCCGGTTCAGCGACGGCCAGTACATGAACTGCGGGCCCGGCCGGATCCCGCAGTGGATGGTCACCCTCGACTACTGTCGCGAACTCGGCGTACCCATCGAGATGTTCACCAACGTGAACGCCAACGCCTATATCTACAACGAGAAGGCAGGCATGAAGGCCCCGGTGCGCTACCGCACCGCCAAGGCCGACGTGTACGGCTATGTCGCCGAACTCCTCTCCAAGGCCACCGACAAGGGAGCGCTCGACCGGCAGATCACCGCCGACGACCAGGAACGGCTCATGGAGTTCCTGAAGGACTTCGGCGACATCGGAGACACGCTCGACTACACCGGAAGCCCCCGGCGCGGCTACCGCGTCGACCCCGCCGCCGCCGGGACCCCGGGCGAGGAGCTGGGGTCCGTACCCTCCGCGTCCGAGGTCTTCGCCAGTGGCGTCGGGCGTTACTTCGCCTTCGAGTTCGAGTACGACCAGGCGATGCTGATGTTCCAGCCGGTCGGCGGCATGGACCGGATACCCGCCGCGCTCACCCGGGCGATAGGGGAGCGCAGGATCCGTACCGGCGCGGCCGTCACGAAGATCACCGACACCCCGCACGGCGTCACCGTCACCTACAACCGGGCGGGGCGCACCCGCAGCATCGAGGCGGACTACTGCGTCGCCGCGCTGCCGCCCAACATCCTGGCCGGGACCGCCCACAACCTGGGCCCGGCCGTCCAGAGCGCGCTGGAGGCCTGCAAGCCGTCCTCGGCCGGGAAGATCGGTCTCGAGTACCGCAGCCGCTGGTGGGAGAGCGACCACCGGATCTACGGCGGCATCACCGAGACGGACATGGACCTCGCCCACATCTGGTACCCCTCCTACGGCCACCAGGGCAGGCGCGGCACCATCATCGGGTACTACAACACCGGCGCCGACGCCGACGCGTACGCCGCCCTCACCCCGGCCCGGCGGGAGGCGCGGGCCGTGGCCCAGGGCGTGAAGATCCACGGCGACAAGTACCGGACCGAACTCGCCACCTCGTTCTCCCACCACTGGCGGCAGACCCCGCACCTGGAGGCGTCCTGGCACTCACTGGCGGGCGGCCCCGACGCCCCGGTCTTCGCACCGCTCAACCGGGCGGCCGGGCGGGTCTACTTCGCCGGTGACTACCTGAGCTACGCGGACGCCTGGCAGCACGGGGCGTTCACCTCCGCACGGAAGGCGGTCACCGCACTGCACGCGCGGGTACTTGGGTAAACACCATGTGAAGGGGCACGGGAGGGAATGCCCGTGCCCCTCGGGGCGTTCTTCTTCAGGAACACAAGGAGGAGCGGTAACCGTGGCTGATCCGCAGAGTTTGTACGAATGGGACCCGAAGGGCCTGGCCGTCGTCGACATGGCGCTGGCCCAGGAGTCGGCCGGCCTGGTCATGCTCTACCACCTCGAGGGGTACATCGACGCGGGTGAGACCGGTGAGCAGATCGTCGACGGCCTGCTCGAATCGCTGCCGCACCAGGTGGTGGCCCGATTCGACCACGACCGCCTCGTCGACTACCGCGCACGGCGTCCCCTGCTGACCTTCCGGCGCGACCGCTGGACGTCGTACGAGACCCCGACGCTGGACGTCCGGGTGGTCCAGGACGCCACCGGGGCGCCGTTCCTGCTGCTGTCCGGGCCGGAGCCCGACGTGGAGTGGGAGAGGTTCGCCGCCGCCGTCGAGCAGATCGTCGAACGGCTCGGTGTCCGCCTCGCGGTCAACTTCCACGGCATCCCGATGGGCGTCCCGCACACCCGCCCCGTCGGCATCACCCCGCACGGCAACCGCACCGACCTCATGCCCGGCCACCGCAGCCCGTTCGACGAGGCGCAGGTGCCCGGTTCCGCGGAGGCCCTGGTCGAGTACCGGCTGATGGAGGCCGGACACGACGTGCTGGGTGTCGCCACCCACGTGCCGCACTACGTCGCCCGCTCCGCCTACCCCGACGCCGCGCTCACCGCGCTGGAGTCGATCACCGCCGCGACCGGACTGGTCCTGCCGGCCATCGCCCACGCACTGCGCACAGAGGCGCACCGCACCCAGACGGAGATCGACCGCCAGATCGGGCAGGGCGACGAAGAACTCGTCTCGCTGGTCGAGGGCCTGGAGCACCAGTACGACGCGGTGGCGGGTGCCGAGACCCGGGGCAATCTGGTCGCGGAACCGGTGGACCTGCCGTCCGCCGACGAGATCGGCCTCGAATTCGAACGCTTCCTGGCCGAGCGGGAGGGCGACAGCTGACCACCGGTCCCACGGCCGTCCCGCGTCCGGCCGCCGCTCCACCGCGGCGACGCGGGACGGCCGCTCCGTCCCCGCGGGCCCGGCAGACGGCGGTCTGACGCCAGGCCTTAGGCTGCCGCCATGCTGAAAGTGGGCCTGACCGGTGGAATCGGCGCCGGCAAGAGCGAAGTGTCCGCGCTGCTCGTCGGCCACGGAGCCGTCCTCGTCGACGCCGACCGGATCGCCCGCGAGGTCGTCGAACCCGGCACCCCCGGGCTCGCCGCTCTCGTCGAGGAGTTCGGCACCGGGATCCTCGCCCCGGACGGCACCCTGGACCGGCCGAAGCTCGGCTCGATCGTCTTCTCCGACACCGCACGGCTGGCCGCCCTCAACGCGATCGTCCACCCGCTGGTCGGCGCCCGCTCCGCAGAGCTGGAGCGGGCCGCGGGCACCGGCTCCGTGGTCGTCCACGACGTGCCCCTCCTCACGGAGAACGGCCTCGCACCCCTGTACGACCTGGTCATTGTCGTGGACGCAGCTCCCGCGACCCAGCTCGACCGGCTCGTGCGGCTGCGCGGGATGACGGAGGCGGACGCGCGGGCCCGGATGGCCGCGCAGGCCACCCGCGAGGAGCGGCTCGCCGTCGCGGACCTGGTCATCGACAACGACGGACCGGTCGAGGCACTGGCCCCGCAGGTCCGCGAGGTCTGGTCGGAGCTGGTGCGGCGGGCCGAGGCGGGCTGACGGACCGGAATACCCGGCCCCGGAGCGACGTTCACACCGAGGTGGCCGAGGGAAGGATGCGACTGTGCCCGAGAGGAACCCGGAAACCCACGTCATAGACTTCCGCGCGGCCGAGCAGCTGCTGGCAGCGCGCGATCCCCGGGGTGCCGTGAAGCTGCTCGACTCGGTGATCGCCTCGCACCCGGAGAACACGGCGGCCCGGCTGCTGCGCGCCCGCGCCTTCTTCGCGGCGGCCCAACTGCGCCCCGCCGAGCTCGAATTCGAACTCGTCCTGGAACGCGAGCCGGACAACGCCTTCGCGCACTTCGCACTGGCGCGCACCTTCGAGCGGGCCGGCCATCCGGAACGGGCCACCCGCCACTTCAGGCTCGCGGCGGCTCTCGACCCCAACCCGGAGTATCTGAGGGCCGCTCGCTTCGACGGCTGACGCGTGAATGCCGTCAGGCCGTCGCCGGGCCGGAAACGGTCCAGACCAGGCCCCATAGACTCAGCCGGAGCCGCAGTCGCAGCGAACTGCGCGCGGTCGTCGGTTCACTACCGGTACGCATGGCATCGCCTCTCCTACCAGCATGGACCCGCGACGGCGGAACGCGGCGAACCGACGAGAGAGTGTGGGGTGCCGGCGATGAGCGGTGCGGCGTGGGGGAACGGTTCCGTCCGAAGGGCCCGGGTCCGGGGATGTCTGCTGGGCGGGGCGATAGGCGACGCGCTGGGCAATCCGGTGGAGTTCCTGTCGCTCGCGGGGATCCGGCGGGCCCACGGCGAGCAGGGCGTACGCGGACTGACGGCCGACGAGGACGGGGTCACCGGGCGCGTCACGGACGACACCCAGATGACGCTCTTCACCGCGGAGGGCCTGATCAGGGCCCACTCCCGGGCCATGGCCAAGGGCATCGGCGGCGCCGAGACCGCGGTCATCAGGCACGCCTACCTGCGCTGGCTCGACACCCAGAACCACCCCGCACCCCCCGCCCGCGGCGGCGACGACCTGGTCCGTACCGGCTGGCTCAGGGAGCAGCCCTGGCTGTACGCGCGGCGGGCCCCCGGCAACGCGTGCCTGACCGGGCTCACGGCCGGTCACACCCCGGACCCGAGGGCCCCGCTCGGCAGTCCAGGGCCGGTCAACACCGACTCCAAGGGCTGCGGCACGGTGATGCGCTCCGCCCCCTTCGGGCTGACCGGCGGGCCCGTGGACGAGAGCTTCGGGCTGGCCGCCCGGTGCGCGCAGATCACCCACGGCCACCTCACCGGCGCCTACGCGGCCGGTGCGCTCGCGGCGGTCGTCGCCCACCTCATGGAGGGCGACTCGCTGCCCGGCGCCGTGCTGCGGGCCATGGAGCTGCTGGCCCGCCACCCCGGCCACCAGGAGACGTCCGCCGCGCTCCGGGCGGCCTTCGAGCTGGCCGGCCGGGGAGCGCCGAGCGCGGAGAAGGTGGAGTCGCTCGGCGCGGGCTGGGTGGCGGAGGAGGCGCTCGCCATCGCCGTGTACTGCGCGCTGGTCCTGCCGCGCGCGGACCAGGTGGGCGAGGCCCTGCTGCTCTCGGTCAACCACTCGGGCGACAGCGACTCCACCGGCGCCGTCTGCGGCAACCTGCTCGGCGCCCACCACGGCGACGTACACCTTCCGCCGTCCTGGCTGGTGCGCACCGAGGGGCGGGCGGTGATCGCAGAGGTGGCCGACGACCTGTCCCTGGAGTTCGAGCACGCGGTCGAGTGGCCGTCCGGCCGCTACCCCGGGTGCTGATGTGACGCCGGCCGCGCGTCAGCCGGTCAGCAGCTTGGCGCGCAGGGCCTCCACGGTCGCCGCGTCGAGCTTCAGCCCCTCGCGCACGTAGGTGTCGAAGTCGCCGTACAGGTGGTCCGCCTCGTCGAACGCGGCGCGCAGCCAGCTCAGTTCGACGGCCTCCGGGTTGCCGGTGTACTGGTTGCTGGCGAGGAAGTCCGCCTCGACCGTGGCGCGCGGGACGCCGAGGAGGGTGAGCAGGACGGCGGTGCCCCAGCCGGTCCGGTCCTTGCCGGCGCTGCAGTGGAACACCGTGGCACCCGAGGTGTTCGTGGCGACGGCCGTGACCAGGTCGTGGAACGCGTAGTCGCCGCCCACGAAGTTGACCATGAACGGGTAGCCGATGGACTGGCCCAGGTCGGACGAGCCGGAGAAGAGCCCGGCGGCGACGGCCTGGGCCAGGGTCATCAGAGCCGAGTCGTGGAAGCGGACGCCGTGGCTGAGCGAGACGACGTCCGCGACCTGGTAGGCGACACCGGCCGGCAGCCGGTCCGGGTCGTCGTGGCGCTCCATGGCGTTGCGCAGGTCCACGTCGAGCGTGAGGTGCTGGGAGACCAGCCGCTGCTGCTCGGCGGCGGTGAGGCTGTTCAGCTTCCCGGAGCGGTAGACCAGGCCGGAGCGGACCCACCGCCCGTCGGTGGTCCGGTAGCCGCCGATGTCACGGAAGTTGCGGGCGGACTCCAGGCCGAGGGACCGGTCCGCGACGACCAGCGGGCTTCCGCCGTCCGGGACCAGCCGGAAGTACCAGCGCCCGGACTCCGGGAGCGTCCCGGCGGGCACGGTCAGCGAGCCGGTGCCCGGGGCCGTCCCGACGGGGATGCCGGTGGTGGCGTCGGGGGACGTGACGGCGGTGACGGTCACCGACATGGCGGGGGAGGCCCAGGAGAGGGTGTGGCCGCCGTCGGCCGTGCGTGCGGCGGTGGCGGAGGTGAACGGTACGGCGGACTGCGCCGTAGCCGTAGCCGTAGCCGTAGCCGTAGCCGTAGCCGTAGCCGTCGTGGCGGGTGGGGCCGCGAGCGCGGACGGGGCCAGTGCCGTACCGGCGAGGAGGGCGGCCGCGACGGCGGCTCCGGCTATGCGGTGCGTGCGCATGGGTGCTCCTTGTCTGTGCCCGGCGGGCGTCCTGGCCCGCCGGTGCGGGGGAGGTGTCAGGAGGTGGGGGTGGCGGTGCACGGGGTGGTGCCGCAGACATTGATGACACGGCCGGTGGTCAGGAAGGTGGCCTTCTGCTGACGTGCGGCGGGCGAGTTGCGGGGATCCTCGTGCGGGTCGTGGCCGTACTCGGGCCCGGCGGGCGGGGTGTTGGTGAGCGGCGGCGTCGGTGTGCCGCTGTCCCACACGGTCATCGCCGTTCCCCGGTAGGGCAGGTGGCCCGGTCCGATCCGGCGGATGCCCCAGTACGGGACGGTGTCCGGGCTCCGTCCCGCGGCGAGCGCGGGGGACAGGACGCGGGCGCCGATCGTGCGCGCCTCCACCTCGGCCGCCGCGTTCGCGACCTGGTGGTCGCCGTAGGCGATGTGCAGCAGTACCTCGTGGTGGTCGGTGAGGTGGTTCGCGTACCCGTTCGTCTCGCCCCGGTCCCACACCATCTGGAACAGCTGGAGGACGAGCTGCTGGTGCAGCTTGTCCGGGTAGGACGCGTCCAGTACCTGCTGGAACGGTGCGAAGTCGGCGCTCCGGTTCAGGAGCAGTCCGTAGTTCATGGCGGTGACGCCCAGTACCCCGCGCCGGATGTCGGGCGAGGCGGCGACTAGTGCGCCGCCGAGGATGCCGCCCTGGCTGTTCCCGTCGTACGCGAGGCCGTGCCGGGTGTCGAGCAGCGGGCGGCCGCCGGCCGTGCGGAAGGCGGGGTCGCTGGTCAGCCCCTTGGCGTGGATCAGTGCGCGGCCGAGGAACAGGGCGTTCAGCATGCCCTGTTCGCTGCGTTCCGGGACGGCCGGGAAGAGGCTCGGGTCCGCGAGTCCGCCCAGCACGGTGGGGATGTCCTCCTCCGCCATCCCGATCCAGTCCGTCGCGCAGAACGTGAAGTCGTGCTCGGCCGCCATGTCCTTGACGTTGCCCGCGCCCACCTCCGAGCGGCGGCCCAGCAGCCCGTGCCCGTAGAGGGACGGGCGGGACGGGGCACGGAAGGCCGCGCGCGGGATCTCGCAGCGGAACTCCGCGGTCTGCGTGTTGCCGGGCAGGGCGCGCGGGGTGCCGTCCCGGCCCCGGTTCAGCACGGAACCGGGTGGTCCGCCCGGCAGGTTCAGATAGCTGGGTACGGTGATCCGCCCGGTGACCTCGCGGGCGATCCGGGCGTCCTGGGCGGGGGTGAGGTCGGTGACCCCGGTGACGGCGAAGCCGGGCGAGCGGTCACCGAGCCGGCGGAACGCGTCGTCGCGGATGGTGAAGAGGTCGCCGCTGAGACTACGGGTGGACGCGACGGTGAAGTCCCAGGCCAGATTGAGCCCTTCGGCCGCGACCCCGGCCCTGCGCAGGGCCGTGAGCGCGGGGCGGAGCCGGTCCTGGCGGGCGCGCAGCGGATCGTGGGCGGGAAGCCGTCGGCCGGCGACGGCGGCGAACGGGGCGGCCGCCGGGATCGTACGGCCCGTGGCCTCCTTGAGGCGGCGCAGGGCCACGGCGTAGTGGTGGCCGTCGTGGAAGTTGCGGGCGGGGTGGATCAGCAGCGCCTGCCGGTCGGGCTCTGTGGCGTTGGCGTCGAGCTCTGCCCAGTACGGCCACCGCTCACCCGTCGTGGTGTCCAGGAGGACCACGGGGGCGTCCCGGTCGAGGGAGCGGCCGATGTCGGTGAGCGGGGCCGCGCCGGTCGCGGCCAGGTCGAGCCCCGGTATCTGGGCGATCAGGGCGGAGCCGGGGGAGAAGCCGTCGGACCGGTTCCAGGCGGACGGGTCGACCGGGAGGCCGGACGCGGGGCGGGGGAGCACCGCGGTGTCGAAGGCCACCCGGCGGCCCGTGCCGCTGCCCGGGTCCGGCCGGGTGTACCAGTCGTTGGGGAACGGCAGCAGGCATTCGGCGGGTGCCAGCGGGTCGCAGCCTCCTCCCGGGGCGTGGCCCGCCCCAGCCGCGTGGGCGGGCGGGGCGAGCAGGGCGGCGGCGCCGAGCGCCGCCGCGAGCAGGCCGTTGAGCAGCCGCTGCCGCACGCGTCAGCTCCCCTGGAGGTGGGCGCCGATGATGCGGGCGTAGTTCGACTCGCCCTGCCGGTTGGGGTGCAGGGGCGCGGCGGCGGCCGTCGGCACGTACCCCTCGACCCACTTCTCTGAGGGGGCCTGGCAGGAGTCGTGGCCCTTGCTGGGCGTGGCGAGGTCGATGTACTCGGCGCCGTGCGCGGCGCTCTGCTCCGCGATCACCGTGTTCATCCGGTCGACGCTGCCCTGGAGGAAGTCGGCGTCCACCGGCAGCACGGGCTGGAGCGGCCAGCAGCCGCCGGGCCTGATGTACAGCCCGTAGCCCGTGACGATCACCCTGGCCTGCGGCGAACGCTGGTGGATCCCGTCCAGTACGGCGGCCATCCGGGGGACGAACTCCGCGATCCGCTGCCCCACCTGGTCCACCCCGCCCTCGTTGTACTTGTCCTTGCAGGGGGTGGCGGACGGGTCGAGGTTGGTGCAGTCCTGCGCGATGCCGACCAGGCCGGTGTCGTTGCCGCCGATGGTCAGGGTCACCAGATCGGTGTCCGCGCGCAGCGCGTCGAACTGGGGCGGCGCCGAGCCCATGGGGACGTCGAGCAGGGAGAGCGACTGCTTCTCCGTCATGTGCTTGGACGCGGCGCCGCTGCAGGTGACGTCGGTCAGTGAGGCGCCGAGGCTCGCCGCCAGCTCGTGCGGGTAGTTGTGCGTGGAGCGTCCGCAGGCCAAGGGGCCCGTGATGTCCGGGATGAGCGGTCCGGAGGCCATCGAGTCCCCGAGTGCGACGTACGAAGTGGTGTCGTCGGCGGCCGCCCAGGCGCCGGACGCGCCGGTGCCGACGGCCAGTCCGGCCAGCGCGAGTGCGCAGAGCGTTGATCTGACGGTCCGGCAGAATGCCTTGTTCCGGGACGAGTTCACGGCGACCTCCGATGGTGGGGGCATGGCGGGTGTCGCCGGTCATCATGCAGACTCGAACGCCGTCGTTTAACTGGTGGGTAACGCAGACTTCCGCGGGGGCTTTTGTGACGCGTGACAAAGAGCGGACCGTCGTGAGGGGCGCGAGCGCGGGACCGCGGGACTGCGGGCCGCCGCCGCTGTGCATCGCCGGACGGCCGGTCGCCGCCCAGCTGCGCGCCCGCGCACCCGCCCTGACCAGCCGCGTCGTCGACCGGCTGCTCAGCGATCTGCCGGTCTACGCGGAACTGCCCCACGAGGAGATCGCGGGCGACATCGCGGACATCGTCCAGCACAACCTGCGCCTCTTCGCCGACGTCGTCGAGCACCGCCGCCCCGCCACCGACGCCGAACTGGCCCAGCAGCGCGACTCGGCGGCCCAGCGCGCGGAGGAGGGCGTACCGCTCGACGCCATCCTCACCGCGTACCAGGTCGGCATCGCGATGTGCTGGCAGGAGACCGCCCGGGACGCGGGCCCCGCCGACCTGCCGGCCGTGCTGGAGATCATGGACCGCATCATGGTCCTCCAGCAGCAGCTGACCTCGGCGGTCAGCGGCGCCTATCTGGAGGCCCGGCAGATCCTGGACAGCCAGGAACACGGCGGCCGGCACGCCCTGATGGCCGCCCTGCTGACCGGTGAGTCCCTGGAGCTCCTCACTCAGCGCACCGGGCTGCGTCCGGCGGCCGGCTATCTGACGATGACGCTCGCGCTCGCCCCGCACCCCGACGAGGTGGGCCAGGCGCCCGGACCCGGCACCGGAGTCGCCGCCCGCCGCAAGATCCGCCGCATCCGCACGGCCCTGGACCGGTTCGCCGGCACGCCCGCGCTGACCGCGCTCGACGCCTCCGGCGGCACCGTCCTGCTGCCCGTCGCGGAGCCGCCGCCGTGGGACGGGCCCGGCGGGCTGCGCGAGCTGATCGCCGAGGCGACTTCGGCGGCCGGGGTGCCCGTCACGGCTGCGGCCGAGACCGCCGAACCGGCGGCGGTCCCGGCCGCCGTGGCCCGTAACGCCGAGATCGTCGACCTGGTCGCCCGCACCGGCCGGCCCGCCGGGCTGTACCGGCTGGCCGACGTGCTGCTGGAGTACCAGCTGAGCAGACCCAGCGAGGCGCTGCACGAACTCGCCCGGCTGCTGGGCCCGCTGGAGGCCAAGCCGGAGCTGCTGCGCACGCTGGAGACCTACCTCGGACACGGCCTGGACCGCCGGGCCGCCGCGGCGGCGCTGCACGTCCACCCCAACACCGTCGACTACCGCATCCGCCGCATCGACCGGCTGACCGGTCTCTCCCCGGCCCGCCCCGCCGACCTCCAGTACCTCAGCGCCGCGCTGGTCGCGCGCCGGTCGGTATGAGGGGAACCGGGGATGCGGACAGTTCGTTCGGGGAGATATGAGTGGACGACTGGTACGTGAGGGATATTCAGGGACGGGACCCGGCGATATCACCCCGGACGGCTGTGCGGTCGAGCTGTACACCCGGCTGTCGGTCGGTGGCGAACCCGACGTGATCGCCGGGGCGGTCCCCGCCGGATCGAGCATTCTGGAACTGGGCTGCGGGGCGGGCCGGGTGACGCACCCGCTGCTCCGGCGCGGCTTCGCGGTCACCGCGGTGGACGAGTCGGCGCAGATGCTGGAGCAGGTGCGGGGCGCGCGTACGGTGCGGAGCCCCATCGAGTCCCTGGACCTGGGTGACGAGACGTTCGACGTGGTGATGCTGGCCTCGTTCCTGGTGCACTCGGGTGACCACCAGGTGCGGGACGGGATGCTGCGGACCTGCCGGAGGTATGTGCGCGACGGCGGGGTGGTGCTCATTCAGCGCGAAGGGGAGGGCCGCCACACCGACCTGCCTCATGAGCGGGTCGACCCGGCCGGGTACACGGTCCGCATCGTCTCCTCGGAGCCGGTCGGCGACGGGGTGCATTCGGTGCACGCCCAGTACGACTTCGACGACGCGCGCTGGACGCAGACGTTCCTGTCGCGGCCACTGTCGAAGGAGCGGTTCGAGGGATATCTGGCCGCGGCCGGTCTGCGCGTGGACCGCTACCTCACCGACGACGGGGCATGGGTGCGGGCCCTGCCCGAGTAGCGGGGACCACGGACCGCAGCCGGGACTGCGGACCACGGACCGCGGGCCCGCACCGGATCCGGGGACCGGTGCGGGAGACCGGGTCAGTGCACCGTGCTGAAGCTGCGCCAGGGCAGCGAGTCGGGCGCCTTCTGGTCGGTGAACGTGGTGGGCAGATAGGTCGTACCGGGCCCGGTGCAGTCGCGGGTGCGGTACAGGATGATGTCGATCAGGGTGCCGTTCTGCACTTCCCTGGCGCCTGCGGGGGCCAGCAGGTGGCAGCCCCGTACCGAGGGGCTGTTCACCTGGATCACGGCCTGCCGCTCGGTCGTGTAGGTGACCGGACCGACCGCGGTCCGGCCGAGGCCCGAACAGCCCGCGACGGCGAGGGTCAGGAGGGCGGTCCCGGCTGCGGCGCCGAGGCGGCGTCGTCGGTTGTCGATCACGGGCATGGCAGGTCCTCGTCTGTCTCGTCCGGCTCATCCGTACGCGCTCCGTCACGTGCCCCCGTACGCCACGGGGGTACGTGCTCACGCTGGTCACCTTGCCCGCTCGCCGCCCGCCCGGCATCCGGGAGACCGCCGAGCGGGCTACCGGCGCGCGGAACGCGCTGCACGAGAACGGCGGGGCGGAGGTTCGCCTGCTGTCGAATCAGGGCATACCGTGGTATTAGCGTCTTAATTGGCGCGGAGTGAGTGTTCGGTGTTTCCGGCTGGCAGGGGGCCGTCATGGTCCAGGTGCTCTTGACCGCTTTGGTTGTGGTGGTCCTGGCGGGTGTCGCCTACACGGTGGCCGCCGCCCGGGTCGTCAAGCAGTACGAGCGGGGTGTGGTGCTCAGATTCGGCCGGCTCCGCAACGACGTACGAGGCCCCGGGTTCACCATGGTGCTCCCCGGCGTGGACCGGCTGCGCAAGGTCAACATGCAGATCGTGACGATGCCCGTGCCGGCCCAGGACGGGATCACCCGGGACAACGTCACCGTGCGGGTGGACGCGGTCATCTACTTCAAGGTGGTCGACGCGTCGAGCGCGGTCGTCGAGGTGGAGGACTACCGGTTCGCCGTCTCGCAGATGGCGCAGACGTCCCTGCGTTCGATCATCGGCAAGAGCGATCTGGACGATCTGCTGTCCAACCGGGAGAAGCTGAACCAGGGCCTGGAGCTGATGATCGACAGCCCCGCGGTCGGCTGGGGCGTACAGATCGACCGGGTGGAAATCAAGGACGTCTCGCTTCCGGAGACGATGAAACGCTCCATGGCGCGTCAGGCGGAGGCGGACCGTGAGAGGCGCGCCCGGGTCATCAACGCCGATGCGGAGCTCCAGGCGTCGAAGAAGCTGTCCCAGGCGGCAGCCGAGATGTCCTCCCAGCCCGCGGCGCTGCAGCTGAGGCTGCTCCAGACCGTGGTGGCGGTGGCCGCGGAGAAGAACTCCACCCTGGTGCTGCCGTTCCCGGTGGAGCTGCTCCGCTTCCTGGAACGGGCCCAGCAGCCGACAGCGCCGGAGGCCGTGGGCTCCCCGCCGCAGGTGCCGAAGGCCCCGGCCGGCACGGCGCCGCCGGTGGAGTCGGCGGAGCCCGTGAAGCCCGTGGAGCCTGTGGAGTCGGCGGAGGTCGCGGAGGCCGTGGAGCCTGTGGAGTCGGCGGAGGTCGCGGAGGCCGTGGAGTCGGCGGAGGCAGTGCCTTCGTCCTCGGCTCCGGCCACACCCTCGCCCGCGCCTCCGTCTCCGGCGCCCGGCCCGGCGCGGACGGCCCCCGCGCCGAAGCAGGCCCCGGCCGCCGCGAGCCCCCGGCCCCGGCCCCGTCCCGCACCCACCGGCTCGAAGCCCGCACCCACCGGCTCGAAGCCCGCACCCACCGGCTCGAAGCCCGCACCCACCGGCTCGAAGCCCGCACCCAATGGTTCGAAGCCCGCGCCCAAGGGCTCGAAGCCGTTCGCCAGGCACTGACGACACCGCCCACCGGCCCGCCGCCGTACCCCGCCCGGACAGCGGGGGCGGCGGCGGGGCCGTGGTCCGCTGTCAGACCCCCCGCCTAGACTCGCGAGTCAGAGGGATCCGGTGCCGGAGGGCGCCGGGGACCGGGAGACGAAGCCCTGACCAGGGGCTCGGACGTGAGGGGAGGGGCCGGTGTCCGTCGTATCGCCGCCGCAGGACGCGGCTGTCGGCCGTCTGCTGCGCTGCGCGGCCGTCTTCCTTCCCGCACCGCTGCCGAGGGAGGGACGCGTCGCGTTCTGGGACCCGGAGGGGGCCCCGCTCCCCGGCCTGGTCACCGCCTCGGGCGCGGGCCTCGGCTCCGGCGCGGACGACCGGGTCTCCGAGCTCACCGTCGTGCGACGGCACGGCGATCAGGGTGCCGTCCGCCGGCAGACCGTGCCGGCCCTCGTGCTGCCCCTGGCCGACGCCGTACCCCTGCTGGCCCGTGCCCGGCACCAGCAGTCCGCCCACCCCGCCACCCGGTGCTGGGGCGCCGCCGCGCTGCACGCGCTCCATCTGGTGGCCGGCGGCCGGATGCTCCCCGGGCTGACGCCCGACGACCACGACGCCTGGCGGGCCGGACCGCGCGCCGCAGAGGACGTCGCACATCTGCGCGCGGTCGCCGCGGCCATGCCGCCCGAGGGGTACGCGGTGCCGTTCCCCGACCGCACGCCCCTCCAGGTCCCCGAGCCCGAGCCGCTCATCGCCTCCTTCCTCGACGCGGTGGCCGACACCCTGCCCCGCACCCCGGCGGCGGCGTTCGCCATGGGGGCGCCCTTTGCCGCCACGGAGGCCCAGCACCTGCCCGGCGCCCGGGAATGGGCGGTGGCGGTCGCGGCCGGGCTCGACGCGGGCGTACGGGTGTCGCTGCGCCTGGACCTCTCCGCGTACGAACTCTTCGACACGACCTACTCCGACGGCGCCCCGGACTCCGACGGCGCCCCGGATGCCGACGGTGTGACGAACTCCGACGGTGTGGCGGAGTTCGACGGCCCGCCGGATGCGGCCGACGGCACGGCCGGTCCCGGCCGCCCCGACACCGCCGCACGGCATGCCGCCGCGGCCGTCACCCAGGTGCACAGCCTCGCGGACCCGACCTACGTCGTCGACGCCGCCGCCCTCTGGAACGGCGGGGCGGGCGAGCCCTTCGGCCCGCGCGCCCGGATCGACGCCGTGCTCGCGCTGCGCCGCGCCGCCCGCGTCTGGGCCCCGCTGGAACGGCTCCTCGACCAGCCCGTCCCCGACGTACTGGCCCTCACGGAGGACGAGCTGTACGAGCTGCTGAGCGACGCCGGGGCCCGGCTCTCGGCCGCCGGGGTGAGCGTGCACTGGCCCCGGGAGCTGGCCCGCTCGCTCACCGCGGCCGCCGTGGTGCGCCCCGCGCCGGGCACCGCCACCGACGGCACGGCGTTCTTCGACGCCGAACAGCTCTTCGCCTTCAACTGGCAGCTCTCGCTGGGCGACCAGCAGCTCACCGAGGCCGAGATGGATGTGCTGGCAGAGGCACACCGGCCCGTCGTGCGGCTGCGCGACCAATGGGTCGTCGTCGACCCCGCGCTCGTGCGCAAGGCGCGCAAGCGGGAGCTCGGCCTGCTCGACCCGGTGGACGCCCTCGCCGTCGCCCTGACCGGTAGCGCCGAGGTGGACGGCGAGCAGGTCGACGCCGTGCCGGTCGGCGCGCTCGCAGCGCTCCGCAGCCGCATCGTCGACGACGACACCACGATCGCACCGCCGCCCGGCCTCGACGCGACGCTCCGCGACTACCAGCTGCGCGGTCTCGCCTGGCTCGACCGGATGACCGCGCTGGGCCTCGGTGGCTGCCTGGCCGACGACATGGGCCTCGGCAAGACGATCACCCTCATCGCCCTCCACCTGCACCGCGCCCACCCCGCGCCCACCCTGGTGGTCTGCCCCGCCTCGCTGCTGGGCAACTGGCACCGGGAGATCAACCGCTTCGCCCCCGGCGTGCCCGTGCGCCGGTTCCACGGCACGGACCGCAGCCTCGCCGACCCCGACGGCGGCTTCGTCCTCACCACGTACGGCACGATGCGCTCCAGCGCCGCCGAACTGGCCGCGCACAGCTGGGGACTGGTCGTGGCCGACGAGGCGCAGCACGTGAAGAACCCGCACTCCTCCACGGCGAAGGCGCTGCGCACCATCCCGTCCCCGGCCCGGGTCGCCCTGACCGGCACCCCCGTCGAGAACAACCTCTCCGAGCTGTGGGCGCTGCTCGACTGGACGACGCCCGGACTGCTGGGCCCCCTCAAGGCGTTCCGGGCCCGGCACGCCCGGATCGTGGAGAACACCGGCACGGCCGCCGGGATCGGCAACGACGAGGCGGTCGAGCGGCTCTCCCGGCTGGTCCGCCCGTTCCTGCTGCGCCGCAAGAAGTCGGACCCGGGCATCGCGCCCGAGCTGCCGCCCAAGACGGAGACCGACCACCCCGTCTTCCTCACCCGCGAACAGGCCACGCTCTACGAGGCGACGGTGCGCGAGACCATGGCGTACATCGAGGCGTCGGAGGGCATCGCCCGGCGCGGCCTCATCATGAAGCTGCTGGCCTCGCTCAAGCAGATCTGCAACCACCCCGCGCAGTATCTGAAGGAGGAGCCGACCCGGCTCACCGGCCGCTCCGGAAAGCTCGCCCTGCTCGACGAGCTCCTCGACACGATCCTCGCGGAGGACGGCTCCGTCCTCGTCTTCACCCAGTACGTGACGATGGCCCGGCTGCTCTCCGCACACCTCACCTCGCGGGCGATCCCCTCCCAACTCCTGCACGGCGGCACCCCGGTGGCCGAGCGGGAACGGATGGTGGACCGCTTCCAGTCCGGCGAGGTGCCGGTGTTCCTGCTCTCGCTGAAGGCGGCCGGCACCGGGCTGAACCTCACCAGGGCCGCCCACGTCATCCACTACGACCGCTGGTGGAACCCGGCCGTCGAGGAGCAGGCCACGGACCGCGCCTACCGCATCGGGCAGACCCAGCCGGTCCAGGTGCACCGGCTGATCGCGGAGGGCACGGTCGAGGACCGGATCGGTGAGATGCTGCTGGCCAAGCGGGCCCTGGCCGACGCCGTGCTCGGCGCCGGGGAGACCGCGCTGACCGAGCTCAGCGACCGCGATCTCGCCGACCTCGTCTCCCTCCGGAGGCCGTCATGAGCCCCCGCCCCGGCTCCCTTCCGCCGGCCCGCGGGGCGAGGCCCGGCGCCCGGTCCCGGCCGGGCCCCGACGACCTGCGGCGGACCTTCGAAGCGGTACCCGCGCGGACGTCCGGAGACGACGAGCCGTTCGCGGACAGCTGGTGGGGCCGGGCCTGGGTGGCGGCGCTCGAAGCCCTGTCGATGGACGCGGCGAGACTCGCCAGGGGCCGTGCGTACGCGGACGGCGGGCATGTCGCCGCGGTCACCGTCACCCCCGGCCGTGTCGTCGCCTACGTGCACGGCAGCCGGCCCCGGCCCTACCGTGCCGAACTGCGGCTGCGCACCTTCACCGACGCCGACTGGGACACCTTCCTCGACGCGGTCGCCGCCCGCCCGGACCACCTGGCCGCGCTCCTTACCAAGGAGATGCCGCACTCCCTGGTGGACACGGCGGCCGCTTCCGGGGTCGCGCTGCTCCCCGCGGCGAACGACCTGGATCCCAGCTGCTCCTGCCCCGACCACGGCTGGCCCTGCAAACACGTCTCCGCGCTCTGCTACCAGATGGCCCGGCTGCTGGACGCCGACCCGTTCGTCCTCCTGCTGCTGCGAGGCCGGGGCGAGCGCGAACTCCTGGAGGACCTGGGCCACCGCAACGCCGCGCACTCCGCACGGGAGCGCCCCGAGGCCCCCGCCATGCCCTCCGTACCGGCGAAGGACGCGCTGGCGGACCGCTTCCTGCCGCCGCTGCCCGCCCCGTTCCCGGTGGCGCCGCACCCCGGGCAGCCGCCCTCGTACCCGAGCCTGCCGGGCAGCCGGGACCCGCTCGCCCTCGACCAGCTCGCCACGGACGCGGCCGCCCGCGCCCACGCCCTGCTCACCACCGGCCGCGACCCGCTCGCCGGGCTCACCCCCTGGCAGGACGCCGTCCGGCTGGCCGCCGCCCGCCCCACCGCGGGGCTGACCGCCACCACCCGGGCCCTCTACCGCGAGCTGGCCTCCGCGACCGGCCGCAACATCACCGACCTGGCCCGCGCCGTCGCCGCCTGGCGCCAGGGCGGGGCCGAGGGGCTGGACGTCCTGGAATCGCAGTGGGACCCCCCGGCGGGCCCGTTCGACCGGGCCCGCCCGGCTCTCGCCGCCGCCGGTTTCCCGCGCTTCCAGCCCTGGCGCAACCACCTCACCCACCCCGGCGGCACGCTCCAGCTCCGCTTCGGCCACGACGGCCGCTGGTACGGCTACGAGTCGGACCCGGGACAGGACGAGTGGTGGCCGCGCGCCGCACCGGACACCGACCCGGTGGGCGCGCTCCTGGAGCTCAGCGGCGGCTGACCGCTCAGCCCCGTCAGGAGGAGCATCAGCACGTCAGCAGGAGCATCAGCACGTCAGGAGGAACATCAGCCCTTCAGGAGGAACAGCAGACCGATCAGCACCAGGGCGACGACCGGCAGCACGACCATCCGCGCCTTGCGGAACGACTCGTCCTCCTGCTGCGCCAGTCCGCGGTCCGCGCCGTGCGCGGTGGCCAGGTGCTCCCCGGCCATGTCGATGATCCGCTCCGTGGTCAGGAGCGACGGACGCCAGTCGCAGTGGGCGCACACCAGGAAGTCGCGGTACGGGTCGTACCGGAAGTCCCGCTCGATGTTGACCGTGAAGACCTGCCCCTGCCCGGTCGTGGCGGTGAAATGACGTATCGCGGCGCCCATGCGGCCTGCCCCCTGCTGAGATCGGTATCCGGTGCCCTGCCCAAAAAGCGTTGGTGTGGCGGGTGTTGATGTTGCTAGCTTCCTGGGTGTGGCGAAACTCAATCAGATCATCGCAGTGGAGAAGGGCGTCAAGTCCAAGGCTCACCAGGACCTGACGGCGGCGCATCACGGCCTCCAGAAGGCCGGTCTGCTGGCCGGGATCTCCCGGACGTACCAGCCGAAGGACGAGGAGGGCGAGCAACTGCCGCCCGAGTCGACGCCGGTGCAGATCAAGGCCGAGGACGTGCTGCGCCAGACGGCGACGACCCTCACCCGGCTGTTCGACGTGACCGCCACCAAGGACTGGGCGAACTGCGCCGCCCGCGCCGACATCTCGGTCGACGGCCGGGTGCTGGTGCCCGGTGTGCCGGTCTCGTATCTGCTCTTCCTGGAGAAGCAGCTCACCGACATCACCACCTTCATCCGCAAGCTGCCGGTGCTCGAAGCCTCGGAGGCCTGGGCCCAGGACCCGTCCACCGACTCCTGGAAGACCGAGCCGGTGCGGACCCTGCGGACCAAGAAGGTGCCCCGCAACCATGTGAAGGCGGAGGCCACCGAGAAGCACCCGGCGCAGGTCGAGGTGTACTACGAGGACGTCCCGGTCGGCTACTGGACGACCGTGAAGTTCTCCGGGGCGCTGCCCGCGCGGCGGATCAACGAGCTGACCGACCGGATCGAGAAGCTCCAGCAGGCCGTCAAGTTCGCCCGCGAGGAGGCCAACGGCGTGGACGTCACGGACCAGCGGGTGGGTGATGCGGTATTCGGTTACCTCTTCGGGTGACCGACCAAGGAATCCCCGGCGGCGGTCGAAGCCGCTGGGGTGCGCGAGGAGCGCAAAGCTGAAACTGAAGTTTGTCGTGACGACGCGGTTACGGTGGAGGTTCGAGTCCTCCCCCCGGCACTTCCGCAGCTCCTGCGGATGCGGGCCGGGGTGGCCCAACTGGCAGAGGCAGACCGCGATCAATCTCAGACTCTTGCTCCAGACTCAGCATGCGCCGCCTATCGCCGGATCGACCGGGCCCGTGCCCGTGTGCGTCGAGATGCCGGTTCGACTCCGGCCCGCGGAGCTTCGGTCCGCGGTTGTCTAAAGGCAGGACGCGACGACATAAAACTGATACGGGACCTTAAACGTGTCGGCGTGCAACACAGGCGGCATCACAGGGCTCGGGGGTCGGCTACACCCCCGGGCCCGCTCCTGTTCCGGGCCCGGCGCGTCACGCCCGCGCGGCCAGCGACACTCCGCGCCCGGCGAAGAACCGCGCGAACTCGGCCAGCGGAAGCTCCACCGCCCGGGTGTCCGCGCTGGTGCCCGACGGATTGTGGAAGTGCACGCCCCTGCCGTCGGCCGTACGCGAGGTCAGGAGCACCAGATGGCCGCCGCGCCCCGGCGCGGGCCGCCCGGGATGACGGATCGCGTAGTGCACCGACGCCATGACGGACCGGCCCGCGTCCAGCAGGGCCGGGATCTCCTCCGGCGAGAGGTGCCGGTGGACGGTGGCGTCGAGGCCGTGGCTCTCGCGTACGTAGTCGGCGAAGGGGGCGTAGACCAGGCCGTGGATCGCGCCGTCCGGGTCCTCGGTGTACGCGCCGTACCCGAGCGCTCCGTCGCGCAGCGCGAAGAGGGGCGGGGCGTCGGCGCCGAGTGCCATCCGCAGACAGGTCATGCCGCACAGGTGCCCCGCCCAGCGCGCGTACTCCGCGGGCGACTTCGCACCCGACTCCGCCCACGCGGGGTCGGAGGCCGGGTCCAGCCCGCCCTCGACGATCGGCCCGACCAGCTCGAACGAGGCGAACTGGGTGTGCACGGGGACCCGGCAGGCGGCGCAGGTGGAGCGGCTCACGATCGGTATCCGTTCATCTCCGGCGTCCGGTCCGGTCACTTCCGGCGCCCGGTCACCGCCGTATCCGGCCAGTGTCACTGCCGTGTCCGGTCAGGGTCACTGCCGGTATCCGGCCAGTGTCACTGCCGGTATCCGGTCAGGAAGCGGCCGATCCGGCTGATGGCCGCGTCGAGATCGTCAGCGTACGGGAGGGTCAGGATCCGGAAGTGGTCGGGCCGCGGCCAGTTGAAGCCGGTGCCCTGCACGACCTGGATCTTCTCCCTCAGCAGCAGGTCCAGGACGAACTTCTCGTCGTCGACGAGGGGGTGCACCTTCGGGTCGATGCGCGGGAAGGCGTACAGCGCGCCCTTCGGCTTCACGCACGACACCCCGGGGATCTCGTTCAGCTTCTCCCAGGCACGGTTGCGCTGCTCGTACAGCCTGCCGCCCGGCACCACCAGCTCCCGGATCGACTGCCGGCCGCCGAGCGCGGCCTGGATGGCGTACTGCGCCGGGGCGTTGGGGCACAGCCGCATGGAGGCGAGCATGGTCAGCCCCTCCAGATAGCTGCGCGCGTGCTGCTTGGGACCGGACACCACCATCCAGCCCGAACGGAAGCCGGCCACCCGGTACGTCTTGGACAGTCCGCTGAAGGTGAGGCAGACCAGGTCGGGGGCGAGGACCGCCACGCTGTGGTGCTCGGCGTCGTCGTACAGGATCTGGTCGTAGATCTCGTCGGCGAACACCATGAGGCCGTGCCTGCGGGCCAGATCGAGGATGGCTTCGAGGACCTCGCGCGGGTACACGGCGCCGGTCGGATTGTTCGGGTTGATGATCACGACGGCCCGGGTCCGGTCGGTGATCTTCGATGCCATGTCGGCCAGGTCGGGGTTCCAGTCCGAGGCCTCGTCGCACATGTAGTGCACGGCCCTGCCGCCGGCCAGCGTCGTCACCGCGGTCCACAGCGGGTAGTCCGGTGACGGGATCAGCACCTCGTCACCGTCCTCCAACAGGCCCTGCACGGCCATCGAGATCAGCTCCGAGACCCCGTTGCCGAGGAAGATGTCGTCCACGCCGACCTCGGTGAGCCCCATCGCCTGGTAGCGCTGCGCGACGGCCCGGCGGGCCGAGAGGATGCCGCGCGAATCGGTGTAGCCGTGGGCCTGCGGGAGCATCCGGATCATGTCCTGGACGATCTCCTCCGGCGCCTCGAAACCGAACTGCGCCGGGTTGCCCGTGTTGAGCCGGAGCACGCTGTGGCCCGCCTCCTCCAGGGCGTTGGCCTGTTCGATGACCGGGCCCCGGATCTCGTAGCAGACCTCGTTGAGCTTGCTGGACTGGCGGAATTCCATGCGGTGCCTCCCCGACCCGACTGTGATACTTGGTTTTACCAAGCTTGAGCTTGGAAAGTCCAACAACATGTCTAGACTGCGTCGCATGCCACGTGAGCAACAGCCCGCAGCCCGCCCGGCCCGCCGCCGGAGTTACGACCAGTTCTGCGCCGGCGCACGCGCCCTGGACGCCGTCGGTGACCGGTGGACCCTGCTGATCGTCCGTGAACTGCTGGCCGGCCCGCGCCGGTACACCGATCTGCACGCCGACCTGCCCGGCGTCAGCACGGACGTCCTGGCCTCCCGGCTCAAGGACATGGAGCAGGGTGGACTGGCCACCCGCCGCCGGCTGCCGCCACCCGCCGCCGCCGCGGTGTACGAACTCACCGAACGCGGCCACGGCCTGCTGCCCGTCCTCGCCGCACTCGCCGAATGGGGAGCGCCCGCCCTCGCCGAGCGCCGGCCCACGGACGCGGTCCGGGCGCACTGGTTCGCGCTGCCGCTGCTGCGCGCACTGGACGGGCCCGGCGGACCGGCCGGTGACGGCGTGCTCGACGTACAGCTGGACGAGGGCGAGTTCCACATCCGTACGGGGGTACGGGAGCCCGGCAGCGCGGTCTACGGGGACGGTCCTGCGGACCGGGCCGACGCGCGCATCGTGCTCGACGCAGAGCTCTGCCTCGCGCTCGGGCGCGGCGAGGCGACCTTCGCAGAGGCGGTCGGGGACGGGCGGATCGAGGTGTCCGGCGAAGGGCCGCTGGCCGCAGGGCTGCGGGGCGAATGACGAAGGACTGATGACGGCGGTGGCGGGACGGTTCGCCCGGCCGACTCCTGGGTAGCGTCGGGGCATTTGGGATGCCAGGGGCACCAGGTGATGCCCGGGGCACTGACGCGGAGGAGTGGCCCATGAGACGTGGCGGACAGCAGGGGCGGCCGGTCAAGGCGCTTGTCATCGGGGGCTGTGTGGCAGCGCTCTGCTTCGTGCCGTCGGCGGCCGTCGCCACTCCGGGCAGCGGTGTGAGCGGCACCGTCGTCGCGGAGGGCACATCGCCGGGCAAGCTGAAGGTGAAGACGCCGAAGGGCCGTACCGACGTCACCTTCCGGAAGATCACCGTCGAGCCCGGCGGTTCCACCGGCTGGCACACCCACCGCGGTCAGCTGATCGCGGTCGTCAAGAAGGGGACGCTGACCCGCACCCTGGACGACTGCTCGGTCGAGGTGACGCCCGCCGGAACGTCCTTCATCGAGCCGTCCGGGGCCAAGCACCGCCACATCGGGCGCAACCTGGGGACCGAGCCCGTCGTCCTCTGGGTGACCTACCTGCTGCCCGAGGGCAGCGAACTCTCCGACGACGCCGACGCCGTGGACTGCGGCGGAAAGGGCGAGGGGGAGACCGGCGGGAAGAAGTGAGGCGGGGCTGAGGCTCGCCCCGCCGTCAGCGGGCGAGCGTCTCCCCGTACGCGCCGAGGCCGCCGGTCACCAGCCCGTCCCGGAACGTCAGCACCTCGTACACCCGGCCGCCGATCTGGTTGCGGTAGTCGATCACCAGGGTGTCGACGCTCACCCGGACGTCCATCACCTCGAACTCCAGGTCGGGGATGAGCTCAAGACCGCGCGCCCAGTACGCACGCAGCTGGTCCTTGCCGCGCACGGTGCCGGAGGGGTCGCCGGTGAACCGGGCGATCATGGGAGAGCTGAACGTCACGTCCTGGTGATAGTGCGTCAGGATGCGTTCCAGGTCATGGGAGTTCCAGTCGTCCTGCCACCGCGAGGCGAACGTGCGGGCGAATTCGAGGTCCATGGGGGAGATCGTACGAGGCGGCGGCGAAAGGGGGCGGGCAGTGAGTGAAGTGGGCCCCGGGGACCTCGACCCGGCGCGCCGGGCCGCGCTGGCGCAGCGGCTCCTGGGCGCGCTCCGCTCCCACTGCGCCGGATCGAAGGCGGAACCGAGGGGGTCGCTCGCGCGGGGGACCGCCGACGCGTACAGCGATATCGACCTCCGCTGGACCGTGCCCGACGGCCGGTTCGCGGACTGCGTCGCTGCCGTCCCGGAGCTGCTCGGCGCGGTCAGGCACGTCGCCTCCCTGCGGGTCGACCCCGAGCTGGGGAACTCCCGAGGCAGGCGGCTGCTCTTCGTTGACTTCGACGGGCTGCCCCTCTTCTGGCGGCTGGATCTGGAGATCGTGGCGCTGTCCGTCGCGGACCGGCCCGGCTACGACCAGGACAACCCGGCGGCGCGCAGCGACGACTGGTCGAGGCCGGCCAGCGCGCTCGCCAACGCCGTCGCCGCCGTGAAGGCGCTGCTGCGCGGCCGGCCGGAGACCGCCAGGGGCCTGCTGGAGCGCGGCTTCGCCCGTATCAGGGTGGCGGAGACGCTCTCCGGCGACTGGTTCACCGACATCACCCGCCTCGCCGCTGCCGCCGCCGCGATCGAGCCCGCCCGTGGCCCGCTCGCCGAACGCGTCGTGCGGCTGGCGGCGGACCACCGGCCGGACCTCGGCCGGCCGGGGCCATGATGGTGACGTGCGATTCGAAGCGATCACCTGGGAACGACTGGCGGACGCCCTCGCCGCGCACGCCGACGCCCTGGAGCCGTCCGACGGCGGGCCCTGGCTCAAGGTCGCCGTCGACGGGGCCCCGGCCGCCCGGACCGGCGAGCTGGCCGAGTCGCTCGGACAGGCGCTGCGGCTGCGCGGCCGGGCCGTGCTTCCCGTGTCCACGGCGGGGTTCCTGCGGCCCGCCAGTCTGCGGTACGAGTACGGCAAACGGGACCCCGACTCGTACTACGGCAGCTGGTTCGACACCGGAGCGCTGTGGCGTGAGGTGTTCGGGCCGTTGGAGGCGGGCGGCAACGGGCGGGTGCTGCCCGATCTCTGGGACCCGGCGACGGACCGGGCCACCCGGAGCCCCTACCGGCTCCTGCCGGAGGGCGGGGTGCTCGTGGTGCACGGCCCGTTGCTGCTGGGGCACTGGTTCCCGTTCGACCTGAGCGTCCACCTGCGGCTCTCGCCGGGCGCGCTGCGGCGGCGCACGGAGGAGGCCGAGCAGTGGACGCTGCCCGCCTTCGAACGGTACGAGGACGAGGTGGCGCCCGCCGGGAGCGCGGACGCGGTCGTCCGGGCCGACGATCCGCGCCATCCCGCCTGGACGGGCCTGCGGCGGGACGCGGACGGGTAGCGGCCCTACCGCTCCTCCGGCAGCGGCGGCCGTCCGCCCACCGCCATGACGGCCCGTGCTCCCGCGAGGCATCCCGCCGCGGCGGCCGTCGCGGGGTCCTCGCCCGCCAGCAGCGCCGCGAGGAAGCCGCCGGTGAAGGCGTCGCCCGCCCCCGTGGAGTCCACCGGGTCCCGCACCGGGTCGGCCGGGACCCGGCCGGTCACCGCGCCCCCGGTGGCGAGCAGGGCGCCGTCCCGGCCCAGGGTGACGACCACCTGGCGGACCAGCAGGCTCAGCTCGGCCGCGGCGTCGGCCGGTCCGGGGAGGGCGGTGAGCAGCCGCGCCTCGTCCGCGTTGGGCAGCAGCAGATCCACCTCTCCGACGAGTTCCAGGAAGCGGTCGACGCCCAGCTCGGCCAGGAACCCCGCGGAGGCCGGGTCGACGCTCACCGGGATGTTCCGCCGCCCGGCCTCCCGCAGCGCGAGCAGAGCCGTCGCGCGGCTCCTCTCGGCGAAGAGCAGGTAGCCGGAGAGGTGGAGCCGGCCGATTCCGTCGAGCATCGACGGCGACCAGTCCTCCGGCGCGAGGCGCAGGGCCGCGCCGCTGTCCGTGAGGAAGGTGCGTTCGGCGGCGGAGTCGACCAGGGCGACGACCGTCGCGGTCGGCGCCCCGTCGTCCACGGCCAGCAGATCGCGGACGCCCGCCCGGCGCAGCCGGTCCCGGTGCCAGCCGGCGGAGTCGGCGCCGACCCGGGCCAGCAGCCGCACCTCTGGGCAGCCGGAACGCACCGCCCAGCAGGCCACGTTGGCACCGGCCCCGCCCGGCAGGGTCCGGATGCCGGCCTTCGTGTCCGTACCGTGGACCAGCGCCGTCGCGTGCCGGGCCACCACGTCCGTGACCACGTCCCCGACAACGAGGAGACCACCGGTCACCGGGCGGTCCAGGCCGTGGCGATCCGGGCGGCCAGCGCCACATTGCCGCGGACCGCCGCGAGGTTGGCCTCCAGCGAGGCACCGCCGGTCCGCCGCGTCAGCTGGTCGAGCAGATACGGCGTGACGGCCTGCCCCACGATGCCGAGCTCCCGGCACGCGTCCAGCGCCTCGGCCAGCACCCGGTCGTGCAGGGCGGGATCCAACTGCTCCTGCGGCGGTACGGGATTGGCGACGATCAGCGCCGCCCCGGGGCCGCCGAGCGCGTCCTGGGCCCGCATCACCCCGGCGACGTCCTCCGGGCTGTGCACGGTCCAGTCGACCGGCTCGCCCGAACTGCTGAGGTAGAACCCGGGGAACCGGTCGGTGCCGTAACCGAGCACCCCGACGCCGAGCGTCTCCAGCCGCTGGAGCGTGGCGGGCACGTCCAGGATCGACTTCACGCCCGCGCAGACCACGGTGATCCCGGTCCCCGCCAGCAGCCGCAGGTCCGCCGACTCGTCCTGGGTCTCGGTCCAGCCCCGGTGCACCCCGCCGAGCCCACCGGTCGCGAAGACGCGCAGGCCCGCGCGTGCGGCCAGGAACGCGGTCGCGGAGACCGTCGTCGCCCCGCTCGCGCCCGCCGCCAGCGCCGGGGCGAGGTCCCGGTGGCCGAACTTGCGCATCGCCGGGTCCTGGGCGACCCGCTCCAACTGGTCCTTGTCCAGGCCGATCCGGGCCCTCCCGTCCAGTACGGCGATGGTGGCGGGCACGGCGCCGCCGGACCGTACGAGCCCCTCCAGCTCCTCGGCCACCCGCAGATTGCGGGGGCGGGGCAGGCCGTGGGCGATGATCGTCGACTCCAGCGCGACGACGGGCCGGTGCGCGGCCAGGGCGGCCCGCACCTCGGCGGAGAGGACGGGCGCGTGCGGAGCGGGCGGCTGGGGAGCGGCGCCGGTCGGCGCAGTCTGTGACATGTCCACATCCCTGTCGCGGCAGGGATGGGCTCAAACGTTCCCCGGCGGCGGCCGTACGGGTTCCGGGCCCGGCCGCGCGCGATTACTCGCCATTGCCCACGGGGAACGAGAACGGCAATGGGAACGCCGGGCCGGACGTGCCCGCCGGGCAACGTCTTTCGGCGGGGGCGGTTCCGGCGGGAGCGAAAAGCGAATGCCCGTAATTCGCCGTGCCGATTCCGTGCGGGCACGAAGATCCGTACGGGGATCCGGGTATGAGTATCCGGCCGCGCATGAAGGTGCCGATATCCGCGAGGAATTCGGCCCTGACGAATAGGCGGCGCGACAGTCCGGGGCCGGCACTTCTGCCTGCCCTGAACTATCGCTCCTGCCGCTTACGTCTCACTAACGTCTCACTAACCTTTCGCTGACGTGACGCCCCTGGGCTGCGGATTCACGGAATCGGGTGCCGGCCGGGCTTGCCCGGTCCCGGGAATTCGGTACAGCATGGCCGCCTCGCGTCCGGCTGTTCGGTACCGGCCGTCAGGCCAGTGAAGCGGCGTGCGCGGGATCGATGGCATGGCGGAGCGGCCGGTCCTGTGTGAACCGGTGGAGCTCGTCGAGCACGAGCTGTCCGAGGCGCCGGCGTTCGGCACCCAGGGCGCCGCCGAGGTGCGGTGTCAGGACGACGTTGGGAAGGGTGAAGAGTGGCGAGTCAGGAGCCGGGGGCTCGGGATGCGTTACGTCGAGCACGGCGGTGAGATCGGGCCTGGCCAGCAGGGTCCGAGCGGCGGCCGGCTCGTCGATCAGCGCGCCCCGTGCGGTGTTGATCAGCGTCGCGCCGGGCCTCATCGAGTCCAGCAGCCGCGCCCCGATCGTGCCTCGGGTCTCGGGCAGGAGCGGTGCGTGGAGGCTGACGACGTGGCAGGTGGCGAAGAGTTCCTCGACGGGGACCAGTCGCACGCCCGCCTGCCGGGCGGCTTCCGGGGAGGCGACGGGGTCGGTGGCCAGGACCTCGACGTCGAAACGGCTGAGGTGGGCGGCGACGAGCCGGCCGATGTGACCGAGCCCCAGCAGGCCCACCCGTGACCGGTAGGCGCCCGGGACATCGGGGTTGTGCGGGAAGCGGCGGCTGCTCGCGACCTCCCGCGCGATGCGGTGTGCCTGCTTCAGGCCGAGGAGGACCTGGGCGAGGGTGAACTCCGCGACCGGGACCGCGTTGGCCGAGGCGGCGGAGACGATCGGGATGCCGCGCTCCCAGAAGGCGGGCGTGGTCAGGTGCCGGACGGACCCCGCCGCGACGAGAACGGCCCGCAGCCGGGGGGCCCGGGACAGGAAGGCGGTATCGAGGACGGGCGCGCCCCAGCCCGTGAGCAGGATGTCGACGTCCCTGAGGGCCTCGGGGTCCGCGTCGAGCTGCTGCCGGGTGCGGGGCGGTCCCTGCCAGTGCGCGAGCCGGCCGATCCCGGCCAGCACCTCGGGCGGGTAGACGTCCGCCCGGCGTTCTTCCTCCATGACCAACAGGGCTGTCGGTGCGGTGGCCGGTTCGTTCATGTCGGGTCTGGCTCCTCGGCCTGTCCGGTGCCGGGCAGGCGGCCGCCTGCCCCTGCTCGGATCTGTGGGTGAACGTCTGACTGGATGTCGTGCGTTGGTGTGGCGTGTTTGGTTCTCAGGTCGGATGGCTCGCAGGGACGATACATCGGATCACTGGAATGTCCTCGCGTACAGGTCGGATGTCCAGACCCTGTTGTCCGGCAGTTGTTGTCGCGGCCTGTGCTTGCCCCGGATCGGGACAGTCGTTCGCTTGGATCGCTGAACTGGTCGGTTATCGGGCGGTTTCGGAAGGTGATATCCCCCTCGCGCGTTCCGGATTGCCGGAAGTGCGCCCAGGGGGCCGACCGGCGGAGGCTGTGTTGGTCCGTGGAAACTTTTTGTATTCATCGGAGTATTGACCGCTGAATCTCACCCCGTTAACGTCCCAGAAAGCGCTTTCCAGGCCAACTGTGATGCGGCGAAAACAGGAGTTGTGATGCAGAGATCGCGATGGATCGGTGCGGGTGTCCTCGCCTCGACACTGGTCCTCACCAGCTGTTCGTCCGGGCCTGCGGGAGTGGATGCCAAGCAGGACCCCAAGGCGCCGCTGGAGCTCTGGACCAGGACGACACCGGGCGGACCGGGGGAGCAGGGCGCGCTCAAGCTCGCCACCGCCTTCGAGAAGAAGACGGGCTACAAGGTCAAGGTCACCGCGATCTTCGACGACTTCGAGACCAAGCTCCAGCAGCGGGCCGCCCAGAAGAACCTCCCCGACATCGTCATGAACGACGTGACCCAGCTCGGGGCCATGCACAGCCAGGGCCTGCTCCGGGAGATCGACCTGGACAAGATCAAGAACAGCGGGCAGATCATCGGCCAGGGGCTGGACTCCGGAAAGGCCGTGGACGGCAAGCAGTACGGACTGCCGTACTCGGCGCAGGCGTCCGCGCTGCTCATCCGCAAGGACTGGCGGCAGAAGCTGAAGCTCGACACCCCGCGGAACTGGGACGACTTCGCCGCGATGGCCAAGGCCTTCACCACCCGGGACCCGGACGGCGACGGCAAGAACAACACCGCCGGGCTCGCCGCCCCGCTGTCCACCAAACGCGGCTACGCCTCCTGGTACTTCTCCAACTTCCTGTGGGCCGCGGGCGGCGACTTCATCACCGAGACCGGCAAGGGCTCGGGCACGTACAAGCCGGCCTCGACCACGAAGGCATCGGTCGAGGCCATGCAGTGGTTCCGCGACCTGGGCTGCAAGGCCAAGGCCATCCAGCCCGGCGCCGTGACCATGGACACCCCGCCGACGAACGAGACGTTCGAGGCGGGCCGGACCGGCATGTTCGTCGTCGGCCCGTACCTGCTGCCGCGCTTCGACGAGACCCTCGGCAAGGACAAGTACGAGGTCGTGCCGATGCCCAAGGGCCCGAAGGACGCCACCGTTCTCGCGGAGGGCGGCTCCGTCTATCTGATGGCCGGCTCCGCCAACCAGGCCGGCCAGGACGCCTTCGCCGGCTTCGCCGTCTCCGCCGAGGGCCAGAAGACCGGCATGGAGGGCGAGACCGGCTACACCGTGCAGCTCCCCGTCAACAAGACGGTGGACATCACCCAGGTGCGGCCCGACCCCCGCTGGAAGACCTACGCCCAGGCGTACCAGGACTCCGGCCGGTACGCGCCGTCCATCCCGAACTGGACCCCGGTCCGGCAGGCGACGGCGGACACCGTGAACGCGCTCATGGCGGACTGCGGCCTCGACACCGGGGCCAAGCTCCGTGAGCTCGACAAGCAGCTCGCCGAGATCCTCAAGGAGCAGGGGATCGCCGCGTCATGAGCCTCGACCAGGCGGAACCGGCCGCCCCTCCGGCGGCCGGCCCCTCCCCGCGGAAACCGGGCCGCCGGGACGGCGGGGCCACCGGCCTCCTGGGGCGCAGCCGCAGATCGGGCCGGTGGTGGACGCCCTGGCTGTTCCTCGCGCCCGCGCTGATTCTCTTCCTGTACTTCAAGTTCATCCCCATGGCCAACGCGCTGACCATGTCCTTCCAGGAGGTTCAGCCCTACCTGGGGAACAAGTGGGTCGGCACCGACAACTACGCCACGGTGCTCCAGTCCCACGGATTCCGCGAGGCCGCGTGGCACACCGTCGTACTCGCCGCCGGGCAGACCGCCGGCTCCATGGCACTCGGTCTCGCCCTCGCCCTGCTGATGGAGGGGCAGAGCCGCCGGCTGAAGATCGTGCGCTCCGCGGCGTTCCTCCCGGTGGTGGTGCCGCTCGCGGTCGTCGCCGAACTGTGGCGGATCATGTACCACCCGACCGGCGACGGCATGCTCAACTCGCTGCTCGGGATGGTGGGGGTGGGGCCCTCCGGGTTCATCAACGACCCCGACACGTCGATGGCCTCCATCATGCTCACCGGCATCTGGCGGGGCGCCCCCTACGACATGATGATCATCCTCGCCGGTCTGACGAGCGTGGACCGCGGCCTGTACGAGGCCGCGAAGGTCGACGGCGCGTCCAGGTGGCAGCGGGTGTGGCACGTGGCCGTGCCCGGACTGCGGTCGGTGTTCTCGATCCTGTTCATCCTCGCCGCGATCCGCGGACTGCGGGTGTTCACCGAGGTGTTCCTGCTGACCAACGGCGGGCCCGACGGTTCCACCGAGGTCGTCATGACCCTCATCTACAAGCTCGGCCTCGAACAGAACCGGCTCGGTGTCGGAGCGGCGGGAGCGGTCCTGCTGTTCGTCGCGACGCTGATCCTGACCGTCGTCGTCCAACTGCTGCGGCGGAGGGAAAGCAAGTGAGTGAGCACACCGAGACCGCGCTCGGCCTGACCGAGAGCCGGAGCGTCGGCGGCCGGATCCTGCGGAACGTCGTCCACCTGCTGGTCCTGATCGTCTTCGCGGGGCCCCTGCTCGCCCTGCTCGTCAGCGCCTTCGGACACGTCAAGGACCCGACGCAGCTGAGCGTCATCCCCTCCGGCGTCACCCTGGACAACTTCCGGATCGCCTTCGACCAGGGGGTGCTCACGTACCTGCTGAACTCGTTCTTCGTGGTCGGCGGCGGGCTGCTGCTCCAGGTCGCCGTCTCCGTGCTGGCCGGGTACGCGCTGGCCAGGAAGGTCTTCCCCGGGATGACGCTGGTGCTCGTCGCCGTCCTGGCGACGCTGATGCTGCCCGAGGAGATCCTGGCCCTCCCGCTGTCCCTGATCCTCTCCGACCTGCCGGTCGTCCACTTCAACCTCATCGGCACCCTGGCCGGAATGATCGTCCCGCTCGGTGCCTGGGGGTTCTCCATCCTGGTGATGACGGAGTTCATGAAGGACGTGCCGCGCGAACTCGAAGAGGCCGCCCGCATCGACGGGGCCGGAGACCTGCGGATCTTCGCCCAGATCATCCTGCCGATGTGCAAGCCCGCGCTCGGCGTCATCGGGGTCTTCGGCTTCACCATGATCTGGGACCAGTACCTGCTGCCCCTCCTGGTCTCCACCGACTCCTCCTCCTACACGCTCCCGCTGGCGCTGCGGACCCTGCGGATCGACCCGTCGGTCACCCCCGGAGTGGTGATGGCCGCCTCGCTGCTGGCCCTGCTGCCCTCCGTGATCGTCTTCCTGTTCTTCCAGCGGTCCTTCGTCAGCGGTCTGTCCTCCGGCGCGCTGAAGGGCTGACCCCCGCCGCCCTCCTCCGCCCGGCCCCCGCCGCCCCACCCCCGTCCCCGCAAGGAGCACACCGCCATGACCCCGTCCGTGACCCCGGCTCCCGCAGGAGCCCCGGAGACGACCTGGTTCACCGAAGCCCGGTTCGGCATGTTCGTCCACTGGGGCCTGTACTCCCTGGCCGCGCGGCACGAGTGGGTCAAGAACCGGGAGAAGCTGACCGACGAGCAGTACCAGGTCTACTTCGACCACTTCGACCCCGACCGCTACGACCCGGTCCAGTGGGCCAGGGCCGCCAAGGCGGCCGGCATGCGCTACGTCGTCCTGACCACCAAGCACCACGACGGCTTCTGCCTCTGGGACAGCGCCCTCACCGAGTACAAGGTCACCAACACCCCGCACGGCCGCGACCTCGTCGGCCCGTTCGTCCGGGCGTGCCGCGACGAAGGGCTCAAGGTCGGCCTCTACCACTCGCTGATCGACTGGCACCACCCGTCCTTCCCGGTGGACGGCACCCACCCGCAGCGCGACGACGAGGAGTTCAAGGCCGCCCACGCCGACCGGGACATCCGCGACTACCAGCGCTACCTGCACGGCCAGGTCCGTGAACTGCTGACGTCGTTCGGCCGCGTCGACTACCTCTTCTTCGACTTCTCCTACGCCGGGCGCACCTGGTGGGGCGGCAAGGGGCCCGACGACTGGGACTCCCCGAAGCTCCTGGAGACGATCCGGGAACTCCAGCCGCACGTCCTGGTCAACGACCGGACCGGACTGCCCGGGGACTTCGTGACCCCCGAGCAGTACCAGCCCTCGGGGCCGATGACGCAGGACGGGCGCCCGGTGCTCTGGGAGGCCTGCCAGACCCTCAACGGGAGCTGGGGCTACGACCGCGACAACCTCGACCACAAGAGCGCCGACCTGCTGATCCGGATGCTCGTCGACGGGGTGTCCAAGGGCGGCAACCTGCTGCTCAACGTGGGGCCGAACGGCCGCGGCGAACTCGACCCGCGCGACGCGGCGATCCTCGGCGAGATCGGCCGCTGGACGGAGCTGCACGAGCGCTCGGTCCGCGGCTGCGGCCCGTCCCCGTACACCGCCCCCGCCGAATGCCGCTACACCCAGCGCGGCGACCGGCTCTACGTCCACCTGTTCGCCTGGCCGCCGCGCCACCTGCACCTGCCGGGCCTCGCGGGCCGGGTGCGGTACGCCCAGCTGCTGAACGACGCGTCCGAGATCGTCCCGGTCCACATCGACCCCGACCGGCCCGCCGTCAACACCGAGATGGGCGGACAGCCCGCCGGAACGCTCACGCTCCAGATCCCGGTGCGCCGCCCCGACACCCCCGTCCCCGTCATCGAACTGTTCCTGGACACCCCGGCCTGATCCGAACGAGAGGCCCCGAGGCCGAGACCCGGGCCCCGATCCACCACTCACTCACGGAGGCACCATGCAACGCCGCACGTTCCTCATGAGCACCGCGGCGGGGGTGGCCCTGGCCGCCGCCCCCGTCGGCGGAGCGCTGACCGCGAGCGCGGCTCCGGCCCCGGCGACCGTCCGCACCCTGGGCGAGCTCCAGTCCGCGATCGACCGGGCCCGGCCCGGCGCCCGGATCGTCGTGGCCGACGGCACCTACACCGTCCCGCCGGACAGCCCCCTCACCATCCGCGACAAGCGGGGCACCGGCCGCGCGCCCGTGACCATCGCCGCGCAGAGCCGGGGCGGCGTCATCCTGGAGGGCGAGCACAGCTTCGTCTTCCAGGCGTCCCACCACATCACCCTCAGCGGCTTCTCGTTCCGCCAGAGCAGCACCCTGGACGTCCCCCCGGACTGCTCGCACATCAGGCTCACCCGCAACGACCTCCAACTGGCCGACATCGAGGGCCTGCACTGGGTGATGGTGCGCGCGGACGACAGCACCGTCGACCACAACCACTTCCACGGCAAGAGCACGCTCGGCATCTACCTCGGCATCGAGGGCGCCGGCACGGACGAGATGGCCCAGCGCGTCCACGTGTACCGCAACTACTTCTCCGACCACACCTTCGCCGGCTCCAACGGCGGCGAACCCATCCGGCTCGGCGTCAGCCCCCGCGCCCTGTCCGGCGCCCACGCGGTCGTGGAGTACAACCTGTTCGAGCGGGCGAACGGGGACCCCGAGGCGATCTCGGTGAAGAGCTCCGACAACACCATCCGGTACAACACCATCCGCGACAGCCTGGGCGGCATCGTCCTGCGGCACGGCAACCGCAACCGGGTGGAGGCCAACCACCTCGTCGACGGCCAGGAAGGGGTACGGATCTACGGCAACGACCACGTGATCGTCAACAACTACCTGGCCGGCCTGTCCGGGCGCGCCCTGGTGATCGGCAGCGGTTCCGAGCGCGACCACCTGCCCGGCGAGCCGCCCGAATCGCGCACCGGCAACGACGCCCCGGACCGGGTCCTCATCGCGTACAACACCCTGGTCGGCAACCACGGCACGCTCTCCGGCGAGAGCCAGCGCCCGCACGAGCCGAGGGACGTCACTGTCGCGGACAACCTGCTGGTCGGTGACACCGGCAGCCTCGTCGAGATGGCGAACACCGTGCGCTTCACCTGGTCGGGCAACCTCCTGTGGGGCGCCGCCGCCGACGGCAACATCCCGGCCGGTGGCGGCACCCGCGTCGACCCCCGCCTGGTGCCCGACCCGTACGGCATCGCGCGGCCGGCCGCCGACAGCCCGGCGATCGGCGCGGGCACGCTCCGATGGCCGCCCGTCACCCACGACATCGACGGGCAGCCGCGCGGCCGGACCCGCGACGTGGGCGCCGACGAATACTCCCGGCGGGCCTCCGGGCGCGCCCCCCTGACCCCGGCCGACGTCGGCCCGCACGCCGGCTGAGCGAACCCGTCCGCATCGACACAGGAGGCACCATGCAACGCCGCACATTCCTCAGAAGCACCGCCGTGGCAGCCCTCGCCGCCGTACCGCTGACCACCTCACTGTCGGGCAGCGCGTCGGCCGCCGACGTCCCCGTCGCCACCCTCGCCCAGCTCCAGAGCGCCATCAACAGCGCCGCACCCGGGGACCGGATCGTCGTCGCCGACGGCACCTACACGGTCCCGTCGGGCAGCGCGATCAACATCACCGGCAAGAACGGCACCGCCGTTGCACAGATCACCATCGTCTCGAAGACCCGCGGCGGCGCCGTGCTGCGCGGCGAACGCGGCTTCGTGCTCAGCGATTCGAGCAACATCACCATCAGCGGCTTCGCCTTCCGGCAGAGCACCACGATGGAGATCCCGGCGGACTGCTCGGCGATCCGGCTGACCCGCAACGACTTCCAGCTCGCGGACGCCGGCGATCCGTACTGGCTCGTCGTGCGGGCGGACGACTCGAAGATCGACCGGAACCACTTCCACAACAAGACCACCGCGGGCATCTTCATCGTCGTGGACGGCACGGGCAAGACCGCCATGGCCCAGAACCTGCACATCTTCCGCAACCACTTCTCCGACCACAGCTTCACCGGCGCCAACGGCGGCGAGCCGATCCGCCTCGGCGTCAGCGGCCGGGCGCTGTCCGACGCCAACGCGATCGTGGAGTACAACCTGTTCGAGCGCTGCGACGGCGACCCCGAGGCCATCTCGGTGAAGTCGTCGAAGAACACCATCAGGTACAACACCATCCGCGACAGCCGCGGCGGCATCGTGCTGCGCCACGGCAACCGTTCCGTGGTGGAGGGCAACCACCTGATCGACGGCATCGACGGGGTACGGATCTACGGCAACGACCACCGGATCGTCAACAACTACCTGAGCGGGCTGTCCGGCCGGGCCCTGGTGGTCGGCAGCGGCACCACCCGCGACCACAACTCCGGCGAGACACCGGACGAGCGGACGGGGAACGACGCCTGCGACCGTGCGGTGATCGTGCACAACTCCCTGATCAACAACACCGGCTCGCTCTCCGGCGAGACCCGGGCGTACGAGCCGCAGGACGTGACCGTGGCCGACAACCTGCTGGTCGGCGACGTGGGCAGTCTCGTCGCGATGGGGGCCACCACCGGCTTCACCTGGCAGAGCAACCTGCTGTGGGGCGCGGCCGGAGACGGCAACATCCCCGCCGGGGGGTTCACCCGGGCCGACCCGCTGCTCAGCCAGGGCGCGGACGGCGTCCTGCGGCTGTCGTCGGGCAGCCCGGCGATCGGCGCCGCCACACTGGCGGGGGCCGCCGTCGCCGACGACATCGACGGGGACCAGCGCGGCAGCGTACGGGACATCGGCGCCGACGAGTACGCGACGGCGCCCGCGCTCCGGCACCCGCTCACGGCCGCCGACGTGGGCCCGAACGCCGCCTGAACGAAAGCGGTGACGGGAACCGCCCAGCCCGGCCCAGTCCAGTTCGTGCGGTCCGCCCCGTCCGGGCGGACCGCACGAAGAGCACACGCATCGCGGGAGGCAGTGACATGACCGACGAGAGCAGCCGGAAGGCGGCGGGGGGAGTCGGGCTCGGGCTGTGTTCTGTCACCTTCCGCCGGCTGCCCGCCGCCGAGGTCGCGCGCCGCGCGGCGGAGGCGGGCCTGGAGGTGATCGAGTGGGGCGCCGACGTACACGCTCCGGCGGCACGGCCCGACACCGTCCGCGCGGTCCGCGAGGCCACCGAGCGGTACGGGATGGCCTGTTGCTCGTACGGCTCGTACTTCCGCGCCACCCTGGACGAACTGTCGGGATTCCCCGCCGTCGCCCGCGCGGCGGTGCTTCTCGGGGCACCCCGGATACGGGTGTGGGCGGGCGCGGCCGGATCGCGGTCCGCGCTGCCCGGTGAGCGGCAGGAGACGGTGCGCTGTCTGCGGGAGGCGGCGCGGATCGCCGCGGACCACGGACTGCTGCTCGCGCCCGAGTTCCACGGGGGAACGCTCACCGACACCGTCGCCTCGACCGCCCGGCTGCTGGACGAGGTGGGCGCGGACAACGTCCGCACGTACTGGCAGCCGCCGCTCGACGCCTCGGACGAGGAGGCGCTGGCGGGGCTCGCGGAGCTGGCGGACCGGGTCTGCGCCGTGCACGCCTTCTCGTGGTGGCCGGGCAACAACCGGCTGCCGCTGGCGGACCGTACGCGGCTGTGGGCCGAAGTACTCGGCCTGCTGGACGGCCGGGACGTCCAGGCGCTCCTGGAGTTCGTGCCCGGCGACGATCCCGAGGTGCTCGCGCGGGAGGCCGCGACACTGAGGGGATGCGCGGGCCGGACCGCGTACGGCCGGACATAGCCGATCATGGTCGGCTGAACCCCGAAGGCCGCGAGGGGCGTTCAGGCGCCCCCGACGTCAGAATGGCAGACATGCGCATCAGACACGACGACACGCTCCTGTTCATCGGAGACTCCATCACCGACGCGGGCCGCGACCGCGCGGACGCCGCATCGCTCGGTGCGGGCTATGTCCACGAGATCGCGCGGACCCTGCGCGACCGGGCGGCCGAGGGACCCGGACCCCGTGTCATCAACCGGGGGATCAACGGCAATCGCGTCTACGACCTCGAAACCCGCTGGACCACCGACGTCATCGATCACCGGCCCACCGTGGTCACCGTCAAGATCGGCATCAACGACACCTGGCGGCACTACGACAGCGGACTGGCCAGCCCGGTCGACGTGTTCGAGGCCTGCCTCGACGGACTGCTCGCGGACACCGCGCGCGGGCTGCCCGCGCGGCTGGTCGTCATCACCCCGTTCCTGCTCCCGGTCGGGCCGGAGCAGGAGAGCTGGTTCGAGGACCTGGCTCCGCGCACCGAGGCCGTCCTGCGGGCAGCCGCCAACAACGGGGCCCAGGTGGTCCGCGCCGACCACGTCATGGCCCGCGCGGTACGGGACCGGAAGCCGGCGGAGCTGGCCAGGGACGGCGTCCACCCGACCCCGCTCGGGCACCGGCTGATCGCCGACGCATGGCTGGACGTGGTCGACCCCGCCGCCGGTCCGCAGGGGTAGGGGGTCGCACGGGACGCTCATGGGCGGTCGCTAGAGTGACCGCCCATGACCACAATTGATCAAGCTCCCGCCTCTTTTGCCGTGCACATTCCGGACGCCGTGCTCGAACCGGAACCGCTCGATCCCGCGCAGATCGTGTCCGGCGATCCGCAGGTCACCGGCAAGGTGCTGTGGGAGTCGGCCGACGGCAAGCAGCTGCGCGGGATCTGGCAGATCACCCCCGGCGTGGTCACGGACACCGAGGCCAACGAGCTGTTCGTGGTGGTCAGCGGGCGCGCGACCGTGGCGGTCGAGGGCGGCGCGACCCTGGAGCTCGGACCGGGCGACGCCTGCGTGCTGCGCGAGGGCGACCGTACGACGTGGACCGTGCACGAGACGCTGCGCAAGGCCTACCACATCACCCTCTGAGGCTCTGAGGCCCTGAGGATCTCGCGCGTTCGGGCGGTGGGGTCAGGCCTCGGAGGCCTCGGGGGCCTTGGTGGCCTCGGCGGGGCGGGTGAGGGAACGGCGCAGGGCCAGCGCGGCCATCGGCAGCAGCAGGCAGGCGCCGGTGAGGTTCAGCCACCCGTAGCTCGCCCGGGAGACGATGACCCCGGCGACCGCGCCGCCGATGCCCGCGGAGGCGTTCATGGTCAGGTCCGACAGGCCCTGCACGGCGGCGCGGGCGGGCTGCGGTACGGAGTCGGTGAGCAGCGCGGAACCGGCGACCAGCCCTGCGGACCAGCCGAGTCCGAGCACGAAGAGACCGGCCGCGGTCCTGCCGTGAGCGGCGCCCGCGGTGCCCGCCAGCAGCGAGGCCAGCGAGAGCAGTCCGACGGCCAGGCCGATGACGGCGAGCCGGCCGAAGCGGTCCGACAGCCAGCCCATCACCGGCGAGAACGCGTACATCCCCGCGATGTGGCCGCTGATCACCAGGCCGACCAGCTGGAGGTCCGCGCCGTGGTGGCCGAGGTCGACCGGGGTCATCACCATGATCGACACCATCGCGGTGTGCGTGACGGCGACGGTCACCAGGGCCAGCCGGGCCATCGGTGAGGCCCGCACGGCCGCGACGCCCGCACGCAGCGAACGGTTCCCGGCCGACTTGCTCTCCTGGGGGTCCAGCGCGCGTGCCGTGAGCAGCGGGTCGGGCCGCAGCAGAACCGCGATCACGAGGGCGGCGAGGAGCAAGATGCCGGCCGCCCAGACGAAGGGCCCGGCCGTCTCGGACACGGCGGTGCCGCGGAAGACCCGGCCGGCCGGAGCCGCGATGTTGGGCCCCGCGACCGAGCCGATGGTGGTGGCCCAGATGACGGTCGAGATCGCCCGGCCGCGCCGCTCGGGCTCGGCCAGATCCGCCGCGGCGAACCGCGCCTGCAGATTGGCGGAGGAGCCCGCGCCGAACGCGGCCATGCCGAGGAGCAGCAGCGGGAAGCTCTCCACCAGGGTGGCCAGCACCACCAGGCCGGCTCCGAGCGCCCCGATCAGATACGCGAGTACGAGACCGGGGCGGCGGCCGCGCGAGGTCATCAGCGCGGCGAGTGGCAGCGACAGCAGGGCCGTGCCGGTCACCGACGCGGTGGGCGCGAGGCCCGACAGCGCCTCCGAGCCGCTGACCTGCGTCGCCAGCACGGGGGCCAGGGCGATGCCGACGGGCACGCCGAGGCCGCCGAGTATCTGGCCTGCGATCAGGACGGCGGTCGTCCGGCGCCGGAGCCCCGGCAGGTCGGCCGCGGTGACACCTCCGGTGGGAGCGGGTCCGCCGGGGGTGTCGGATGCGTCGGGGGTGTTGGTCACCGAGGCAGTGTGCCAGCCCGAACGTACGTACGAAAACGAGAAGGGGGGACCGGTCGCCGCGGTGGCTCGGAACAGCGGCTTCAGAACAACGGCTGCGGCAGCACGCCCTCCAGCGCCAGCAGTTGCCGCTTCGTCTCGAGACCACCGCCGAAGCCGCCGATCCCGCCGTCGCGCTCCACCACCCGGTGGCAGGGCACCACGACCGGCAGGGGATTGGACCCCATGGCCGCCCCGACCGCCTGGGCCGCCCCGGGCTGTCCGACCCGGTCTGCCAGCTCCCCGTAACCGGCCACGGCGCCGTAGGGCACGCCGGCCGCCAGCTCACGGAGCACCTGGCGGTTGAAACCGCCCGTCAGCGACCAGTCGAGATCGAGCGAGAAATCCCGCAGGGTGCCCGCGAAATACGCCGCGAACTGGCGTATCGGCTCGGCCAGCCGGGCGGAGTCCGGTGCTTCGACCGGCTCCGCGCCGAGCCGGCTCCGCAACTGGTCCAGCGCCCTGTCCCGTACCGCCGGACGCGCGTGGAAGACCACGCTCACCAGCCCGGCACCGGTCGCGGCCAGCAGCAGCGGACCGATATCGCTCTCCACGACGGTCCACTCGACAACCCCGTTGTTGTTCATGCCACCCACCGTACGGCCGGCCACTGACAACGGTCGGTGGCCGGCCGTACGGGCCAACGGCCCCGGACCGGTCAGCCGACCGCCTCGCGCACCACCTCACGCGCCCCCGGCGGCCTTGTGACGCAAGGCCTCACGCACCCCCGGCGGTCACACGCGCCCCGGTGGCCGCGCGGACCACGTCCGGTGCGTTGGTGATGATGCCGTCCACGCCGTAGCCGGTCACCCGGAGCGCGTGCGCCGCGTCGTTGACCGTCCAGGTGTCGACCTGGAGCTTCTTGTGGTGCGGTCCCTTCAGCGCGTGCACCGCCGCGACGTACTCGCCGGAGACCGAGGTGTACGTCGGGTTGATCCGGTCGGTGAACTCGGCGTACGCGGGCAGCTCGGCGACGGCCGGGGTGCCCAGGAAGCCCGTGATGACGTCCGGACGCTGCTTGTGCACCGTGCGCACGCTGTCCGCGCCGAAGCTCTGGATCACGAGGCGGTCCCGGACGTGACCGGCGTCCAGCCACCCCTCCTGGTCCAGCACCTGAAGGGCCGCCCGCTCGATCCCGGGGTAGGTCTCGGGGCTCTTGATCTCCATGAGCAGGCTCTGGTGGTTGTGCTCGATGCGTTCCAGGTACTGCCGGAGCGTGGGCACCCGGGTACCGGCGTACCGCACACCGAACCAGCTCCCCGCGTCCAGCCTGGCGATCTCGGCGGCCGTGAAGTCCTTGACCGCCCACGGCGCGCGGTCCGGGAAGACCTCCTCGGCGTCGGTGGTCCGCTTCAGATCGGTGTCGTGGATGACGACGAGAACGCCGTCCTTGGTGAACTGGATGTCGTTCTCCACCCAGTCGAAGCCGAGCGCGTGGGCCCTGTCCACGGCCGCGAGGGTGTTCTCGGGGGCGTAGGCCGACGCGCCCCGGTGGGCGATGACGAGCGGGGCGCCGCTCGGAGCGGCGGTGGCGCGGGTCACCGGCACGGCGGGTCCGGCGGCAGCGGTGGAGGTGTCCGGGACGGGTACGTCGGTGTTCGACAGCAGGAACGTGCCGGCGGCCAGCAGGGCGGCGGCAGCGACGGAGGCGGTAGCGGTAGCGGTGCCTGCGTGCACGTGGACTCCTTGCGTGGGGTGCGGAGCGTCGGAGTTGCGGACGGCCTGAGCGTCGCAGCCGCCGCCGAACGGGGGAGAGGCGAAGGGTGGCCACCATGTGAACGGCCGCCGGGGACCGCGTCATGGACCGGTGCCCCTGTCGATAAAGTGCAGTTCTTCTGTTTGTTTGCCGGGCCTCGCGCCTCAGGACAGGCCCTAGGGTCGTCCGCACCCGGGCTTCTGCGAAGGACGTGTGTATGCAGGGCACAATCGACGGTTTCAGTTATGGGGCGGTGACCCCCGTCGCGGCGTTCCTCATGGCCTGCCTCGGCGCGGCACTCGGCCTGCGCTGCACCACCCGGTCTCTGCGCACGGAACGTTCCTTCAAGGCCGGCTGGCTGGCTCTCGGCGCGACTTCCATAGGCTCCGGGATCTGGACGATGCACTTCATAGCGATGATGGGTTTCTCCGTCGAGGAGGCGCCGATCGGCTACGACAAGGCGATCACCTTCGCCAGCCTCGCCGTCGCGATCGTCGTGGTCGGTGTCGGGATCTTCCTGGTCGGGTACCGGGGCGCCACCCCGATGGCGCTGGTGACGGGCGGCACGATCACCGGACTCGGCGTGGCCACCATGCATTACCTCGGCATGGCCGGGATGCGACTTGATGGGCAGTTCGAGTACGACACGATCACCGTGACGCTCTCGGTGGTCATCGCCGTGTCGGCCTCGACCGCCGCGCTCTGGGCCGCCGTCTCGATCCACGGCTTCCTGCCCAGCCTCGGCGCCGCCGTCGTCATGGGCGTCGCGGTCAGCGGAATGCACTACACGGGCATGGCGGCGCTCCGGGTCCACCTGCACGCGGCCGCCTCCACCGGCACCACCGGGGGTGACACCCCGACCGGCCTCCTCGTGCCCATGCTGATCGGCCCGGCCTGCTTCCTGCTGGTCGCCGGGGTCGTCGTGATGTTCGACCCACTGGTGGTCATGGGCACCCCGGACTGGGAGGACGCCGCTGCCGGACGGGCCCTCGGCATCCCCGCCCAGCGCCAGGTTCCCCGGTTCGGCACGCACGCCGACCCGGCTTCCTTCCACTCGCAGCGGCGCAACCCCGTGGAGCACCACGACCGCTGACCCGCCCCGTTGTCAGTGGGGGGTCGTACGGTGGTTGCATGCGGCCCGTTTCGAAGATCGAACGTTCGGTGGCGCCTTTCGAGGTCGTCAGTCCCTACCAGCCCAGCGGCGACCAGCCGACGGCCATCGCCGAGCTGGAGCGGCGTGTCAGGGCAGGTGAGAAGGATGTCGTGCTGCTCGGCGCGACCGGCACCGGAAAGTCGGCGACCACCGCCTGGATGATCGAGAAGCTGCAGCGCCCCACCCTGGTGATGGCGCCGAACAAGACCCTCGCCGCCCAGCTCGCCAACGAGTTCCGCGAGCTCCTGCCCAACAACGCCGTCGAGTACTTCGTCTCGTACTACGACTACTACCAGCCCGAGGCGTACGTCCCGCAGTCGGACACCTACATCGAGAAGGACTCCTCGATCAACGAGGAGGTCGAGCGGCTGCGCCACTCCGCGACGAACTCCCTGCTCACCCGGCGTGACGTCGTCGTGGTCGCCTCCGTCTCCTGCATCTACGGCCTCGGCACACCGCAGGAGTACGTGGACCGCATGGTCCAGCTCAAGGTGGGCGACGAGATCGACCGCGACCAGCTGCTGCGCCGCTTCGTCGAGATCCAGTACAGCCGCAACGACCTGGCGTTCACCCGGGGCAGTTTCCGGGTGCGGGGCGACACCATCGAGATCTTCCCGGTCTACGAGGAGCTCGCCGTCCGCATCGAGATGTTCGGTGACGAGATCGAGGCGCTCTCCACCCTCCACCCGCTCACCGGCGAGGTCATCAGCGAGGACGAGTCCCTCCACGTCTTCCCCGCCAGCCACTACGTGGCGGGTCCTGAGCGCCTGGAGAAGGCCGTCGGCGGCATCGAACAGGAGCTGGAGCAGCGGCTTGCCGAGCTGGAGAAGCAGGGCAAGATGCTGGAGGCCCAGCGGCTGCGGATGCGCACCACGTACGACATCGAGATGCTCCGCCAGATCGGCACCTGTTCGGGTGTCGAGAACTACTCGATGCACTTCGACGGCCGCACCCCCGGCAGCGCGCCCAACACCCTCCTGGACTACTTCCCCGAGGACTTCCTGCTCGTCCTCGACGAATCGCACGTCACCGTGCCGCAGATCGGCGCGATGTACGAGGGCGACGCCTCCCGCAAGCGGACCCTCGTCGACCACGGCTTCCGGCTGCCGTCCGCGCTGGACAACCGCCCGCTGAAGTGGGAGGAGTTCCTCGGACGGATCAACCAGACGGTCTACCTCTCCGCCACCCCCGGCAAGTACGAGCTCTCCCGGGGCGACGGCTTCGTGGAGCAGATCATCCGGCCCACCGGTCTCGTCGACCCGGAGATCGTCGTCAAGCCCACCGAGGGCCAGATCGACGACCTGGTGCACGAGATCCGCAAGCGCACCGAGAAGGACGAGCGGGTCCTGGTCACCACCCTCACCAAGAAGATGTCGGAGGACCTCACCGACTACTTCCTGGAGCTGGGTATCCAGGTCCGCTACCTGCACAGCGACGTCGACACCCTGCGCCGCATCGAGCTGCTGCGCGAACTGCGCTCGGGCGAGTACGACGTCCTGGTCGGCATCAACCTCCTGCGTGAGGGCCTCGACCTGCCCGAGGTGTCGCTCGTGGCGATCCTCGACGCCGACAAACAGGGCTTCCTGCGGTCGGGTACTTCACTGATCCAGACCATCGGCCGTGCCGCTCGTAACGTGTCCGGGCAGGTCCATATGTACGCGGACAAGATCACCCCGGCGATGGCGCAGGCGATCGACGAGACCAACCGGCGCCGCGAGAAGCAGATCGCCTACAACACCGAGCGGGGAGTCGACCCGCAGCCGCTGCGCAAGAAGATCAACGACATCGTGGCGTCCATCGCCCGCGAGGAGGTCGACACCGAGCAGCTGCTCGGCACCGGCTACCGCCAGGCGAAGGGTGCCAAGGCGCCCGTGCCCACGCTGGGCATCAAGGCCGGTTCCGCGAAGACCAAGGGGGACGGGGCGGTGGTCACCGACCGCCCGGCCACCGAGCTCGCCGGGATCATCGAGGAGATGACCGACCGGATGCGCGCGGCCGCCGCGGACCTGCAGTTCGAGGTGGCCGCCCGACTGCGCGACGAGGTGGGGGAGTTGAAGAAGGAGTTGCGCCAGATGCGGGAGGCGGGCCTGGCCTGACCCCGCGCTGCGGGGTGTGTTGCAGGAACGACACAAAACGGCCCGGACCCGATGCGCTGGTGGAGCGAATGCGTAGGGTGCTGGAAACCGCGCAAGGACGGTTTGCGGGGAAGCGGAGAGGGGACAGCGCGTGACGGTCAATATGACCAAGGGCCAGGCCATCAGCCTGCAGAAGAGCGACGGGGGGACCCTGACCGCGGTACGGATGGGGCTCGGCTGGCAGGCGGCGCCGCGCCGCGGCCTGTTCGGTTCGCGCACCCGGGAGATCGACCTGGACGCCTCGGCGGTCCTGTTCGCCGACAAGCAGCCGGTCGACGTCGTCTTCTTCCGGCACCTCGTCAGCGACGACGGCTCGGTCAAGCACACCGGGGACAACCTGGTCGGCGGCGCCGGTTCCGGCGGCGACGACGAGGCGATCCTGGTCGACCTCCAGCGGGTGCCGGTCCACATCGACCAGATCGTCTTCACGGTGAACTCCTTCACCGGACAGACGTTCCAGGAGGTGCAGAACGCCTTCTGCCGCATCGTCGACGAGACCAACGGCCAGGAGCTCGCCCGCTACACCCTGGACGGCGGCGGGCAGTACACCGCCCAGATCATGGCGAAGGTGCACCGCTCGGGCAACGGCTGGCAGATGACCGCCATCGGCAACCCGGCCAACGGCCGCACCTTCCAGGACCTCATGCCGGCGATCCTGCCGCACCTGTAGGCGGAGCCGGGCCAGCCGGTCCGTATCGGTAACGCGCAGCTCCCGGAGGCATCGGCCGCCGGGAGCTGCACCGCATCACCACCACCGCATCACCACCACCGCATCACCACCGCGGCACGGCGCCGCGCGGCAGCAGACTCGTCGAGGGGACAGGGCAATGACGGCCGAGCTGGTCCGGGGGCAGAACCACACCTTGCCCCAGACCCGTCTGGAGATCCGGATTTCGGCAGGCGCGCCGGTCGTCGCCGGAGCCACGCTCGGGGACGAGCACGGCACCGTGCACGGCGTGGAGCGGATAGCCCACCCCGGCTCACCGCAGCTGCCGGGGCTCGAGGTCTCCAGGCAGGCGGCGGCGGAGCACCGGCTAGCCGTCGACCTCGACGCCCTGCCCGAAGGCGTGCACCGGGTCACCGTGCTGCTCGCCCTGCCGCTGGAGGCGGGCGGTCCGGCCCGGTTCGGAGCCGTGGCCGCGCCCTTCGTCGCCGTCACCGGACTCGAAGGCACCGAGATCGCCACCTTCACCCTGACCGGCCTGGACAGTGAGTCCGCGGTCGCCGCCCTGGAGCTCTACCGCAGGCACGGCGCCTGGAAGGTCCGCGCGGTCGGCCAGGGCTATGCGGGCGGTCTCGCCGCGATGCTCGCCGACCAGGGCGTGGACCGGGCCGTCGAACTGGCCGGTTCGATCCAGGAGGCCGTCGCCCGCGGCCTGGCCCGCTCGGTGTCACCGCCGCCGCCCCGCACCCCGGAGGGCGACCGGGTCCGGCACCCGGCGCGACCGGCACCCGCCCAGGGCGGCGGACAGCCTCCGGCCGGACAGCCCCCAGCCGGACAGCCCCCAGCAGGGGGACACCCCCGAGCCGGGCAGCCCACCGTCGGGCCGCCGGCCGCCCGGCAACCCGAGCCACCGGCCGCCGTCCCGTCCGGCCCCATCGACTACGCGCACCCGCGCCGCCAGTCCGCCGCGCCTCCGCCGCCCCCGCCCGCCGCGCCGCCCGCCGGGCCCGGACAGCCGGCGCAGCCCGTCGCCGGGGACGCGACCGGCTGGTCCATGGACGAGCGCCTCTACAACCAGATCTGGGGGATGTTCGAGGACCTGGCCAGGGCCACCGCCGCCTACCGCAGCGCGGTCGACTTCGCGGAGTCCCGGATGGACCAGGAGCTGGAGCGGACCCTGTCCGACCCGCGCAGCCGGATCGGCGGTGCGGGCGACCTCGCCCGTGAGCAGGCCCGCGCCAAACGCGACGAGCTGACCGGCCGGGCCCGCGAGGCGCTGGACCGCGACCTCGCCCAGCTGGCCGCGGAGTCCGCCGTGGTGGAACCCGCGCTGCCCGCCCCTTACGCGGGCTGGGACAACCCCGTCTGGCACGCCTACCGGGTGCCGATGGAGATCCCGATGGCGCTGCGCATCGGTGACCTGCACCTGCCGGAGAGCGCCGCCCTGCGCATCCCGCTGCTCGTACGGCTGCCGCTGGAGCGCGGGATCTGGATCGACAGCGGGCGCACGGCCTCGGAGGCCGCCGCCCTGACGGACAGCGACCAGTTGCACCGGCTGGCCATGGAGAGCGCGGTGCTGCACGCCGCCCGGCTGCTCGCCGTCTACCCGGCGGGCGAGTTCTCGGTCCACGTCATCGACCCGGCCGGATCCGCCTCGGCCGCGCTCGCCCCGCTGGTCCGCTCCGGGGTGCTCGCGGGTCCGCCCGCGTCCGGTGCCGGGGGAGTGTCCTCGGTCCTCGCCCAGCTCACCCGGCGGGTGGACCTGGTGCAGATGGCGATCCGGGCCGGCGCCGCGGACTCACTGCCGCCCGACCTGGACCCGGCCGAGCAGCTGCTGATCGTCAACGACTTCCCGCACGGCTTCGACGACCGGGCCGTCAACCAGCTGCGCTACCTCGCCGACGAGGGGCCGTCCGTCGGCGTGCACCTGCTGATGGTCGCGGACCGGGAGGACGCCTCCGCGTTCGGGCCGGTACTCGATCCGCTGTGGCGGTCGCTGCTCCGGATCACTCCGGTTGCCGACGACCATCTGGCCGACCCCTGGGTCGGCCACGCCTGGACGTACGAGCCGCTGGCGACGCCTCCGGGCAGCCGCGTGCTTGAGCTGGTGCTCGACCGGGTGGCGGCCGCCCGCCGCGGCGGACCCCGCTGACCTGCTCCGCCGCCGCCCACTCACTACCCCCCTGACCTGGGCCTTTGGTTCCCCTTTAGCTTTCTCTTTACCTTTCCTTGGTAATTCCTGTACTGTTCTTTGGGCGGAGGGGAGTACTCCCGATCGCGGCGTTCCCGTCAGTACGGACTGTGACCGGTCCCGGGGCGCCGGCCAGGCGCGCAGCCCGCGCGCCCAGGTGGAAGAGACCTCCGGCAGCGACGACGCTGATCAGTAGCCGTAGCGAACTGCCGGAGGCGCAGTGGACGTTTCATGGACCCTCTGGGCGCTGACCATCCTTGGTCTCAGCGCCCTCATCGCCGTCGACTTCTTCATCGGGCGCAAGCCCCATGACGTGTCGACCAAGGAAGCCGGAATCTGGACGGTCGTCTGGATCGCCCTGGCCGCCCTCTTCGGGCTCGGACTGCTCGTCTTCGGTGAGACCCAGGCCTCCGGCGAGTTCTTCGCCGGTTTCATCACCGAGAAGTCGCTGAGCGTCGACAATCTCTTCGTCTTCGTGCTGATCATGGCGAAGTTCTCGGTGCCCTCGCACCTCCAGCAGCGGGTGCTGCTCTTCGGTGTGCTGATAGCGCTGGTGCTGCGGGCGATCTTCATCGCCGCGGGCGCCGCGGTCATCGCCAACTTCTCGTGGGTCTTCTACATCTTCGGCGCGTTCCTGATCTTCACCGCCTGGAAGCTCATCCAGGAGGCGCGGGCCGACGAGGAGGAAGAGGAGTTCGAGGAGAACCGCCTCCTGAAGACGATCGAGCGCCGCTTCGGTGTCGCCGACAGGTATCACGGCACGAAGCTCTTCATCCGGAACAACGGCAAGCGCGTCCTGACGCCCCTGATGGTCGTCATGCTCGCCATCGGCACCACCGATGTGCTGTTCGCGCTGGACTCGATCCCGGCGATCTTCGGGCTGACCCAGGACCCGTACATCGTCTTCACCGCCAACGCCTTCGCCCTGATGGGCCTGCGGCAGCTGTACTTCCTGATCGGCGGTCTGCTGAAGAAGCTGGTCCACCTCAGCTACGGGCTCTCGGTGATCCTCGGCTTCATCGGCGTCAAGCTGGTGCTGCACGCCCTGCACGAGTCCGGGGTGCACGTTCCGGAGATCTCGATCCCGGTCTCGCTCGGCGTCATCTGCGGCGTGCTGGTGATCACCACGATCACCAGCCTCCTGGCCACCAGGAAGCAGGCCGCCGCGGAGAGCGCGAAGGCCGAGGACGGTGCGGACGACGGTGCGGACAAGGGCGCCGGAATCGACGCCTGACCGGGCCCGCGAGGCGGTGACGCCCGCGGCGCGGCCCCGGTGCCCTCCCGCTGTACGGGGGGCACCGGGGCCGTTTCACCAGCCTCGGGCCCGCCACTCGGGCAGTCGCGGGCGCTCGTCGCCCAGGGTGGTGTCGTCGCCGTGGCCCGGGTAGACCCAGGTCTCGTCCGGCAGCGGGGCGAAGAGCTTGGTCTCCACATCGTCCAGCAGGCTCACGAACGCCTCGGCGTCCCCGAAGGTGTTGCCGACCCCGCCCGGGAAGAGGCAGTCCCCGGTGAACAGGTGCGGGGCGCCGTGCGGGTCGTCGTAGAGGAGCGCGATCGACCCCGGTGTGTGCCCGGTCAGGTGGCGGGCGGTCAGGGCGACCTGGCCGACCCGGATCGTGTCGTCGTCCTCGACGAGCACATCGGTGGGGACCTCGATCCCCTCGGCGTCGTAGCGCCCGGCGTACGTACGGGCGCCGGTGGCCGCCACGACCTCGCCCAGCGCCTGCCAGTGGTCGCCGTGCCGGTGGGTCGTGACGACCGAGGCGATCGAGTCGTCACCGATCAGCCGCAGCAGGGTCCCGGCCTCGTTCGCCGCGTCGATCAGGAGCTGCTCGCCGGTGGCCCGGCAGCGCAGCAGATAGGCGTTGTTGTTCATCGGGCCGACGGCGACCTTGGAGATCATCAGGTCCGTCAGCTCGTGTACGTCCGCCCGCCCGCCGACCTTGACCACTCCGCTGTACGTCATGCGTCTCAGCCTATAGCGGGGGCAGTGCGGGCAGGGAGTGCCCGCCCTCGACGGTCAGCGCGGACCCGTCGCGGCGCCCGCTGAGCCAGCCGAGCAGCTCGGGCGCCGTCCCGCGGACCGCTACCGGGCCGCCTTCCTTCCCGCCCCCCGTCGTCCAGGTGCGGCCCGTGTCGTCGGCCACGCTCGTGGACACGACCTCCGGGTGACCGGTGAACCGCTCGGCCAGGAAGCCGATCACCCGGGCGGTGAACTCGTCCGGCAGATCCTCCAGCTCGTACCCGACCCCCAGGTCGACGTGGTGCAGCTCGACCTCGTTGCGGCGGCGGAAGGGGATCCGGGAGGCCGAGTCCGTCACACCGTTGCGCATCGCGACCGTGCGTGACCAGTCGGCCGGGGCGGCGGCCGCCGCCACGAAACGGGCCGCGCTCTCCGCCAGGTCGGCCAGCTGTTCGGCCTGCGGCCGGGGGGCGTCGCGCTCGATTTCGAGGTCGCGGGTTTCGCTGTCTGCGTACATCGGCCGACCCTGGAGAACATTTACCAGCGCGTCGGCGTTACGTGAAAGGTGCGCGACGACATGGCCCCGGCTCCAGCCGGGCAGCCGCGACGGCCGGGCGAGCTCGGAGTCGTCCAATTTCGCCGTGGCGCTGAGCAGCCGGGCGGTCGCTTCCCGCAGTGCGTCCAGGTCATGCACGTGTTCAGTCATGGGGCCGAGAGTAGTCCCGCCACTCGATCGGGTGAAGGAGTCATCAGCCGTCCGTAAATCGAATGCGCGTGCTATACGCTCGGAGTCGAAAGCTCCGTACATCGCTGTGGCACCCCCCATACCCTGGGGCAGGGGCTCAGTTCCCCCGCTTCTCTCTAGAAAGGTGCGGACCGGCGTGGCCGACCGTCTCATCGTCCGTGGCGCTCGCGAGCACAACCTCAAGAACGTCTCGCTCGACCTTCCCCGCGACTCCCTCATCGTCTTCACCGGGCTCTCCGGGTCGGGCAAGTCGTCGCTCGCGTTCGACACGATCTTCGCCGAGGGGCAGCGCCGTTACGTGGAGTCGCTCTCCTCGTACGCCCGGCAGTTCCTCGGCCAGATGGACAAGCCGGACGTCGACTTCATCGAGGGCCTGTCGCCCGCCGTCTCCATCGACCAGAAGTCGACCTCGCGCAACCCGCGCTCGACGGTCGGCACCATCACCGAGGTCTACGACTACCTCCGGCTGCTCTTCGCCAGGATCGGCAAGCCGCACTGTCCCGAGTGCCACCGGCCCATCTCGCGCCAGTCGCCGCAGGCCATCGTGGACAAGGTGCTCGGCCTGCCGGAGGGCAGCCGTTTCCAGGTCCTCTCGCCGCTGGTGCGCGAGCGCAAGGGCGAGTTCGTCGACCTCTTCGCCGACCTCCAGACCAAGGGCTACAGCAGGGCCAGGGTCGACGGCGAGACCATCCAGCTCTCCGAGCCGCCCACGCTCAAGAAGCAGGAGAAGCACACCATCGAGGTGGTCATCGACCGCCTCACCGTCAAGGACAGCGCCAAGCGCCGGCTGACCGACTCGGTCGAGACCGCGCTGGGCCTCTCCGGCGGCATGGTCGTGCTCGACTTCGTCGACCTCCCCGAGGACGACCCCGAGCGCGAGCGGATGTACTCCGAGCACCTCTACTGCCCGTACGACGACCTCTCCTTCGAGGAGCTGGAGCCGCGCTCCTTCTCCTTCAACTCGCCCTTCGGCGCCTGCCCCGACTGCACGGGCATCGGGACCCGCATGGAGGTCGACCCGGAGCTGATCGTCCCCGACGAGGAGAAGTCCCTCGAAGAGGGCGCGATCCACCCCTGGTCGCACGGCCACACCAAGGAGTACTTCGGCCGCCAGATCAACGCGCTGGCCGAAGCCCTCGGCTTCCGTACGGACATCCCCTGGGCCGGGCTGCCGCAGCGCGCCAAGAAGGCCCTGCTGCACGGCCACAAGATCCAGACCGAGGTCCGCTACCGCAACCGTTACGGGCGCGAGCGCGCCTACACCACGCCCTCCTTCGAAGGCGCCGTCCAGTTCGTCAAGAGGCGGCACTCCGAGGCGGAGAGCGACTCCAGCCGGGAGCGCTTCGAGGGCTACATGCGCGAGGTGCCCTGCCCGACCTGCGAGGGCACCCGCCTCAAGCCGATCGTCCTGGCGGTGACGGTGATGGAGAAGTCCATCGCCGAGGTCTCCGCGATGTCGATCAGCGAGTGCGCCGAGTTCCTCGGCCGGATGAAGCTGAACGCCCGTGACAAGAAGATCGCGGAGCGGGTGCTCAAGGAGGTCAACGAGCGGCTGAAGTTCCTGGTCGACGTGGGCCTGGACTACCTCTCGCTGAACCGCGCGGCCGGCACCCTGTCCGGCGGCGAGGCCCAGCGCATCCGGCTCGCCACCCAGATCGGCTCCGGCCTGGTCGGCGTGCTCTACGTGCTGGACGAGCCCTCCATCGGCCTGCACCAGCGTGACAACCACCGGCTGATCGAGACCCTGGTCCGGCTCCGCGACATGGGCAACACCCTCATCGTCGTCGAGCACGACGAGGACACCATCAAGGTCGCGGACTGGGTCGTCGACATCGGCCCCGGCGCCGGTGAGCACGGCGGCAAGGTGGTCCACTCCGGTTCGCTCAAGGAGCTGCTGGCCAACGAGAAGTCGATCACCGGTCAGTACCTGACCGGCAAGAGGTCGATCGCGATGCCCGACGTCCGGCGTCCCGTCGACCCCTCGCGGCTGCTCACGGTGCACGGCGCCCGGGAGAACAACCTCCAGGACATCGACGTCTCCTTCCCGCTCGGTGTGCTGACCGCCGTGACCGGTGTCTCCGGCTCGGGCAAGTCGACCCTGGTCAACGACATCCTCTACACCCACCTGGCGCGCGAGCTGAACGGCGCCAAGTCGGTGCCCGGCCGGCACACCCGGGTCGACGGGGACGATCTCGTCGACAAGGTCGTGCACGTCGACCAGTCGCCCATCGGCCGTACACCCCGTTCCAACCCGGCGACCTACACCGGCGTCTTCGACCACGTCCGCAGGCTGTTCGCGGAGACGATGGAGGCCAAGGTCCGCGGCTACCTGCCGGGCCGGTTCTCCTTCAACGTCAAGGGCGGCCGCTGCGAGAACTGCTCCGGCGACGGCACCATCAAGATCGAGATGAACTTCCTTCCGGACGTGTACGTCCCGTGCGAGGTCTGCCACGGAGCGCGCTACAACCGGGAGACGCTGGAGGTCCACTACAAGGGCAAGTCCATCGCAGAGGTGCTGGACATGCCCATCGAGGAGGGCCTGGAGTTCTTCGAGGCCGTGCCGACCATCGCGCGCCACCTGCGCACGCTCAACGAGGTCGGTCTCGGATACGTCAGGCTCGGCCAGTCCGCGCCGACGCTCTCCGGCGGTGAGGCGCAGCGCGTGAAGCTGGCCAGCGAGCTGCAGAAGCGCTCGACCGGCCGCACGGTCTACGTGCTGGACGAGCCGACCACCGGTCTGCACTTCGAGGACATCTCCAAGCTCATCAAGGTGCTCTCCGGCCTGGTCGACAAGGGCAACACGGTGATCGTCATCGAGCACAACCTCGATGTCGTCAAGACCGCCGACTGGGTCATCGACATGGGCCCCGAGGGGGGCAACGGCGGCGGTCTGGTCATCGCAGAGGGCACCCCGGAGTACGTGGCCGGAGTCCCCGCCAGCCACACCGGCAAGTTCCTCCAGGGCATCCTGGACGCGGACCGGGTCAGCGAGGCGGCGGTTCCCGCAGCCCGTAAGCCGGTCCGGAAGACGGCCGCGAAGAAGGCGGTCGCCGCGAAGTCCGCCCCCGCCAGGAAGACGGCGACGGCGAAGGCCACCGGCACGGCAGCGGCCAAGAAGCCCGCGGCGAAGAAGCCCGCCGCCAAGAAGGCGGCCCGCGCGCGCAAGGCCTGACCTCAGGCCTTGCGCGCAGGGCCTGACATCGGGCGAGGCGGCGGTTCCCGGTCCGGGAGCCGCCGCCTCGCGGCATGTTCCGCAGCCGCAGTGCCGCACCGCACCGCACCGTGCTGTACCGCAGCCGTCCCGCGCGACCTGCCTTGCCGCACCGGCCCCGGGCGCCGGGGCATCCGTCTCCGCCGGTATCGTCGGTTACGTCACCGATGCCTCCGCTGCCGCTGCTGTCCCAGGCACCTCTGGCACCGCACCGAATCCCTCAGAACCAGTGGAGACCGCATGCCCGGCCAGCCCGCCGCCCGCCGTACCGTGCTGAAGGGCGCCGCTCTCGTGGGCGTCGCCGGGCTGGGAACGGCCGCCTGCTCGACCGACTCGAAGCTCGGGCACGCCCAGACGCCGACCCCCACCGCACCCGTCGAGCTCGGCGCCCCGGACGAGGTGGCGGTGGGCGAGTCCAAGCTCTTCCGCGAGCAGCGCGTCATCGTCAGCTGCCCGGCCAAGGGCCAGTACAAGGCGTTCAGCGCCCAGTGCACCCACGCGGGCTGCCTGCTGGACAAGGTCGAGGAGAACGAGGGGCACTGCCCCTGTCACGGCAGCCGCTTCGACACCACCACCGGCAAGGCCGTGCACGGTCCGGCGACCGTGCCGCTGCCCTCCGTCCCGGTCAGGGTCGAGGGCGGCCGGCTGGTCGCGGGCCCCGACGCCTGAACCGGCCCGAGGTCTGAAGCCGCCCCGGCCGGCTCAGGCCGTGCCCCCGCTCACTCCCAGTCCCAGTCGATGCCGACCAGGCCGGGCCGCACCCCCTGCTCCACCAGGTGGACCGTCCGGTGGCGGCCGGTGAGTGTGAGGTCCGTCCGGGCGCCGCGCGGCGCCCCCGCGGACACCTGGACGAAGCGCCGGCACCGGACCGGCAGCGCCTCCTCGTCGAACCGGACCTGGAGCACGTACTGCCCGCCGCCGAAGCTGAAACCGCGCACGTACTCGCCGCAGGGCCCGCCCGTACCGTCCTCGAAGCCGTAACCGAAGAGGTACGTGTCGCCCGCCCGCAGCCGGGTGTCGAAGAGCAGCTCCGCGACCAGCACCCCCGCCGCCGCGTCCCAGCGGACCCGCCCCGTCCGGCAGTTCTCCCGCGCGCTCACCCCGACCCGGGCCGGATCGCAGCCCGGATCGCCGCGGTACACGGCGAGATAGCGGTCGATGCCGTCGCGGTGGGCGCGCACCACGTGCTGGGAGCTGCGCCGCTGCATCCGGCGGCCGGGCCCGATCCGTACCCGCTCCTGGTGCCCCACCGTGTGCAGCCCGCCGTCCGCGGGTGACTCCATCGCGGTGAGCAGCCGCTCGACCGCGCCGGACGCGTCCACCAGGGAGCGGTACGAGCGGCCCTGCGGGCGGTCGGCCTCCTGGCGGGACTCCCCGGGCCCCAGCAGCCCGAGCAGCGAGTTCCCCGGCAGCTCCAGCACCTCCTCCAGCGCCTTCACGGCCCGCAGGGACTCCGGGCGCTGCGGACGTCTGGCGCCCTGCTGCCAGTAACTCAGGCTGGTCACGCCGACCTTCACCCCGCGGTGCGCCAGATGGTGCTGCACCCGCTGGAGCGGCAGCCCGCGCACCGAGAGCGCGGTGCGCAGAGCCAGATGGAACGGGCCGGTGTGCAGCACCTGCGCCAGTTCGGCCTCGGTGTGCTGCATGGGTCCTCCAGGTGAACGTTCACGTCGCGCGGGGGCGGGGCCGCGCCGGTGGATGCCGGTCCGCAGGTGGCCGGGGGGAGGCGTTCACGCAGCCGCCCCTGGCGTTCACACCGCGATGTTCCCCCGCATTGAAGCGTGTTGACCCGTTCCCGACAACGGTTGATGCTCCTCGACAGCGTCCGGACGCGCTCCTTGGAACCCCACCCCCCGCCCCGGGAGGACCACCATGCGCAACCGAAGAGTCAGGCCCAGAAGGCTGTCGGTCACAGCCCTGCTCGCCGCTGTCCTGCTCGCCGTACCCGCGGCGACCGCCACCGCGTCGGATCAGAGCCGCTCCGCACCCACCGCCACCCTCGCCGCCGCCCAGCGGCTGAACATCACCATGCAGGCCCAGCAGAAGACCAACTGGTGCTGGGCCGCCGCAGGCAACACCGTCGCCGCGTGGTTCGGCCGCAACCACACCCAGAACGAGTTCTGCAACGCCGCGTTCGGCCGGGCCCAGGGCTACGAGTGCCCCAACTCGCAGGCCTCGCTCGGCAACGTCCAGGACGGTCTGTACTGGGCGGGCATCAACCCCGGCTCGTACGTCACCGGCTGGCTGCGCTACCCCACCGTGCAGGCCGAGATCAGCGCCGGGCGGCCGGTGGAGACCCGCATCCAGTGGTCCTCCGGCGGCGGCCACATGCACGTCCTGTACGGCTACGACGACGCGAACAGCTGGGTCTACTGGGGCGATCCCTGGCCCTCCAACAACCGCTACAACTGGGCCTCGCACGCCTGGTACGTGAACAACAGCGAGTTCTCCTGGACCCACTCGCTCTACCGGATCGGGGCGTGACGGCATGACCTCCACCCGTACCGCACGCGGTGCGCGTCCCTTCGCCGCCGCCCTCGCCGCGAGCGGGGTGCTGGCGGGCGCCGCCCTGCTCACCGTCGCCCCGCAGGCCGCGGCCGACACCGGCCCCTCGGCCACCCCGGCATCCCTGGCGGCGGCCCATGAGGCGGCCACCGACGCCGCCACCCTGGACACCCTGTCCCGGTTCTTCGCCCGGGAGGGCGCCGTCACCAGGGCGGCCGCCGCCCCACGGATCGAGGGCGCGGCCGTGCCGGTCCGCACCCTGTCCGCCGGTTTCGTCGCCGGTGAACCGGGGGCGCCCGTCGCCGCGCTCGACTACCTGGCCAGCACCGCCGTCTCCTCCGACGGCCAGAAGGCGTCCCTGTGGACGCTGCCCGAGCCGGGCAAGGACGGGAGCTGGCAGGTGGTGAACATCGCCACCGGCGACGACGAGACCCGCTACGCCGCCGCGGGCGCCCGCGAGCTGCCCGGCGGCATCGTCTTCCGGGAGCCGCAGATCGACGCCTGGTACGTCCAGAAGGGCAGCCGGGTGCTCCCGCTGGACCGGGACGCGGTGGGCGCGGTCGGCAAGGACGGCACCACCCTGGCCGCCTACCGCACCCGGGTACGGTCCGCGTACGCGGACAAGCTCCCCGGCTCCGGGTACGCCCGCTCGGGCCGGGCCGGCGGCTACGGGCCGTCCGCAGAGAAGGCCCCGGCGGTGCGCTCCGGACCCGCCATCGCGGCCGACACCGGCCAGGCCACCGCCCTGACCGCCACCTCGGGGGCGGCGGCCGCGGGCGCCGCCGTACTCGCCCTGTTCGCGGTCGCCGCCCTGCGCAACCGCGGACGCCGCCGCGGTCGGGGGTGACGGCGGATCCCGCCCGCCCCCGAAGACCCCGGGCTCCGGGACACGTGCCCCCAATCCGTGTCCCGGGGCCCGGCGCCACCCGTGCGCACCCCGCGCTGTCACCGCCCGCAAGTAGGGTGGGAGACATGGCAGACCCCTCCAGCTACCGCCCCAAGCCGGGACAGATCCCCGACTCCCCGGGGGTCTACAAATTCCGCGACGAACACCGCCGGGTGATCTACGTCGGGAAGGCGAAGAACCTGCGCCAGCGCCTGGCCAACTACTTCCAGGACCTGGCGGGCCTCCATCCGCGTACGCGCACGATGGTGACCACCGCCGCGTCCGTGGAGTGGACCGTCGTCTCCACGGAGGTGGAGGCGCTCCAGCTGGAGTACTCCTGGATCAAGGAGTACGACCCCAGGTTCAACGTCAAGTACCGGGACGACAAGAGCTATCCGTACCTCGCCGTCACGCTCAACGAGGAGTTCCCGCGCGTGCAGGTGATGCGCGGGGCGAAGAAGAAGGGCGTGCGCTACTTCGGTCCGTACGGCCACGCCTGGGCGATCCGCGAGACGGTCGACCTGATGCTGCGGGTCTTCCCCGTCCGCACCTGCTCCGCCGGTGTCTTCAAGAACGCGGCCAGGACCGGCCGCCCCTGCCTCCTCGGCTACATCGGCAAGTGCTCGGCCCCCTGCGTGGGCCGGGTCACCCCCGAGGAGCACCGCGAACTGGCCGACGACTTCTGCGACTTCATGGCCGGCCGCACCGGCGCCTACATCCGCCGCCTGGAGAAGGACATGACGGCGGCGGCCGAGGAGATGGAGTACGAGCGGGCGGCCCGCCTCCGGGACGACGCGGAGGCGCTCAAGCGCGCGATGGAGAAGAGCGCCGTCGTGCTCGCCGACGCCACCGACGCCGACCTCATCGCGGTCGCGGAGGACGAGCTGGAGGCCGCCGTCCAGATCTTCCACGTCCGGGGCGGCCGGGTGCGCGGCCAGCGCGGCTGGGTCACCGACAAGGTGGAGAACGTCGACACCTCCGGGCTCGTCGAGCACGCGCTCCAGCAGCTGTACGGCGAGGAGGCCGGGGACGCGGTCCCCAAGGAGGTCCTCGTCCCGGCCCTCCCCGAGGACCCGGACGCGGTCTCCCAGTGGCTGGCGGAGCGCCGGGGCTCCCAGGTCAGCCTGCGCATCCCGCAGCGCGGTGACAAGAAGGACCTGATGGCCACGGTCCAGCGCAACGCCCAGCAGGCCCTGGGGCTGCACAAGACCAAACGCGCCTCCGACCTGACCACCCGCTCCCGGGCCCTGGAGGAGATCTCCGAGGCCCTCGGCCTGGACACGGCCCCGCTGCGCATCGAGTGCTTCGACATCTCCCACCTCCAGGGCGACGACGTGGTGGCGTCGATGGTGGTCTTCGAGGACGGGCTGGCCCGCAAGGGGGAGTACCGCCGCTTCCAGATCAAGACCTTCGAGGGACAGGACGACGTCCGCTCGATGCACGAGGTGATCGGCCGCCGCTTCCGCCGCTACCTGCACGAGAAGGAGCACACGGGGGAGTGGGAGGAGAACCCCGCGCAGACGCCTGAACAGACCTCGCAGACGCCTGAGCAGACCGCCGGGCCCGCCCCCGTTCCCACCGGCCCCGTTCCCACCGGCCCCGCGCCCACCGGCCCGGTCCCCGCGCCCACCGGCCCCGCCCCGGATTCGGCGGCCGAGCCCCGCGAGGACGACGGCCGGCCCAAGCGGTTCGCCTACCCGCCGCAGCTCCTCGTGGTCGACGGCGGCCAGCCCCAGGTCGCCGCGGCCAAGCGGGCGCTCGACGAGCTGGGCATCGACGACATCGCGGTCTGCGGCCTGGCCAAGCGCCTCGAAGAGGTCTGGCTGCCCGATGACGACGACCCGGTGGTCCTGCCCCGCTCCAGCGAGGGCCTCTACCTCCTCCAGCGCATCCGCGACGAGGCGCACCGCTTCGCCATCACCTACCAGCGCGCCAAACGGGCCAAGCGGGTCCGCTCCAGCCCCCTGGACGACGTGGCCGGTCTCGGCGATACCCGGAAGCAGGCGCTGATCAAGCATTTCGGCTCCGTGAAGAAGCTGCGGCAGGCGACAATCGACGAGATCTGCGAGGTCCCGGGGATAGGCCGCAGAACGGCGGAATCAGTGGCCGTCGCGCTCGCCTCGACCACCCCGGCCGCGCCCGCCGTGAACACGGCCACAGGAGAGATCATTGAAGAGGACGACGGGGGCAGTACGACATGACTGAGCGCGAACATGAACAAGGGCACGACCGCACAGACCGAGCAGACGGAACAGACGGAGCAGCACACGTGAGTACCGGCACCCCGGCCGAGACGGCCGACAGCGCCGCCGCCATCCCCGAGCTGGTGATCATCTCCGGCATGTCGGGCGCCGGCCGCAGCACCGCGGCCAAGTGCCTGGAGGACCTCGGCTGGTTCGTCGTGGACAACCTGCCGCCCGCGCTGATCCCCACCATGGTGGAGCTCGGCGCCAGGTCCCAGGGCAACGTCGCCCGGATCGCCGTGGTCGTGGACGTACGAGGCCGCCGCTTCTTCGACAACCTCCGGGAGTCCCTCGCGGACCTGGAGGCCAAGGGCGTCACCCGGCGGATCGTCTTCCTGGAGTCCTCCGACGACGCCCTGGTCCGCCGCTTCGAGTCGGTCCGCCGCCCGCACCCCCTCCAGGGCGACGGCCGCATCGTCGACGGCATCGCCGCCGAGCGCGACCTGCTGCGCGAGCTGCGCGGCGACGCCGACCTGGTGATCGACACCTCCAGCCTCAACGTGCACGAGCTGCGCGCCAAGATGGACGCCCAGTTCGCCGGTGACGAGGAGCCGGAGCTCCGGGCCACGGTGATGTCCTTCGGCTACAAGTACGGGCTCCCGGTCGACGCCGACCTCGTGGTGGACTGCCGGTTCCTGCCCAACCCGCACTGGGTCCCCGAGCTGCGCCCCTTCACCGGGCTCAACGAGGAGGTCTCCGCGTATGTCTTCGACCAGCCGGGCGCCAAGGAGTTCCTCAACCAGTACACGGAGCTGCTCCAGCTCATCGCCGCGGGATACCGCCGCGAGGGCAAGCGGTACGTGACCATCGCCGTGGGCTGCACGGGCGGCAAGCACCGCTCGGTGGCCATGTCGGAGAAGCTGGCGGCCCGGCTCGCCACCGAGGGGATCGAGACCGTGCTCGTACACCGGGACATGGGGCGCGAGTGACCAGTCGCAATCTGCGTCTGCGCCGGCTGAGCAGGGCCACCTCCGCACTGTCCGGCCGCAAGCGGGGCGCGCAGCCCAAGGTCGTCGCGCTCGGCGGCGGCATGGGGCTGTCCGCCTCGCTGGCCGCGCTGCGGCGGATCACCGGTGATCTGACCGCCGTGGTAACCGTCGCGGACGACGGCGGCTCCAGCGGACGGCTCCGCGAGGAGCTGGGCGTCCTGCCGCCCGGCGACCTGCGCAAGGCGCTGGCCGCCCTGTGCGGCGACGACGACTGGGGCCAGACCTGGGCCCAGGTCATCCAGCACCGCTTCCAGTCCAAGGGCGATCTGCACGAGCACGCCGTCGGCAATCTGCTGATCGTCGCCCTGTGGGAGCAGCTCGGTGACCACGTCCAGGCCCTGGACCTGGTCGGCAAGCTCCTCGGGGCGCACGGCCGGGTGCTCCCGATGTCCGCCGTGCCGCTGGAGCTCCAGGCGCTCGTACGCGGGCACGACCCGGAGCGCCCGGACGAGGTGGACACGGTCCGGGGCCAGGCCACCGTGGCGCTCACCCCGGGCGAGGTGCAGTCCGTGCACGTCGTCCCGGCCGACCCGCCGGCCGTCCCGGAAGCGGTCGCGGCGGTCCTGGACGCGGACTGGGTGGTGCTCGGTCCCGGGTCCTGGTTCTCCTCGGTCATCCCCCATCTGCTCGTCCCCGATCTGCTGGACGCGCTGATCGAAACGAAGGCCCGGAAGGTCCTCTCGCTGAACCTCGCGCCGCAACCCGGTGAAACAGATGGCTTCTCTCCGCAGCGTCATTTGGAGGTTTTGGGACGACACGCCCCTAAACTCGCCTTGGACGTGGTGCTGGCCGACGAGGCCGCCGTGCCCGACCGCGAGTCCCTCGCCGATGCCGCAAAACGGCTCGGTGCCGCGGTCGAGCTGGCGCCCGTGGCCTCACCCGACGGCGTTCCGATTCATGATCCGGAGCTGTTGGCCGCCGCGTACGACCGTATTTTTCGGATGCATGGAAGGATCGGCCCATGGCGATGACGCCAGCGGTGAAGGACGAAATCTCTCGGCTTCCCGTAACCCGGACCTGCTGCAGGAAGGCAGAAGTCTCGGCGATTCTTCGGTTCGCGGGTGGGCTGCACCTGGTGAGCGGCCGGATTGTGATCGAGGCGGAGCTGGACACCGCGATGGCGGCGCGCCGGCTGAAGCGGGACATCCTCGAGATCTTCGGGCACAGCTCGGAGCTGATCGTGATGGCCCCCGGCGGGCTGCGGCGCGGCTCCCGCTACGTCGTACGAGTGGTGGCGGGCGGCGACCAGCTGGCCCGTCAGACGGGTCTGGTGGACGGCCGCGGCCGTCCCATCCGCGGGCTTCCCCCGCAGGTGGTCTCGGGGGCCACCTGCGATGCGGAGGCCGCCTGGCGCGGGGCGTTCCTGGCACACGGCTCGCTCACCGAGCCCGGCCGCTCCTCCTCGCTGGAGGTGACCTGCCCGGGACCGGAGGCGGCCCTCGCGCTGGTCGGCGCCGCCCGTCGGCTCTCCATCGCGGCCAAGGCCCGCGAGGTGCGCGGCGTGGACCGGGTCGTCGTCCGCGACGGCGACGCGATCGGCGCCCTGCTCACCCGGCTCGGCGCCCATGAGTCGGTGCTGGCCTGGGAGGAGCGGCGGATGCGGCGCGAGGTCCGTGCCACCGCCAACCGCCTCGCCAACTTCGACGACGCGAACCTGCGCCGGTCCGCCAGGGCCGCCGTGGCCGCGGGTGCCCGGGTGGGGCGCGCGCTGGAGATCCTGGGCGAGGAGGTGCCCGAGCACCTCGCGGCGGCCGGGCGGCTGCGCATGGAGCACAAGCAGGCCTCCCTGGAGGAGCTGGGCGCCCTGGCCGATCCGCCGCTGACCAAGGACGCCGTCGCGGGCCGTATCCGCCGGCTCCTCGCGATGGCCGACAAGCGGGCCCAGGACCTGGGTATCCCGAGCACGGAGTCCACCCTCAGCGAAGAGCTGGCCGACGGCCTGGTCGGCTGATTCGCACTCCTGCCGTCGGGCGGCGCGGGAACGCGCCACGGCCCCGGGGGCGTTGACGCTGCGTAATCGTGGCGGCGGACGGGGCCGGACAACCGGAGGCCCGTACTCCTACCGAGGAGTACGGGCCTCCGTCGTTCTTCCGGCCCTGCTCGATGTCACCCCGGCCGCCTCGGAGAGGTAGGGTCGTAGGCGGTCGGGGACATCCCATACAAACTCGCCGGCGTCTAAAACCGGCGTCCCTAACGAGGAGATCGGTTCGTGACGATCCGCGTAGGCATCAACGGCTTTGGCCGCATCGGTCGTAACTACTTCCGCGCGCTGCTGGAGCAGGGTGCGGACATCGAGATCGTGGCTGTCAACGACCTGGGTGACACTGCGACCACGGCTCACCTGCTGAAGTACGACACCATTCTGGGTCGTCTCAAGGCAGAGGTCAGCCACACCGCCGACACCATCACCGTCGACGGTCACACCATCAAGGTGCTCTCGGAGCGCAACCCGGCGGACATCCCCTGGGGTGAGCTGGGCGTCGACATCGTCATCGAGTCGACCGGCATCTTCACCAAGAAGGCCGACGCCGCCAAGCACATCGCGGGCGGCGCGAAGAAGGTCCTCATCTCGGCTCCGGCCAAGGACGAGGACATCACCATCGTGATGGGCGTCAACCAGGACAAGTACGAGGCGGCCAACCACCACGTCATCTCCAACGCCTCCTGCACCACCAACTGTGTGGCGCCGATGGCCAAGGTTCTCGACGAGAACTTCGGCATCGTCAAGGGCCTGATGACGACGGTCCACGCGTACACGAACGACCAGCGGATCCTGGACTTCCCGCACTCGGACCTGCGTCGCGCCCGCGCCGCCGCCGAGAACATCATCCCCACCACGACCGGCGCCGCCAAGGCGACCGCTCTGGTCCTCCCGCAGCTCAAGGGCAAGCTCGACGGCATCGCGATGCGTGTCCCGGTCCCGACCGGTTCCGCCACCGACCTCGTCGTGACCCTGCAGCGCGAGGTCACCAAGGACGAGGTCAACGCCGCGTTCAAGAAGGCGTCCGACGACGGCGACCTCAAGGGCTTCCTGACGTACACCGAGGACCCGATCGTGTCCTCCGACATCGTCGGCGACCCGTCGTCCTGCACCTTCGACTCCTCCCTGACCATGGTCCAGGAAGGCAGCACGGTGAAGATCCTCGGCTGGTACGACAACGAGTGGGGCTACTCCAACCGCCTCGTCGACCTGACCGTCTTCGTCGGCAGCCAGCTCTGACCCTCGAATCGGCAGGCACCTCGATGTGAGCACGGGGCTCGAACAGCGCAACGAAGCGCCGTTCGAGCCCCGTTGCATGCTCTCTCGTCCTTCCAAGGAGTGCAGAAGATGAAGACGATCGACGAACTTCTCGCCGAAGGGGTCACCGGCAAGCGCGTATTCGTCCGCGCCGACCTCAACGTGCCGCTCAGCGGCACCACCATCACCGACGACGGCCGCATCCGCGCCGTCCAGCCGACCGTGGAGAAGCTGGCCGCGGCCGGTGCCCGGGTCGTCGTCGCCTCGCACCTGGGCCGCCCCAAGGGCGCCCCGGACCCGGCGTTCTCGCTGGCGCCCGCGGCCACCCGGCTCGGTGAGCTGCTCGGCACCGACGTGGCGTTCGCGACCGACACGGTCGGGGAGTCCGCCCGCGCCACGGTCGCCGCCCTCACCGACGGCAAGGTCGCCGTCATCGAGAACCTCCGCTTCAACCCCGGCGAGACGTCGAAGGACGACGCCGAGCGCGGCGCGTTCGCCGACCAGCTGGCCGAGCTCGCCGACGTGTACGTGGGTGACGGCTTCGGCGCCGTGCACCGCAAGCACGCCTCGGTCTTCGACCTCCCGGCCCGGCTGCCGCACGCGGCGGGCGACCTGATCGCCACCGAGGTCGGCGTCCTGAAGAAGCTCACCACCGATGTGAAGCGGCCCTACGCGGTCGTCCTCGGCGGCGCCAAGGTCTCCGACAAGCTCGGCGTCATCGACCACCTGCTGGAGCGCGCCGACCGCATCCTCATCGGCGGCGGCATGGCGTACACCTTCCTCAAGGCCCAGGGCCACGAGGTCGGCAGCTCGCTGCTGCAGGAGGACCAGATCCCGGTGGTGCTGGAGTACCTCAAGCGCGCCGAGGAGAAGGGCGTGGAGTTCGTGCTCCCCGTCGACGTCGTGGTCGCCCCGGCGTTCCCCGACCTCAAGACCAAGGCCCCGGCCAACCCCACCACCGTCGCCGCCGACGCCATGCCGGCCGGTCAGATGGGTCTGGACAACGGTCCGGAGACCAACAAGCTCTACGCATCGAAGCTCGCCGACGCGGCCACCGTCTTCTGGAACGGCCCCATGGGCGTCTTCGAGCACCCCGACTTCGCCGAGGGCACCCGGGCGGTCGCCCAGGCCCTCGTCGACTCGTCCGGCTTCAGCGTGGTCGGCGGTGGCGACTCCGCCGCCGCGGTCCGCATCCTGGGCTTCGACGAGAACGCGTTCGGACACATCTCGACCGGTGGCGGCGCCAGCCTCGAATACCTCGAGGGCAAGACGCTTCCCGGCCTCGCCGCACTGGAGGACTGACCTTTCATGACTGTTACCGCCCAAGGCCGGACCCCGCTGATGGCGGGCAACTGGAAGATGAACCTCAACCACCTCGAGGCCATCGCGCACGTCCAGAAGCTCTCCTTCGCCCTGGCCGACAAGGACTACGACGCCGTCGAGGTCGCCGTCCTGCCGCCCTTCACCGACCTGCGCTCCGTGCAGACGCTGGTCGACGGCGACAAGCTGAAGATCAAGTACGGCGCCCAGGACATCTCGGCGCACGACTCCGGCGCGTACACCGGTGAGATCTCCGGTCCCATGCTCGCCAAGCTGAAGTGCACCTACGTCGCCGTCGGCCACAGCGAGCGCCGCCAGTACCACGACGAGACCGACGAGGTCTGCAACGCCAAGGTGAAGGCCGCGTACAAGCACGGCCTGACCCCGATCCTCTGCGTCGGCGAGGGCCTGGACATCCGGAAGGCCGGCGAGCAGGTCTCCTACACGCTCGCCCAGCTGGACGGCGCCCTGAAGGACGTCCCGGCCGAGCAGGCCGAGTCCATCGTGATCGCCTACGAGCCGGTCTGGGCCATCGGCACCGGCGAGGTCGCCACCCCGGACGATGCGCAGGAGGTCTGCGGTGCGATCCGCGGCCGCCTCGCCGAGCTGTACTCGCAGGAGCTGGCCGACGCGGTCCGCATCCAGTACGGCGGCTCGGTCAAGTCCGGCAACGTCGCCGCGATCATGGCGCAGCCCGATGTGGACGGCGCGCTGATCGGCGGCGCCGCACTGGACGCCGACGAGTTCGTCAAGATCGTCCGCTTCCGCGATCAGTGAGTATGCGGTAGCGCGGATCCGTCGTACCCTTGCGGGGGCCGAGGAGGCTGAGCCTCCCGGCCCCCGTTGTTCGTATAGCAGTCCAGGAATTTCCGGAAAGTAGGGACCAGCCGTGATTTTGGCGTTCGAGATCGCCCTGATCGTCTTCAGCCTGCTGATGATGCTGCTGGTGCTGATGCACAAGGGAAAGGGCGGCGGCCTCTCCGACATGTTCGGTGGCGGCATGCAGTCGTCCGTCGGTGGCTCCTCGGTCGCCGAGCGCAACCTCGACCGGATCACCGTCGTGGTCGGTCTCGGCTGGTTCGCATGCATTGTGGTGCTTGGTCTGCTCATCAAGCTGGACAGCTGACCCGTCGTACGTGATTCCTGTGAGGGTGTAACTCCTTTCACTGGACGCGCGTTGGGCCTTACGTAGACTGGGGCATCTTCGAGCACCATCACGCAGGGAGTTACGACCGTGGCAAGTGGCAACGCGATCCGGGGAAGCCGGGTCGGAGCGGGGCCGATGGGGGAGGCCGAGCGCGGCGAGTCCGCGCCACGGGCCCGCATCTCCTTCTGGTGCTCCAACGGGCACGAGACGCAGCCGAGCTTCGCCCATGACGCGCAGGTACCGGACACCTGGGACTGCCCGCGCTGCGGTTTCCCGGCCGGCCAGGACCGTGACAGCCCGCCGGACCCGCCGCGCACCGAGCCGTACAAGACGCACCTCGCGTACGTGCGCGAGCGGCGCAGCGACGAGGACGGCGAGGCGATTCTCGCCGAGGCCCTCGCGAAACTCCGCGGCGAGATCTGATGGTTCACCGGCCGGACACCCCACGGGTGTCCGGCCGGAATGCTTCCGTCGTGCCGCAGCCCGCCGCCGTCCCGTCCTCCCCGCTGATCAATTAGGTTGGAGGGGCAGCGGGGAACTGCGGTGACGAGGAGAGATGGGCTGATGTCCGGGATGAACGCACAAAGTCGAACCAGGCTCAACCAGACGCCGGAATGGACCGCGCTGGGAAAGCACCGTGAGCAGCTCGGGGCGACCCACCTGCGCGAACTGTTCGCGGACGATCCGGAGCGCGGCACCGGATGCACCCTGCGCGTCGGTGACCTGTACATCGACTACTCGAAGCAGCTCGTCACCGACGAGACGCTCCGGCTGCTGCGCGAGCTCGCCGGAGCCACCGGGGTGGCCGCCCTGCGGGACGCCATGTTCCGCGGCGACAAGATCAACACCACCGAGGACCGCGCCGTCCTGCACACCGCGCTGCGCGCCCCGCGCGACGCCGTGATCGAGGTCGACGGCGAGAACGTGGTGCCCGCGGTACACGCGGTGCTCGACAAGATGGCCGCCTTCTCGGAGCGCGTCAGGTCGGGCGAGTGGACCGGTCACACCGGCAAGCCGATCAAGAACATCGTCAACATCGGCATCGGCGGCTCCGACCTCGGTCCCGCGATGGCGTACGAGGCGCTGCGCTCCTTCACGGACCGCTCGCTCACCTTCCGCTTCGTCTCCAACGTCGACGGCGCCGACCTGCACGAGGCCGTGCACGGCCTGGACCCGGCCGAGACGCTGTTCGTCATCGCGTCGAAGACCTTCACCACGATCGAGACGATCACCAACGCCACCTCCGCCCGCGACTGGCTGCTGACCGGCCTGAGGGCCGGTCAGGACGCGGTGGCCAAGCACTTCGTGGCGCTGTCGACCAACGGCGAGAAGGTCGCGGACTTCGGTATCGACACCGCGAACATGTTCGAGTTCTGGGACTGGGTCGGCGGCCGCTACTCGTACGACTCCGCCATCGGCCTCTCGCTGATGATCGCCATCGGCCCGGACCGGTTCCGCGAGATGCTCGACGGTTTCCACCTCGTCGACGAGCACTTCCGCACCGCCCCGGCCGAGGAGAACGCCCCGCTGCTGCTGGGCCTGCTCGGCGTCTGGTACGGCGCGTTCTTCGACGCCCAGTCGCACGCGGTCCTGCCCTACAGCCACTACCTGTCCAAGTTCACCGCGTACCTCCAGCAGCTCGACATGGAGTCCAACGGCAAGTCGGTGGACCGGGACGGCAATCCGGTGGACTGGCAGACCGGACCGGTCGTCTGGGGCACCCCCGGCACCAACGGTCAGCACGCCTACTACCAGCTGATCCACCAGGGCACCAAGGTCATCCCGGCCGACTTCATCGGCTTCGCCGAACCGGTCGACGGACTGCTGCCGGGACTGGTGGCCCAGCACGACCTGCTGATGGCCAACTTCTTCGCCCAGACCCAGGCGCTGGCCTTCGGCAAGACACCGGACGAGGTGCGCGCCGAGGGAGTCCCCGAGGAGCTGGTGCCGCACAAGACGTTCCGGGGCAACCACCCGACGACGACGATCCTCGCCGACCGGCTGACGCCGTCGGTGCTCGGCCAGCTGATCGCGCTGTACGAGCACAAGGTCTTCGTCCAGGGCGCCGTCTGGAACATCGACTCCTTCGACCAGTGGGGCGTCGAGCTCGGCAAGGTCCTCGCCAAGAAGATCGAGCCGGTGCTCACCCGTGACAAGGCGGCCGGGGGCGAGGACGCCGAGCAGCTGGACAGCTCGACCGCCGCGCTCGTCGCCGCCTACCGCGAGCGCAGGGGGCGCTGAGCCCGTGCCCAGGGGGGAGGGGACGGTACGGCTGAGGCCGCCGGTCAACACGCTGGACCCGAGGGTGGTGGGCTGGTGGCGGACCCGGTGGCTGCTGCTGACCGCCGGTCCGGTGGTGGTCCTGGCCGTGCTGGGCGTGTTCCTGACGTCCGCCCGGTTCTGGCTGCTGCTCTGCGCCGCGGTCCTGGCGGTCCTCGGCGCCGGCTGCGCCGTCCTGCTCCCCCTCTGGTGGTTCCGCACCCACCGCTGGGAGGTCACCGACGAGGCGGTGTACGTCCGTACGGGGGCGCTGTGGCAGGAGTGGCGGATCGCGCCGATGTCCCGGATCCAGACCGTGGACACGGTGCGCGGGCCGCTCGAACAGCTCTACCGGCTCGCCACGGTCACCGTCACCACCGCCTCCGCCAAGGGCGCGCTCCGGATCGAGGGCCTCGACCACGAGCTGGCCGCCGAACTCGCGGAACGGCTGACCCGGATCACCCAGGACACCCCCGGGGACGCCACATGACCACGGCGGACACGGCGGACACGGCGGACACGGCAGGCACGGCGGACAGAGCAGAGACAGGCCCCGCGCCCGCCGAGTGGCGGCGGCTCGACCGGCGTACGGTCCTGCTCGCCGCTCTCGTCACCGCGGGCGTGGCGGCCGGTGCCGCCGTGCCGACCGCCCTCGGGCTCTCCGGGCGCCTCGGGGCCGGCCCCGCCATCGCCTGGGTGTTGACGGGCGTCGCCCTCCTGACCGCCTTCGGCGCGGGCACCGACTACATCAGGTGGCGCCGCACCCGGTACCGCGTCGGCGCCGACCGAGTCGAACTCCACACCGGCCTGCTGCTGGTCAAGAAGCGCTCCCTGGCCCGGACACGCATCCGGAGCGTCGACCTCAGCGCCCATCTCCTCCAGCGCCTCCTCGGGCTCGTCACCGTCCGGATCGGCACCGGCGAGCACACCGGCGGGGAATCCACCCTGGAGCTCGACCCGGTCCCGCGCGCCGAGGGCGAACGGCTGCGCCGCGCACTGCTGGAACGGGGCCTCACCGCCACCCCGGGCGCCCACCGCGAGGGCGAGCTGGTCTCCCTCGACCCGCGCTGGATCCGTTACGCACCGGTCTCCTTCGTCGCACCCGCGCTCGGCTGCGCGGCGGCCGGGGCCGTGTTGCAGGTCAGCGACTGGTTCGGGGAGCAGGGCCGGGTGATCGACTGGGTCGGCGACCGCTACCGGGACAGCTCCCTGCTCTCGGTGATCGTGCTGCTCGTCGTCGCCGGGGTACTCGTCGGGGGCGTCGGCGCGCTGGGCCGCTGGGTCAAGATGTGGTGGAACTACAGCCTGGAGCGCGAACCGGGCGGCACCCTGCGCGTCCGGCGCGGACTCCTCACCACCCGGTCCGTCTCCATCGAGGAGCGCAGGCTGCGGGGCATCGACCTCGTCGAGCCGCTCGGCGTCCGGCTGATGGGCGCCGCCCGGGTCGACGCCATCACCACCGGACTGGCCACGGACGACGAGGAGGAGCAGGGCGACCTCAGTACGCTGCTGCCCCCCGCGCCCCGCCCGGTCGCGGACCTCGTCGCCGCCGCCGTGCTCCGCGAGACCACGTCCCCCACCGGGGCCGCGCTGATCGCGCACCCCGCCGCCGCCCGCGGCCGGCGGCTGCGCCGGGCGCTGTGGGCGGTCCTGGCCCCGGTCCTCCTCCTCGCGCTCCTCGGCGTCCTGCTGACACCCGTCCTGCTCTGGACCGCGCTCGGCTGCGCGGCCGTCGGACTGCCCGTCGGGGTGCTGCTGGCCCGGGACGCCTACCGGAGTCTGGGGCACGCGCTCAGCGGCGGGTACCTGGTCACCCGCTCCGGCGCCCTGCGCCGCTCCACCGCGGCGCTGGAACGGACCGGGGTGATCGGCTGGACGGTGCGCCAGTCCTACTTCCAGCGGCGGTCCCGGCTGCTGAACATCACCGCCACGACGGCCGCCGGAGCGGGCGCGTACACGGTGTACGACGCGGACGGGGCCGAGGGCCTGGAGTTCGCGTCCCAGGCGGTCCAGGGACTGCTGGAGCCCTTCCTGGAGCGGGTCCCGGCGGGGGAGTGAGCCCGGCGGCGCGATCACGGCCCCGCACGACACAGGCCCGGCCCGCTCCGAGGAGCGGGCCGGGCCTGTGCGTCATGCCAGGAGTCACCGGTCAGGCGGAGGCCGGCGGGTAGAGGGCGCGCGGCAGCTGGGATGCCGCCGCCGCGTCCAGCAGCCACAGGGTGCGGCCGCGCCCGTAGGCGCCCGCCGCCGGGGCCTGGATCTCACCGGCGCCGGACAGGGCGATGGCCGCGGCCTCCGCCTTGTCCTCGCCCGCCGCGAGCAGCCACACCTCGCGGGCCGCCCGGATGGCGGGCAGCGTGAGCGTGACCCGCACGGGCGGCGGCTTGGGCGCCCCGTGCACACCGACGACGGTGCGCTCGGTCTCCCGTACCGCGGGCAGCTCCGGGAACAGCGAGGCGACGTGCGTGTCCGGGCCGACGCCCAGCATCAGCACGTCGAACACCGGCACCGGACCGTGGTCCTCCGGACCGGCCGCCGCCGCCAGCTCGGCGGCGTACGCCGCCGCCGCGGCCTCGACGTCCCCGCCGTGCGGACCGTCGGACGCGGGCATCGCGTGCACCCGGGACGGGTCCAGCTCCACCGAGTCCAGCAGGGCCTCGCGGGCCTGCGTGACATTGCGCTCCGGATCGCCCTCCGGCAGGAACCGCTCGTCGCCCCACCACAGGTCGAGCCGCGACCAGTCGACCGCGTCCCGGGCGGGCGCCCCGGCGAGCGCGGCCAGCAGGCCGTTGCCGTTGCGCCCGCCGGTGAGCACCACGGAGGCGTGACCGCGTGCGGCCTGGGCGTCCACGATCTTCGTGATCAGCCGGGCCGCCGCGGCCTGTGCCATCAGCTCCTTGTCGCGGTGCACGACGAGCTGGGGGACGACGGTCACTTGGCCGCCGCCTTCTTCGCCGGTGCGGCCTTCTTCGCGGCGGCGGGTGCCTCGGACGGGGCGGCCTTCTTCGCCGTCACCGACTCCGCCACCTTTTCGAGACGCTCCACGCCGAACTTCACCGTGGACTCGTAGATGTTGTCCGGGTCCAGGCGCCGCAGCTCCTCCGCGAGGAGTTCCGCCGTCTCCCGGCGCTTCAGCGCCACCGCGCGGTCGGGCTGGCCCACCATGCAGAGCGTGGCGAGCGAGCCGTCGGCCCGGTCCAGGACGATGTCGCCGCTCTTCGTCGTCATCCGGACGGCCGTCAGGCCGGGGCCGTCGGACGTGGTGCGCTGCACCGGCACCCCGAGCCGGTCCGCCAGCCACATGGCCAGCAGTTCACAGCTCGGGTTGTCGGACTCGCCCTCGACCGTGGCGGAGATGACCTCCGCCGGCTGCTGGTCGAGCGCCGCCGCCAGCATCGAGCGCCAAGGCGTGATGCGGGTCCAGGCCAGGTCCGTGTCACCGGGCTGATACGTCGCCGCGCGCACCGCCAGCCCGTCGATCGGGTGCTCGGCCGAGTAGGTGTCGGTGATACGCCGCTGGGCGAGGGCGCCCAGCGCGTCCTTGGCCGGGTCCGCGGGGGCGTCCTGGGGCCACCACAGCACCACCGGGGCGTCCGGCAGCAGCAGCGGCAGGACGACCGACTGGGCGTGGTTGGCCAGCTCACCGTGCAGACGCAGCACGACGGTCTCGCCGGAGCCCGAGTCGGAACCGACCCGGACCTCGGCGTCGAGCCGCGCGTCACGGCGGGCGCGCGGCGAACGGCTGACCCGCTTGATCACGGCGATGATCCGCGAGGGGTGCTCCCGCGAGGAGTCGCTCGCCGCCTTCAGCGCGTCGTAGGCGTTCTCCTCGTCGGTGACGATGACGAGGGTGAGCACCATCCCGATGGCCGGGGCGCCGACCGCGCGGCGAGCCGACACCAGGGCCTGATTGATCTTGCTGGACGTGGTTTCCGTGAGATCGATCTTCATGGCCGCCGCCAGCTCCGTCCGTCTCGTGCGAGCATGTCGTCCGCCTCGGACGGGCCCCAGGTTCCGGCCGGGTACTGCGCCGGCTTGCCGTGCTTGTCCCAGTACTCCTCGATCGGATCCAGGATGTTCCAGGAGAGCTCGACCTCCTGGTGGCGCGGGAAGAGGTTGGCGTCGCCGAGCAGGACATCGAGGATGAGCCGCTCGTACGCCTCCGGGCTGGACTCTGTGAAGGACTCGCCGTAGGCGAAGTCCATCGTGACGTCCCGTACCTCCATCGAGGTGCCGGGCACCTTGGAGCCGAACCGCACGGTGACGCCCTCGTCCGGCTGCACCCGGATGACCAGGGCGTTGCTGCCCAGCTCCTCGGTGGCCCCGGACTCGAAGGGCAGGTACGGGGCGCGCTTGAAGACGATCGCGATCTCCGTGACGCGGCGGCCGAGCCGCTTTCCGGTACGGAGATAGAACGGCACGCCCGCCCAGCGGCGGTTGTTGATCGTCAGCTTCACCGCGGCGAAGGTGTCGGTCTTCGACTTGGGGTCGATTCCCTCTTCCTCCAGGTAGCCGGGCACCTCCTGGCCGCCCTGCCACGCGTGCGTGTACTGGCCGCGCACCGTGTGCTTGCCGAGGTCCTCCGGCAGCTCCACCGCCGTGAGCACCTTGAGCTTCTCCGCGACCAGGGCCTTGGGGTGGAAGGAGCCGGGCTCCTCCATCGCGGTCAGGGCCAGCAGCTGGAGCAGGTGGTTCTGGATGACGTCACGGGCGGCGCCGATGCCGTCGTAGTAGCCGGCCCGGCCGCCGATGCCGATGTCCTCGGCCATCGTGATCTGGACGTGGTCGACGTACGACCTGTTCCAGATCGGCTCCCACATGGTGTTGGCGAAGCGCAGCGCCAGGATGTTCTGGACCGTCTCCTTGCCGAGGTAGTGGTCGATCCGGAAGACCTCGTTCGGCGGGAAGACGTCGTGCACGAGCTGGTTGAGCTCCTGCGCGCTCTTCAGGTCGTGGCCGAAGGGCTTCTCGATGACGGCCCGGCGCCAGGAACCCTCGCTCTGGTCGGCGAGCCCGTGCTTCTTGAGCTGCTGGACGACCTTGGGGAAGAACTTCGGCGGCACGGACAGGTAGAAGGCGAAGTTGCCGCCCGTTCCCTGTGCCTTGTCGAGCTCCTCGATCGTGGCCCTGAGGGTCTCGAAGGCGACGTCGTCGTCGAAGTTGCCCTGGACGAAGCGCATGCCCTGGCTGAGCTGCTGCCAGACCTCTTCGCGGAAGGGCGTGCGGGAATGCTCCTTGACTGCGTCGTGGACGACCTGGGCGAAGTCCTCGTCCTCCCAGTCGCGGCGCGCGAAACCGATGAGCGAGAAGCCCGGTGGCAGCAGGCCGCGGTTGGCCAGGTCGTAGATGGCGGGCATCAGCTTTTTACGGGACAAATCGCCCGTGACGCCAAAGATGACCAGGCCCGACGGCCCCGCGATGCGCGGGAGCCGTCGGTCCTGGGCGTCACGGAGCGGGTTGGCTCCGGGAACACCAGACAAAGTGGTCAGCCCTCCGAAGGGGCGAGGCGCTTGAGTTCCGCCTCTGTCGAGTTGAGCAGGTCGTTCCAGGCCGTCTCGAACTTGTCGACGCCCTCGTCCTCAAGGACCTGGACGACGTCGTCGTAGCTGACCCCGAGCTCCTTGATCGCGTCGAGGTCGGCACGGGCCTGGCCGTAGCCACCGGAGACGGTGTCGCCGGTGATCTCGCCATGATCGGCCACCGCGTCCAGAGTCGCCTCCGGCATGGTGTTGACGGTGTTCGGCGCGACGAGGTCGTCGACGTACAGGGTGTCCTTGAGGGACGGGTCCTTGACGCCGGTGGAGGCCCACAGCGGACGCTGCTTATTGGCCTGCGCCTTGTCGAGGGCGGCCCAGCGCTCGCCGCCGAAGACCTCCTCGTACGCCTCGTAGGCCAGGCGCGCGTTGGCCAGGGCGGACTTGCCCTTGGCGGCCTTCGCCGCGTCGCCGCCGATCGCGTCGAGCCGCTTGTCGATCTCGGTGTCCACCCGGGACACGAAGAAGGAGGCCACCGAGTGGATCTTGGAGAGGTCCAGGCCCGCGGCCTTCGCCTTCTCCAGGCCCGCCAGGTAGGCGTCCATGACCTCGCGGTAGCGCTCCAGCGAGAAGATCAGCGTGACGTTGACGCTGATGCCGCGGCCGATGGTCTCGGTGATCGCGGGCAGACCGGCCTTGGTCGCCGGGATCTTGATGAGCGTGTTCGGCCGGTCCACCAGCCAGGCGAGCTGCTTGGCCTCCGCGACCGTCGCCAGGGTGTTGTGCGCCAGTCGCGGGTCGACCTCGATGGAGACCCGGCCGTCCTGGCCGCCCGTCGCGTCGAAGACCGGGCGCAGGATGTCGGCGGCGTCGCGGACGTCGGCCGTCGTGATCATGCGGAGGGCTTCCTCGACGGTCACCTTGCGGGCCGCGAGGTCGGTGAGCTGCTGCTCGTAACCGTCGCCCGAGGAGATCGCCTTCTGGAAGATCGACGGGTTGGTCGTGACACCCACGACGTGGCTCTGGTCGATCAGCTCGGCCAGGTTGCCCGAGGTGATCCGCTTGCGCGAGAGGTCGTCGAGCCAGATCGCCACGCCCTCGTCGGAGAGGCGCTTGAGTGCGTCTGTCATGAGAATTGCATCTCCTACTAGTCGTATAACGGCGTCAGCGCGCGGCGGCCGCGAGAGATTCCCGGGCGGCGGCGGCGACGTGCTCGGCGGTGAAGCCGAACTCGCGGAACAGGACCTTCGCGTCGGCCGAGGCACCGAAGTGCTCCAGCGAGACGATCCGGCCCGCGTCCCCGACGTACCGGTACCAGGTCAGTGCGATGCCCGCCTCGACGGCGACACGCGCCTTCACGGACGGCGGCAGGACGCTGTCCTTGTACGCCTGGTCCTGCTCCTCGAACCACTCGACACACGGCATCGAGACCACCCGGGTCGGAATGCCGGCCGCCTGCAGCTCCTCGCGCGCCCCGACGGCGAGCTGGACCTCGGAACCGGTGCCGATGAGGAGGACCTCCGCGTCGCCTCCCTCGGCCTCGAACAGGACGTAGCCGCCCTTGGCCGCGTTCTCGTTCGCCTCGTACGTCGGCACGCCCTGGCGGGTCAGCGCCAGACCGTGCGGTGCGCCCTTGCCGAACACCTTGGTGTAGCGGCGCAGGACCTCGCGCCAGGCGATGGAGGTCTCGTTGGCGTCCGCCGGGCGGACGACGTTCAGGCCCGGGATCGCGCGCAGGGAGGCCAGGTGCTCCACCGGCTGGTGGGTCGGGCCGTCCTCGCCGAGACCGATCGAGTCGTGCGTCCACACGTAGGTCACCGGCGCGTGCATCAGCGCGGAGAGCCGTACGGCGTTGCGCATGTAGTCGGAGAACACCAGGAAGGTGCCGCCGTAGATGCGGGTGTTGCCGTGCAGCGCGATGCCGTTCATGGCGGCCGCCATGGCGTGCTCGCGGATGCCGAAGTGGACCGTGCGGCCGTACGGGTCCGCGCCCGGCAGCGGGTTGCCCGCCGGGAGGAACGACGACGTCTTGTCGATCGTGGTGTTGTTCGAGCCCGCGAGGTCGGCGGAGCCGCCCCACAGCTCGGGCACGATCTCGCCGAGCGCCTGGAGCACCTTGCCGGAGGCCGCGCGGGTGGCGACGCCGTTGCCGGGCTCGAAGACCGGGAGCTTGTCCTCCCAGCCCTTGGGCAGCTCGCCCGCGCGGATGCGGTCGAACTCGGCGGCGCGCTCCGGGTTGGCGGTGCGCCACGCGGCGAAGGTCTTCTCCCACGCGGTCCTGGTCTCACGGCCGCGGTCCAGCGCCTCACGGGTGTGCGCGATGACCTCGGCGGCGACCTGGAAGGACTTCTCCGGGTCGAATCCGAGGACCGTCTTGGTCGCGGCGACCTCGTCGGCGCCGAGCGCCGAGCCGTGCGCGGCCTCGGTGTTCTGGGCGTTCGGGGCGGGCCAGGCGATGATCGAGCGGGCCGCGATGAACGACGGGCGCGTGGTCTCGGCCTTGGCGGCCTGGAGCGCCTTGTACAGACCCGCGGGGTCCAGGTCGCCGCTGGGCAGCTGCGCGACACGCTGGACGTGCCAGCCGTACGCCTCGTAGCGCTTGAGGGTGTCCTCGGAGACCGCGGTCTCCGTGTCGCCCTCGATGGAGATGTGGTTGTCGTCCCACAGGAGGACCAGGTTGCCCAGCTTCTGGTGCCCGGCCAGCGAGGACGCCTCCGCGGAGATGCCCTCCTGGAGGCAGCCGTCACCGGCGACGGCCCAGATCATGTGGTCGAACGGCGAGGTGCCGGGGGCCGCGTCCGGGTCGAACAGTCCGCGCTCGTAGCGGGCGGCCATGGCCATGCCCACGGCGTTGGCGACACCCTGTCCCAGCGGGCCGGTGGTCGTCTCGACGCCGGTGGTGTGGCCGTACTCCGGGTGCCCCGGGGTCTTCGAGCCCCAGGTGCGGAAGGCTTCGAGATCCTCCAGCTCCAGGCCGTAGCCGGCCAGGTAGAGCTGGATGTAGAGGGTCAGGCTGCTGTGGCCCACCGAGAGCACGAACCGGTCGCGGCCGGTCCACTCCGCGTCGGCGGGGTCGTGCCGCATCACCTTCTGGAAGAGGGTGTACGCGGCGGGAGCCAGGCTCATGGCCGTACCCGGGTGGCCGTTTCCGACCTTCTGTACGGCGTCCGCGGCGAGGACGCGGACGGTGTCCACGGCCCGCTGGTCCAATTCGGTCCACTGGAGGTCTGTGGTGGTCGGCTTGGTGCTCACCCTGAGTCAGGGCTCCTCTCCACTGTTGTAAACCGGTGGCTGTGACCGCACCGGGCGTTGTCGAGCCTACCCCCGTCGCCACCCGCTGTTTCCGGCTAATCCCAGGGTGCGGGCGGCCCGCCGGATTCGCCTCCCGTATGAGCGCGCGGGCTCACCGATGCGCCTCTCCGATGAGCGCGGGGACCCACTCCTGAGGCACTCCGAAGAGCGTGCCGGAACACCCCTGAGCGAGTGCGGGGAGCGGCCGGAAAACCCGGCGCGTCACCCGGATGAGCGAGCCCCTTCGGGTAGCCGCCGCAACGGCTCCCCGCGCCACATCAACACGACCCCACCCCCGCGAAGAACGGCATGTCCCCAACGTCTACAGTGGACTGGTTCGCGCAAGTCTTCACCGGGCCCTCACGCCCGGAGCTTGCTGGGATTTCTCTGTCAGGGGTGTGCGTGACGGCCGTCGAGTCCCGACCCGCAGGGGTCGCCTTGACTCCGAGCCCAGGGGGCCATCGCCCATTCGGGGCCCGTGTCAAGGCATTCGTGGCACTGACCAAGCCTCGGATCATCGAGCTGTTGCTGATCACCACTGTTCCGGTGATGTTCCTGGCCGCTCAGGGTGTACCCGACCTGTGGCTCGTGCTCACTACCACCATCGGCGGGTACCTGTCCGCCGGCGGTGCCAATGCACTGAACATGTACATCGACCGCGATATCGACGCGTTGATGGACCGTACGTCGCAGCGACCGCTGGTCACCGGCATGGTGAGCCCGCGCGAGTGCCTGGCCTTCGGTATCGCCCTCGCGGTGATCTCGACGGTCTGGTTCGGGCTGCTGGTGAACTGGCTCTCGGCGGCGCTGTCGCTCGGGGCCCTGCTCTTCTACGTCGTCGTGTACACGATGCTGCTGAAGCGCCGCACCTCGCAGAACATCGTCTGGGGCGGCATCGCGGGCTGCATGCCGGTCCTCATCGGCTGGTCGGCCGTGACGAACTCGATGTCCTGGGCCGCGGTGATCCTGTTCGCCGTCATCTTCTTCTGGACGCCGCCGCACTACTGGCCGCTCTCCATGAAGGTGAAGGACGACTACGCGCGGGTCGGTGTCCCGATGCTTCCGGTCGTCGCGACCAACCGGGTGGTCGCCCGCCAGATCGTGCTCTACAGCTGGGTCATGGTCGTCGTCTCGCTGCTGCTGACCCCGCTGGGTTACACCGGCTGGTTCTACACGGCGGTGGCCCTGCTCACCGGTGGCTTCTGGCTCTGGGAGGCGCACGGACTGCAGAACCGTGCCAAGGCCGGGGCGGCGGGAGCCAAGCTCAAGGAGATGCGGCTGTTCCACTGGTCGATCACCTATGTGTCGCTGCTGTTCGTCGCCGTCGCGGTGGACCCCTTCCTGAGGTAGTCCGCCCCTCGACTTCCGCCGACGGGCGGGGTACGTGGCCCACGCCACGCGCCCCGCCCGTCGCCAGTTGGTTTACCCGTCGGTAGCATCCTGTCCATGGCAGAGACGGCGCAGACCCAGCAGGTGGACGGCAAGCAGGTGGACGGCAGGCAGGCGGCGCGCGCGGAGCGCAGGGCGGCGCGGCTGGCCAAGCAGATCGGCGCGTTCGCGAAGGCCCACGGCGGCGCCGAGGGGCAGCTCGCCTACATCGGGCAGATGGGCACCCGCATCGTCCTGGTCGGCGAGGACGGCGGCTGGGGCGATCTGGTCGCCCCGTCGTACGCGGTCGCGGAGAGCGCGGCGCAGAAGTCCGGGATCACCATGCACGAGTCCTTCGACGGCGAGTTCGCCGCGAAGGTGCGCACCGGTCCGTACGAGTGGACGCGGATGGCCGGCATGCAGATCGGCGGCCCGGCCAACAAGGCCTGAGGCGGCCGGAACGACAGAGCGGCGGAGGCCGGTCGGACACCTGTCCGACCGGCCTCCGCCGTTTCCGTGCCCGGCCACCGCTGAACCGATTTTCACTTAATTAGTAATTAATCTTGACGGTGGATCACTCGTACCGTCACTCTGTAGCAGCCGAACCCGGCCTCGGCGCTCGACCCACCGTCACGACAGCACCGCTGAACCCGAGGAGTCGACCCGCACCATGAACGGAATCCCCCGCTTCGCAGACAAGGTGGCCGTGGTCACCGGAGCCGCCTCCGGCATCGGCGCGGCCACCGCGGAGAGGCTGGCCGCGGAGGGCGCCGCGGTGATCCTCGCGGACATCTCGGAAGGCCCCGGCGAGAGCGTCGCCGCATCCATCCGCGCCGCCGGCGGCCGGGCCCGCTTCGTGCGCACGGACGTCTCCGACGAGGGCGACTGGCAGCGCGCCGTGGACGCCGCGCACACCTTCGGACCCGTCGGCGTCCTGGTGAGCAACGCCTACACGGTCGACGTCACCCCCGCCCACGAGATGACCGTCGCCTCCTGGGAGCGCCAACTGTCGGTCAACCTCACCGGAGCCTTCCTCGGCTTCCGGGCGGTCCTGCCCGACCTGCGCGCCCAGCGCGGCGCCGTGGTGCTCACCTCCTCGGTCCACGCCCACAAGGGCATCCCCGGACACCCCGCCTACGCCGCGTCCAAGGGCGCGCTGCTGTCGCTGTGCGGACAGCTCGCGGTGGAGTACGGGCCCGAGGTGCGGGTCAACGCCGTACTGCCGGGACCCATCCTCACCGGGGCCTGGGACCGGGTGGGCGAGGAGGACCGCCGCAAGAGCGTCGCGGAGACCGCCGCGGGCCGGTTCGGCACCCCCGGGGAGGCGGCCGCCGCCATCGCGTTCCTCGCCGCCGACGAAGCGTCCTACATCACCGGATCGAGCCTGCTCGTGGACGGCGGCTGGTCCGTCGTCAAGGCCTCGGCCTGACCCTCGCCCGCCCCCGTCGCACAGCACAGCAGAAAGGCACACAGACATGACGCCATACGCGCGCCGCGGAGTGCACGGCCAGACCGTGGAGACTCTCGCGCGCCGGGTCCTGAGCGGCGAGATCCCCGAAGGGGCGACACTCGACCTCGTGGCGCTCCAGGGCGAGCTTGACGTCAGCCTGACCGCCCTGCGCGAATCCCTCAAGGTCCTCGCGGCCAAGGGGATCGTCGATGCCCGCCAGAAGCGCGGCACCTTCGTCAGAGCCCGCGCGGACTGGAATCTGCTCGACGCGGACGTGCTGCGCTGGCAGTTCGCCGACGGCACCGAATCGGGCGCCGACCTGGCACTCCTGCGCAACCTCGGGGAGGTCCGCGGCATCATCGAACCGGCCGCCGTCCGGCTGGCCGCGGAGCGCCGCACCGAGGCGGACCTGGCCACCCTCGAAGCCGCGATCACCGCGATGGGTGAGCAGGAGGGCGGGCCCGCCCACGCGGTCGAGGCGGACCTCGCCTTCCACCGCGCCCTCCTCGCGGCCACCCACAACGAACTGCTGGAACGCCTGGAGATGGTCATCGAGTCCGGCCTCGCCCACCGGGACGAGATCGTGCACAGCTCGCAAGCCGGCGAGGACCCGGTCCCGAGCCACCGGGCCGTCCTGGACGCCGTCCGCGACCGGGACCCGGCCGCCGCGGAACACGCCATGCGCGCACTGCTGGACCAGGCCGTCCGCGACCTCGACCGGGTGCACGGCACCGTCCCGGGCACAGAGGACGCGCCCGGCACCGGCGAGGGGACCGTGAACCGATGAAGATCACCCGTATCGAGACCTTCCTCGTACCGCCGCGCTGGCTCTTCTGCCGGATCGAGACCGACGAGGGCGTCGTCGGCTGGGGCGAACCCGTCGTCGAGGGCCGCGCCGAGGTCGTCCGGTCCGCCGTCGACGTCCTGGCCGAATACCTGATCGGCCAGGACCCGTTGCGCGTCCAGGACCACTGGCAGGTGCTCAGCAAGGGCGGCTTCTACCGGGGCGGCCCGGTGCTCTCCAGTGCCGTCGCCGGAATCGACCAGGCCCTGTGGGACATCGCGGGGAAGGCGTACGGCGCCCCCGTCCATGCCCTGCTCGGCGGCCCCGTGCGCGACCGGGTCCGGGTCTACGCCTGGGTCGGCGGCGACGAACCCGCCCGCCTCGCGGAGGAGGTCACCGCCCAGGTCGAGGCCGGCTTCACCGCCGTCAAGATGAACGCGGCCGGACGCACCTCACCGCTGGCCAGCCCCGCCGAGACCGCCGCCGTGGTGGAACGGGTCGCCGCCGTCCGCGACGTGCTCGGCCCCGGCCGCGACGTCGCCATCGACATGCACGGCCGGTTCGGACCGGCCGGCGCCCGCCGGGTGCTGCACGCCATCGAACCGCTGCACCCGCTGTTCGTGGAGGAACCCCTGCTGCCCGAGCAGGGGCATCTGCTGCCCGCCCTCACCGCCGCCACCTGCATCCCCATCGCCACCGGCGAACGGCTCTACGGGCGGGCCGACTTCCTGCCCGTACTGACGGCCGGGATCGCGGTCGCCCAGCCGGACCTCTCGCACGCCGGGGGCATCTCGGAGGTCCACCGCATCGGCTCCCTCGCCGAGACCTTCGGCGTGCAGCTCGCCCCGCACTGCCCGCTCGGCCCCATCGCGCTGGCGGCCAGCCTGCAGATCGCCTTCGCCACCCCGAACTTCCTCATCCAGGAGCAGAGCCGGGGCATCCACTACAACAAGGACGCCGACCTGCTGAGTTACGTCGTGGACACCGAGCCGTTCCGCTTCGACGCCGGCCACGCCCGGCGCACCGCCCTGCCGGGGCTCGGCGTCACCGTCGACGAGAGCGCGGTCCGCGCGGCCGACCGTTCCGGCCACGCCTGGCGCAACCCGGTGTGGCGGCACGACGACGGATCGTTCGCGGAGTGGTGAGCGCCCCGGTCCCGGTGCGGATCGAGACGGACCCGGCGCACGGCGGCCGGTGGACCTCGCTGCGGGCAGCCGGCCGCGAATGGCTCTGGCACCGGCCGGAACCGCGCCGCCCCGGAGCCCGGCCCGGCGACGCCTTCGCCGACGCCGGCGGCCTTGAGGAGTGTGTGCCGACGGTACGCGGCACCCCCGACCACGGCGACGCCTGGGCCCGGCCCTGGCACCGCGCGGCCGACGGCACCGAGTCCGCCGACTGCACCGACTTCCGGATCAGCCGGCTGATCCGCGCCGACGGGGACCGGGCGGTGGCCGAGTACCGGCTCACCGCCGAGCCCGGTTACCGTTTCCTGTGGGCCGCCCACGCCCTGCTCGACCTGGCGCCGGGCGCCCGCATCGGGATCGCGGACGGCACCCCGGTCCGCCACTACCCGGACGGCGGCGACGGGTACGTCCCGGGCGCCTGGCCCTCGGGCCTGGACCGGATCGGCCCGGACGACGGGACGGCCACCGGCGCGGTCGTCGACACCGGGCAGGTGTCCGTCCACGACGGGACGGCCGTGCTGCGGCTGGCCGTCGAGGCGGCGGGCCAGCCGGTGTCCGTCGCGCTGTGGCGCAACCTCGGCGGGTTCCCCGAGCAGGACCCGTACCGCTCGGTCGGCGTCGAACCGATGCTCGGCCGGGTCTTCGGGCTGGCCGCCGCGGGGGAGGGCGACGCCGCCGTCGTCCCGGCCTCTGGCGAGGCCCGCTGGCGCCTCACCGTGACGGCGCACACGACGCCGGACGTACAGCAAGACGTTGTAGTTGTAGAGGACAGCGTCGTACAGAACTAAGACGTACAGCCCAGACGTACAGAGCAACCAGAAGGGAACCCGCACGTGGAGCTGCTGACCGCGCTGCGCACCCACCGGATCGTCGCCATCGTGCGCGGCGCCGACGCGGATGCCGCACTCAGGACCGTCATCGCCCTGGCAGAGGAGGGACTCCCGCTCATCGAGGTCTCCCTCAGCGGACAGGACGCGCTCGGCGTCATCCGCCGGGCCCGCGCCGCCCTCGGCCCCGAGGCACCGCTCGGCGCCGGCACCGTCCTGACCGCCCAGGACGCGCAGGCGGTCCGTGACGCGGGGGCCGACTTCGTCGTCACCCCGGCCGTCTGCGAGGGCGTCACCGAGGCCAAGCGCCTCGGACTGCCGGTGCTGACCGGAGTCATGACCCCGAGCGACGTCGTCGCCGCCCAGCGGCTCGGCGCCGACGCCTACAAGCTCTTCCCCGCCGCGCAGGCCGGCGGCCCCGGCTACCTGAAGGCGCTGCGCGGACCGTTCCCCGGCCTGCCGTTCGTCCCGGTCGGCGGCGTGGACGCCGAAGCGGCCCGCGAATACCTGGCCCGGGGCGCCACCGCCGTGGGCGTCGGCTCCCCGCTGATCGGCGACGCGGCCGACGGCGGCAGCACCGACGCGCTGCGCGAACGCACCCGCGCCTTCCTGGACGCGGTACGCCTCCCGTCGGACGCCGTCCGCACTTCCCCGGACGCCGGGCGATGAGCGCCGGCGCACCGGCTGTCCAGTGGGCCGACCGGCTCGGGCTCGGTGAGGGCATCCGGGCGGTCGACGGCCGCATCGTCCTCGTCGACATCCTGACCGGCCGGCTGCTGACCGGCCCCGCGGACCGCACCGCACCGCTGACCCAGCTGGCCCGGCTCGACGAACCGCTGGGCGCGGTCGCCCCCGTCCACGGGCGCCCGGGGCACTGGATCGCCGCCGCCGGCACCGGCATCTGCCTGATCGCCCCGGACGGCGCCGCCGAGTGGCTGGCCCGTCCCGAGGAGGGGGCGGCGCACCCGACGCGGATGAACGACGCCGCCGCCGATCCGAGTGGCCGGTTCTGGGCGGGGAGCATGGCGTACGACGCGGTGGAGGGCGCCGGCTCCCTCTACCGGGTCGGCCACGACGGCACCGTGGACCGGGTGCTGGACGGGCTGACCGTGCCCAACGGCCCGGCGTTCACGGCGGACGGCTCCGCGATGTACCTCGCGGACAGCGCGAAGGGTGTCATCCGCCGCTACCCGGTGGACCCGGACAGCGGGCTGCCGCGTGCGCCGGAGACCTTCGCCGTGTTCGACGGGGGCAGCCCGGACGGCATGGCGGTCGACGCGGAGGGCGGCCTGTGGACCGCTGTCTGGGGCACCGGAACCGTCCACCGCCTCCGCCCCGACGGCGCCCCGGACCGGCAGATCCGGCTCCCCGCCGCCCAGCCCGCCGGGCTCTGCCTGGACGGCGACACCCTGTATGTCACCAGCGCCCGGCACGGGCTCGCCGCGCCCGGTCCGCTGGACGGTGCGGTGTTCTCCGTGCGCGTCGACGTCCCCGGTCTGCCCACCGCCGCCTACCGGCAGGAGAGCCCCGCGTGACCGCCGCGTCCGCCGCCCGGGCCAAAGAGCCCGCACGCCCCCCGGTGGCCTGCGTCGGGGAGACGATGGCCGCGCTGGTCCCGGACCCCGTCGCCCCGCTGGAGGATGCGGCGCGGCTCGGCGTCCGGATCGCGGGGGCCGAGTCCAACGTGGCCGTGTACCTCGCGGACCACGGGGTGCCCGCCCGCTGGGTCTCCGCCCTGGGCGACGACCCCTTCGGCCGCCGGATCCTCGGCGAGGTGGCCGCCGCCGGGGTCGACGTCACCGGGGTGCGCACCGACCCGCACCGCCCGACCGGGCTGCTGGTCAAGGACCCCGGCACCGAGTCCACCCGGGTCCACTACTACCGCCGCGGCTCGGCGGCCTCCGCCCTGACCGCGGACGTGCTGGAGGAGGACGCGGTACGCACCGCCGGGCTGGTCCACCTCAGCGGCATCACCCCGGCGCTCTCCGCGGACTGCCACGACCTGGTCGCGGCCCTGCTGGGGGTCCCCGCCGCGGAACGGCCCCGCCCGGTCAGCTTCGACGTCAACCACCGGCCCGCCCTGTGGCCGGAGGGCAGGGCGGCCGAGGTGCTGCTCGGCTTCGCCCGGCAGGCGGACATCACCTTCGTCGGCCTGGACGAGGCGCAGGCCCTGTGGGGCGCCGGGCTGACCGACGCGGCCGCCGTGCGCGCACTGCTGCCCCAGCCGCGCGTCCTGGTGGTCAAGGACGGCGGACGGGCCGCCACCGCCTTCGACGGCGACCGGGCGCACACCGTCCCGGCGCCCAGGGTCGCGGTCGTCGAACCGGTGGGCGCGGGCGACGCCTTCGCCGCCGGGTTCCTCGCGGGGCTGCTGCGCGGCGAGGGCACCGTACGGGCGCTGCGGCTCGGGCACCTCACCGCAGGCGCCGCGCTGCGGGTCACCGGCGACCACGGGCCGCTGCCGGACCCCGACCGGCTGGCCGCGCTGCTGGACGCGGGGGAGGAGGCGTGGGCCGCGGGCGAAATGACAGGCCACACGGCGCAGCTGGAACCGGACGGTCCCTCAGGCCCCCGTCCCACCCGCGGATCGCCGTAAATCAGCTTCGTCGTCCGGCAGCCGCCGGCCCCACCCGGGCCGGCCGGCGCCGACGGCGGGACCGGAGAACGGCCCGGTCCGCACCCCGAGCGGGGGTGCGGACCGGGCCGTTCGCGTTGTTCCGTGCGGCGGGCCTCAGGCCGTGGCGGGCTCCGGCTGCTCGGCCGCAGGACCGGGCACCTGCGGGGTGTCCACCGGCCGCTCGCGCTGCGACAGCAGGACGCGCACCACGCCGATCCAGACCAGGCACGAGCCGAACATGTGCAGCCCGACCAGGATCTCCGGGGTGTCGGTGAAGTACTGGACGTACCCGATCACGCCCTGCGCCATCAGGATCAGGAAGAGGTCCCGGGCCCGGTGCAGCGGCCCGACGGGCGCGTCGACGGCCTTCAGGACGAACCAGAGCGCGACGGTCAGCGCCACCACGACCCAGGCGAGATCGGCGTGCAGCTGCGCGATCGTCTTCCAGTCGATCGGGATGCGGTGGACGTCGCTGGAGTCCCCGGCGTGCCGGCCGGCCCCGGTGACGACGGTGCCGACGGCGATCAGCAGCCCGGCCGCGACGACCAGCAGCCAGGTCAGCTGCGAGACGGCCTTGCCGACCAGCGGGCGTGGCGCGGTGTCGCCCTCCCGGATCCGCTGCCAGGTCAGCAGGGCGATCGTGAGCAGGGCCGTGGCCAGCAGGAAGTGCGCCGCGACGGTGTACGGGTTCAGGCCGACCAGCACGACGACGCCACCGAGGACGGCGTTGCCCATCACCACCCAGAACTGCGCCCAGCCGAGCCGGGTGACGCTGCGGCGCCAGGGCTTCGCGGAGCGGGCGGCGATGATCGCCCAGCCGACCACGGCGCACAGGACGTAGGTGAGCATGCGGTTGCCGAACTCGATGGCGCCGTGCAGGCCCATCTCGCTCGTCGCTGTCAGCGAATCGTCGGAGCACTTGGGCCAGGTCGGGCAGCCGAGGCCGGAACCGGTCAGCCGGACCGCGCCGCCGGCCACGATGATCACCACGGCCAGCACGACGGACGTCATGGCGGCGCGCCTGACGGTCCGGGGGGACGGCGTCCAGCGTTCGGCGATGTACTGAAGCGGGTTCCGCACGGCTTGAGCGACTTCGGCTCGGGTCAGCTTGGGCACGCGCACCATCGTAGGCGGCCGCTTGTGCAAGCTTTCACGAGGGGGACGAATCGTGCCCGCGAGTGTCCGGCGTCACTCCCGGCGGTCCGGGGCCACTCCGGCGGTCCCGGGTCACTCCCAGCGGAAGAACCGCGCCGCCGCGCCCAGGCCCAGCACCGCCCAGACGGCCAGGATCCCGAGGTCGCCCCACGGCATCGCCGCACCGTGCTGGAGCACGTCGCGCAGCCCGTCCGACAGGGCCGCGATCGGCAGCAGCCCCAGCACCGACTGGACCGCGTCCGGGAACTTGTCGAGCGGCACGATGACCCCGCCGCCGACCAGCAGCAGCAGGAAGACCAGGTTGGCCGCGGCGAGGGTCGCCTCCGCCTTCAGCGTCCCGGCCATCAGCAGCCCGAGACCGGAGAACGCGGCGGTGCCGAGCACGAGCAGCAGCAGCACGGCGAACGGGTTGCCGTGCGGCGACCAGCCCAGCGCGAAGGCGATCACCGTCAGCAGCACCACTTGGAGCACCTCCGTGACCAGTACCGCCAGCGTCTTGGCGGTCATCAGCGCCCAGCGGGGGAGCGGGGACGCGCCGAGCCGCTTCAGTACCCCGTACCGCCGCTCGAAGCCGGTGGCGATGGCCTGGCCGGTGAAGGCGGTGGACATCACGGCGAGCGCGAGGATGCCGGGGGTCAGGAAGTCGACCGGTTCGCCCGAGCCGGTGTCCACGATGTCGACCGCGCTGAACAGCACGAGCAGCAGGGTCGGGATGACCACCGTCAGCAGCAGCTGCTCGCCGTTGCGCAGCAGCATCCGGGTCTCCAGCGCGGTCTGCGCGGCGATCATCCGGGGCAGCGGGGCGGCGCCCGGCCGGGGGGTGTACGTACCGGCGCTCATGCGCGCAGCTCCTTGCCGGTCAGTTCCAGGAAGACGTCCTCCAGGGTGTGGCGCTCGACGGAGATGCCGGAGGGCATCACGCCGTTCTGCGCGCACCAGGAGGTGACGGTGGCGAGCAGCTGAGGATCGACGTCGCCGGTGATGCGGTACGTGCCCGTGCTGAGCTCGGCCGCCTCCGAGCCGTCGGGCAGCGCCTTCAGCAGGGAGCCGAGGTCGAGGCCGGGGCGGCCGGTGAAGCGCAGGGTGTTCTCGGCGCCGCCGCGGCAGAGCGTCTCCGGGCTGCCCTGGGCGACGATCCGGCCCGCGTCGATGATCGCGACGTCGTCGGCGAGCTCCTCCGCCTCGTCCATGAAGTGGGTGGTGAGCACGGTGGACACGCCGTCGGTGCGCAGTTCCCGGACGAGGTCCCAGGTGGAGCGGCGGGCCTGCGGGTCGAGGCCGGCGGTCGGCTCGTCGAGGAAGACCAGTTCGGGGCGGCCGACGACGGCCATCGCGAGGGCGAGCCGCTGCTGCTGGCCGCCGGAGAGCCGGCGGTAGGTGGTGCGGCCGCAGCCGCCGAGCCCCAGGCGCTCGATCAGGGCGTCCACGTCGAGCGGGTGGGCGTGGAGTTTCGCCATGTGGCGGAGCATCTCGTCGGCGCGGGCGCCGGAGTAGACGCCGCCGGACTGGAGCATCACGCCGATCCGGGGGCGCAGGCGCGCCGAGTCGGTGACGGGGTCGAGTCCGAGGACCCGTACCGTCCCCCCGTCCGGACGGCGGTACCCCTCGCAGGTCTCGATGGTGGTGGTCTTGCCGGCGCCGTTGGGGCCGAGGACCGCGGTGACCGCGCCGGCGCCCATGCAGAGGTCGAGGCCGGCGACCGCGGTCTTGTTTCCGTACCGCTTCACCAGGGAGGTGATGTGGACGACGGGCTCGCTTGTCATGGTGGGCAAGTCTAGGGACCGTCCGGAGCTGCCCGTCCGGCAGGGCGGACGCCGTCGGGGCCGGCCCGGCCGGGGCGCGGTGGATCCGACGACCCGGGGTTCGGCCGCCACGGCCGTACGGCCCTGTACTGACGGGCCCGGACGCCGTTCGGGCGATTGGTCCGGCGTGTGGCAAGTCCACGACAACGTGACGGGTGTCGCACACTCGCCAGCGGTACTCCTTGTTGCGGTGCGCTGACGTACGTCAGGATCCGGGCATCTCTTCGCGCTTCCCCGGTTGTGACAAGGAGTTCCGCATGCCCGGATCCAGACGGTTCCCGCTCCTGGCGCCCGCGTTCGCGCTCACCGCAGCGATGGGAGCCTCGCTGCTCGGCGCGGTCACCGCCGCCGCCGACCCCACGCCGTCGGCGGCGGGCGTGCTCCACGACAAGGCGCAGAGCAAGGTCGTCCGGCAACTCGACAAACAGGACACCACGACCTTCTGGGTGCGGCTCGACTCGGAGGCGGACACCTCGGCGGCCCGCAGGACGAAGAAGAAGACGGACAAGGACCGCGCGGTCATCGAGGCCAAGACCGCGCACGCGGACCAGAGCCAGAAGGCGCTGCGGGCCCTCCTGAAGAAGGCGGGCGCGCACTACACCTCGTACTGGATCACCAACACCGTCGAGGTCACCGGCGACAAGGCCCTGGCCGAGAAAATCGCCGCCCGGCCCGAGGTGGCCTCGATCGAGGCCGACACCGTGCTGCGGCTGCCCGACACCATGAAGGGCAAGGCGGAGCCCGGGGTCGACGGCGTCGAGTGGAACATCGACGCCATCAAGGCGCCCAAGGTGTGGGACGAGGTGGGGACGCGCGGGGAGGGGGTCGTCATCGCCGGCATCGACACCGGCGTCGACTACCAGCACCCCACCCTCCAGGGCGGCTACCGAGGTCTGAAGACAGACGGTTCCTACGACCACGCCTACAACTGGTTCGACGCGACGGCCAGTTGTCCGGGCAACGCGCCCTGCGACGACTACGGCCACGGCACCCACACCATGGGCACCATGGTCGGTGACGACGGCGACGGCGACGGCAACGCCATCGGCGTCGCGCCGGGCGCCCAGTGGATCGCCGCCAAGGGGTGCACCACGACGGGCTGTCCGCAGGACGCGCTGCTCTCGGCCGGCCAGTGGATCCTCGCGCCCACCGACGCGATCGGGCAGCACCCGCGCCCGGACCTCGCCCCCGACGTGGTGAACAACTCGTGGGGCGGCGACGTCGTCGACACCTGGTACAAGGCGATGGTCCAGGCATGGGTGGACGCGGGGATCTTCCCGGCGTTCTCCAACGGCAACGCGGGCCCGGACTGCGCGACTGCCGGAGCACCCGGCGCGTACACCAACACCTACGCCTCCGGCGCCTTCGGCAGCGACGGGAAGATCGCCGGGTTCTCCTCGCGCGGCTCCGGCGAGGGCGGCGCGATCAAGCCGGACATCGCCGCCCCCGGCGTGGACGTCCGCTCCGCCGCGCCCGGCGGCGGCTACGCCGTCGAGTCCGGTACGTCGATGGCCTCCCCGCACACCGCGGCCACGGTCGCCCTGATGTGGTCGGTGTCCCCGGCGATCCGAGGCGACATCGCGGCCACCGAACGCCTCCTCGACCAGACCGCGACCGACGCCGACGACACCACCTGTGGCGGCACCGCGGCCGAAAACAACGTCTACGGGGAGGGCCGCCTCGACGCGTACGCCGCGGTCAACGCCACACCGCGCGGTCCCCTCGGCGCGGTGAGCGGCACGGTCACCACCGACGGCTCGCCGCTGGCCGGCGCCACCGTCGAACTCGACGGACCGATGTACGCGACCGCGACAACCGGCGAGGACGGCACATACGCACTGCCGAAGGTGATGGTGGGCGACTACGCCGTCAAGGTCTCCAAGTTCGGGTACGTGACCGCCACCTCCACCGCCACCGTCACCGAGGGCGCCACCACGACCCGCGACGCCGATCTCCGTGTCGCACCGCGTGCCACCCTCACCGGCGCCGTCCGCACCCAGGGCGGCCCGGAGGCCGGGGCGACGATCGAGGTGACCGGGGCCCCGGTCACCGCCACCACCGCGGACGATGGCCGCTACACGCTCGAACTCCCGTCGGGCAGCTACCAGTTGAAGGTCACTCCGACCTCTCGCTGCGCCGCCGTCGGCACGTTCGCCGTCGAGGCCGCGGAGGGTGCCAACACCAAGGACCTCACGCTGCCCAGCCGCACCGACAACTTCGGCACCACCTGCCAGGTCACCCAGGACGCGGCCTTCCCGTCGGGCACCACGAAGCTGAACACCAGCAGCGAGTACGACGGTTCGGCCGGCATCGCGCTTCCCTTCCCGGTCGCCCTGTACGGCAAGACGTACCGCAGCGCCTCCGCGAACGTCGAGGGCTTCCTGTCCTTCGAGCAGTCCGTCAACCTCTCGACGAACGGGACGCTGCCCACCGCCGGTCTGCCGAACGGCTCGCTCTACCCCTTCTGGGACAACCTGCAGATCGCCAGTGACAACGGCGGTCTGTACTGGGCGACCCGGGGGGCGGCCCCGCACCGCGAGGTCGTCGTCGAGTGGCGGAACATGGTGCCGAGCAGCGACCGCACGCAGAAGCTCAGCTTCTCCGTGGTGATCGGTGAGGACGGCACGTACTCCTTCCACTACAAGGACCCCTCCGGCGGCGCGGCCGCGCGGGGCACCGGAGCCACCATCGGTGCCGAGAACGCGGACGGAACCGACTCCCTGCTCTACGCGTACGACGAGGACGCCGTCACCGACGGACTGGCCATCGACTTCCGGCCCGACCGCAGTGCGGCGCTCTCCGGCACCGTGACCGACGCCAACGACGGCAAGGCGGTCTCCGGCGCCGCCGTCACCGTCTCCCGCGACGGCAAGCAGGTCGCCGCCGGCACCACCGCGAGCGACGGCGCCTACCTTGTACAGGTCCCGGCGACCGACAAGGCCGACTACACGGTCACCGTGTCCGCCGCCCACTACACGACCGGCACCCGCACCGTCTCCCTCGCCGCCCACAGCACCGAACGCGCCGCCACCGCGCTGGACACGGGCCTGGTCACCGTCACCCCGAAGGCGGCGATGACCCTGGTCGTGCCCGTCGGAGAGTCACGGCAGCGCACCCTCACCCTGGCCAACTCCGCCTCCGCCGCCGACTACACGGTGAAGGAGGCCGGCGGCGCGGGCTGGTTCAGCGCCGCCCCGGCCGCCGGACGCCTCGGCAAGGGCGAGCAGCGGAAGGCCGTGCTGACCTTCGACACCACCGGTCTCACACCCGGCACCGTCCTGAAGGGCGCCGTCGTCATCGCCTCCGACAGCGGCCGCGCACCCGAGACCAGGGTGCCGGTGACCCTGGTCGTGCCCGCCTACCAGGCCGCGCTCGACGCCGGCGCCGGCCAGGCGTTCACCGACCACGACGGGGACACCTGGGGACCGGACCGGAAGTACACGGCCGGCTCCTACGGCTTCGTCGGCGCCTCCACGAAGGTGAGCACCACCAACGCCATCGAGGACACCGCCGACCAGAAGCTGCTGCGCACCGCCCGTGAGGGCGCCCTCGAATACCGCTTCGACCAGGTGCCCGACGGCGTCTACCGGATCGACCTGGACTTCGCCGAACTCGGCAGGGCCGGTGCGGGCAGCCGCGTCACGGACGTGCTGGCCGAGGGCGTCCTCCAGGTGCCCGACCTGGACATCGCCAAGGAGACCGGCGGCAGCTACCGCGCGCTCACCAAGGCCCTCACGGTCAAGGTCACCGACGGGCAGCTGAACCTGCGCCTGGTGGCCGTCGCCGACGAGGAGACCCTCGTCAACGCCGTACGGATCACCCAGCGGCCCGACCTCACCCCGGCCGGCTGACACCCGCCACCACCCCTGCCCACGTGCGTATCCGGGCGGCGTCGGGCTCACCCGCCGCCGCCCGGCCAGAGGAGGAACCCGACGTGAACCGACGCAGACCCCGGTGGCAAGGACTGTTCGCCGCCGCACTGGCCACCGCCGTGGGGGCGCCCTTCCTGGGCGCGCTGCCCGCGGCGGCGGCCGACCCCGGACCGAAGCCCGCCGCGCTGCTCCGGAAGGCCGACGGGCAGGTGCTCAAGGCCCTCGGCAGCAAGGACCGCGTCTCGTTCTGGGTCCAGCTCGACTCGCAGGCCGACACCTCGGCGGCCCGCAAGGCGAAGAAGAAGGCCGACAAGGACCGCGCCGTCATCGAGGCGAAGACCGCCCACGCGGACAGGAGCCAGAAGGCGCTGCGCGCGCTGCTGAAGAACGCGGGCGCGCACTACACGCCGTACTGGATCAGCAACACGATCGAGGTCACCGGCGACAAGGCGCTCGCCGAGAAGATCGCCGCCCGCCCCGAGGTCGCCTCGATCCGCGCCGACGAGGCCGTCAAGCTCCCCGTGCCCCTCAACGCCACGACGGAGCCCAAGGTCAACGGCGTCGAGTGGAACATCGACCGGATCAACGCGCCCAAGGTCTGGAACGAGTTCGGGGTACGCGGCGAGGGCGTCGTCATCGGCAGCATCGACACCGGCGTCGACTACCGGCACCCCGCGCTCGCGGCGAGCTACCGGGGACTGAAGGCCGACGGCTCCTACGACCACTCCTACAACTGGTTCGACGCCGTCGGCACCTGCGCCGGAGACGCGCCCTGCGACGACTACGGCCACGGCACCCACACGGTGGGCAGCATGGTCGGCGACGACGGCAACGGCAACGCCATCGGCGTCGCACCCGGCGCGAGCTGGATCGCCGCCAAGGGCTGCGGAACCGAGAGCTGCCCCCAGTCGGCGCTGCTCGCGGCCGGTCAGTGGATGCTCGCGCCCACCGACGCCGACGGCGAGAACCCGCGCCCGGACCTCGCCCCCGACGTGATCAACAACTCCTGGGGCGCCGACTCCCTCGACACCTGGTACCAGGCCATGGTCCAGGGCTGGCGCGACGCGGGCATCTTCCCCGCGTTCTCCAACGGCAACTCCGGCCCCTCCTGCGACACCGCGGGCTCCCCGGGCGCGTACAACAACACCTACTCCTCCGGCGCCCTCGACAGCAGCGACAGGATCGCGGACTTCTCCGCCCGCGGCCCCGGCGTCGACGGCAGGGTCAAGCCGGACATCGCCGCACCCGGGGTCAACATCCGCTCGGCGGCGCCCGGCGGCGGCTACGTCGCGAAGTCCGGTACGTCGATGGCCTCGCCGCACACCGCCGCCACGGTGGCCCTGATCTGGTCGGCGGCGCCCTCGCTGCGCGGCGACGTCGCGGCGACAGAGGCGCTCCTGAACGACGCGGCGACCGATGTGGACGCGACGTCCTGCGGCGGCACCGCGGAGTTCAACAACATCTACGGTCACGGCCGCCTCGACGCGTACGCCGCGGTCTCCGCCGCCCCGCGCACGAACGTCGGCGCCCTCACCGGCACCGTCACCGCCGATGGCGAACCGGCCGCCGAGATCCAGGTCGACGTCGACGGGCCGATGCACGCGAGCGTGCACACGAAGACGGACGGGACGTACTCGCTCCCGCGCCTGGTGGCCGGCGACTACCGGGTGACCGTGAGCAAGTTCGGCTACGTCACCGTGACGGCCGACGTCACCGTAGCGGAGGACACGACCGTCACCCACGACGCGGCGCTCACCACCGCTCCCACCGGTACGGTGACGGGCACCGTGACCAGCGCGTCCGGCCCCGAGGCCGAGGTGACGGTCAAGGTGCAGGGCACGCCCGTACGCGTCGAGACCGGCGCCGACGGCAGGTACACACTCACCGTGCCCGTCGGCAGCTACCGGTTCGGCGTGACCCCGCTCAACCACTGCGCGGCCGCCGTCGGCGTCGCTGTCGCCGTGGCCAAGGGCGCCAACAGCAGGAACGTCGCGCTCGCCTCCCGAGCAGACGTCTTCGGCACCACCTGCCGGCAGACCACGGAGGCGTACCCGGCCGGGGACACGCGGCTCACCCTCAACCCGCCGACCGGCTCCTACGCCCCCGTCACCCTCCCCTTCCCGGTCGCCCTGTACGGGCACACCTACGACAAGGGCTGGGTGACCCGCGACGGGCAGCTGGTCTTCGGCTCGCTGTACATGGGTGACAACGGCGGCCTGCCCAGCACCTCGGGGGCCAACGGCGCGCTCTCCCCGTTCTGGGACCAGCTCGCCACGGACGCCTCCTCCGGCGTCTACACGTCCGTGCGGGGCTCCGCGCCGCACCGCGAGTACGTCGTGGAGTGGCGCGACATGCTGCTCGCCCGGGACCCCTCGCAGCGCATCGGCTTCGCCGCCACGATCAGCGAGGACGGCACGTACACCTTCCACTACAAGGACATCGGGGACGGCGCCTTCGAGCACGGCGGCGGCGCCACGATCGGCGCAGAGAACCACGACGGCACCGACGCGTTCCTGTACTCCCTCAACGAGCGCTCGCTGCGCGACGGCACGGCGATCCGCTTCCGGCCCGAGGGCCACGCCGTCGTCTCCGGCACGGTCACCGACGCCAACGACGGCAAGCCGGTGTCCGGCGCCACCGTCGCGGTCACCCGGAGCGGCACGGCGGTCGACACCGTCAGCACGCGCGCCGACGGCAGCTACCTGACGCAGATCCCGGCGACCACGGCGGTGAGCCACCGGATCTCCGTCACGGCGCCGCACTACATGACCGGGAACAGCACCTTCACGCTCCAGAGCCTCTCCGCGGTGGGCACCGCGACGGCCCTGCGCACCGGAGCGGTGTCGTACGAGACCGACGCGGACCAGCAGCTGATCATGACCGCGGGGGAGCGGCGCACCCGCACGCTCACCCTCACGAACAGCGGAGCCCCGGCCGCCTACACGGTCGCGGAGAAGAACGGCGCGGCCTGGCTGAAGGTGTCCCCGGCCTCCGGCAGCCTCGCCACCGGCGCCGGCAAGGCGGTCACGCTCACCTTCGACACCACCGCCGCCACGCCCGGCACGGTGCTCACCGGCACTCTCGTGATCGCCTCGGAGAGCGGCCGCGCGCCGTCCCTCTCGCTGCCGATCGAGGTTGTCGTGCCCGCCTACCGGACGGGGATCGACGTCGGGGCGGACACCGCCTCCGTGGACGGGGCCGGTGACACCTGGTCGCCGGACCTCGGGTACGCGGACGGCTCCTACGGCTACGTCGGCAGGGCCACCACGCCGACGTACACCCGCAAGGACATCGCGGGCGCCGCCGGCTCCCGGCAGCAGCAGCTGCTGCGCTCGGGCCGCCAGGGCGTGACGGAGTACCGCTTCGACGCCGTTCCGAACGGCACCTACGAGGTAGAGCTGGGCTTCGCGGAGCCCGCCGCGATGAAGCCCGGACAGCGGGTCTTCGACGTGACGGCGGAGGGCGCCGAGAAGGTCTCCGACATCGACGTCCGGCTGGAGTCCGGGGGCGTCCGCACGGCGCTGGCCAAGACCTTCACGGTCAAGGTCACCGACGGCGGGCTGGAGGTGGGACTGTCCGCGATCAGGGGCGACACCCTGATCAATTCCATCCGGGTGACGCAACGGCCCGATCTGATCTGAAACCGCCGCCACGCCCCTCGCGGGCCCGCCCACCCGGCATCCGGCCGGGGGCGGGCCCACCGACATATGCGCAGGTCATTGGCGGTGCCCGGGGCGATGGCCAACCGTCCCGCAGGCCGTCCCGGCGGCTCGAACGGGGCTTGATTAGGTAACCCTAAGTGATCGATTCCACGGTAGATCGTTCCGGACCGTGGTTGTCAGGGCCGGATGAATTACGCAACAATGGCGTTGTGAAATACGTTGGCGAGGCTCCGCAGGAGGAACTCGCGACCGGTGAGCGCTCGACGCGCAACCGGATCGCGCGCTCCGTCCTGGACCACGGCCCGTCCACCGCCGCCGATCTCGCGAAGCGCCTGGGGCTCACCCAGGCCGCCGTCCGCCGTCAGCTCGACGCCCTCGTCTCCGACAATGTCGTCGAGGCGCGCGAGCAGCGGGTGTACGGCACGCGGACCCGTGGCCGCCCGGCCAAGGTGTTCGCCCTGACCGACTGCGGCCGGGACGCCTTCGACCAGTCCTACGACGAGCTGGCCGCGGACGCCCTGCGCTGGATCGCCGAGAGCGCGGGCGAGGAAGCGGTCATGGCGTTCGCCCGTGCCAGGGTGGCCGGCCAGTCCGCGGCCTACCGCGCGGCGATCGAGGCCGCGGAGCCCGGCACCCGTACGGATGCGCTGGCCAAGGCCTTGTCCGCCGACGGGTACGCTGCTACGGCGCGCAGCGCGCCGGACCCCCAGCAGGGTGAGCAGTTGTGCCAGCACCACTGCCCGGTCGCACACGTCGCCGAGCAGTACCCGCAGCTGTGCGAGGCGGAGACGGAGATCTTCTCCAGTCTCCTGGGGACCCATGTACAGCGTCTCGCCACGATCGCCCACGGCGACGGGGTGTGTACGACCTACATCCCGCGCAGCGGTCACCCCACGACGCAAACCACTGATTCAGCAACTGATTCAGCATCCACCAGCAAGTCCGGGAGGAACCCCGCATGACGCTCCCTACGGAGACTGCCCACCCTGAGCTCGATGGCCTGGGCACGTACGAATTCGGCTGGGCCGACTCCGACGCGGCAGGCGCGGCGGCCAAGCGCGGCCTCTCCGAGGCTGTCGTCCGCGACATCTCGGACAAGAAGAACGAGCCCGAGTGGATGCTGAAGCTGCGGCTCAAGGGCCTCAAGCTCTTCGGCAAGAAGCCCATGCCGAACTGGGGCTCCGACCTGTCGGGCATCGACTTCGACAACATCAAGTACTTCGTGCGTTCCACGGAGAAGCAGGCGGAGTCCTGGGAGGACCTGCCCGAGGACATCAAGAACACGTACGACAAGCTCGGCATCCCGGAGGCGGAGAAGCAGCGCCTGGTCGCCGGTGTCGCCGCTCAGTACGAGTCCGAGGTCGTCTACCACCAGATCAACGAGGAGCTGGAGGCGCAGGGTGTCATCTTCATGGACACCGACACCGCGCTGAAGGAGCACCCGGAGCTCTTCAAGGAGTACTTCGGCACCGTCATCCCCGTCGGTGACAACAAGTTCGCCTCGCTGAACTCGGCCGTGTGGTCCGGCGGCTCGTTCATCTACGTGCCGAAGGGCGTGCACGTCGAGATCCCGCTCCAGGCCTACTTCCGTATCAACACGGAGAACATGGGCCAGTTCGAGCGGACGCTGATCATCGTCGACGAGGACGCCTACGTCCATTACGTCGAGGGCTGCACCGCGCCGATCTACTCCTCGGACTCGCTGCACTCCGCGGTCGTCGAGATCATCGTGAAGAAGGGCGGCCGCTGCCGCTACACGACGATCCAGAACTGGTCGAACAACGTCTACAACCTGGTGACCAAGCGCGCCGTCGCCTACGAGGGCGCGACCATGGAGTGGGTCGACGGCAACATCGGCTCCAAGGTCACCATGAAGTACCCGGCCATCTACCTGATGGGCGAGCACGCCAAGGGCGAGACCCTGTCCATCGCCTTCGCGGGCGAGGGCCAGCACCAGGACGCCGGCGCCAAGATGGTCCACATGGCCCCGAACACCTCGTCCAACATCGTCTCCAAGTCGGTGGCACGAGGCGGCGGCCGCACCTCCTACCGAGGTCTCATCGAGATCGGTGAGGGCGCGCCGGGCGCGAAGTCCAACGTCCTCTGTGACGCGCTGCTGGTCGACACCATCTCCCGCTCCGACACCTACCCCTACGTCGACGTCCGCGAGGACGACGTGTCGATGGGGCACGAGGCGACCGTCTCCAAGGTCTCCGAGGACCAGCTCTTCTACCTGATGAGCCGCGGCATGACCGAGTTCGAGGCAATGGCGATGATCGTGCGCGGCTTCGTGGAGCCGATCGCGAAGGAGCTCCCGATGGAGTACGCCCTTGAGCTCAACCGGCTGATCGAGCTGCAGATGGAGGGTTCGGTCGGCTAGTACGCCGGCAACCGAACCCCCGACATCTGTCCGACCTGAGAAAGCGAGCACTACGACAGCCATGGCTGAGGCTCAGAACATCCCGGTGGGCTCCACCACCACCGGCTCTATCGCGGTGGCCGCCGAGTCGACCGTCGCCACGCGCATGAGCGCGCCCCCGTCCTTCGACGTCGCGGACTTCCCGGTCCCGCACGGCCGCGAGGAGGAATGGCGGTTCACGCCGCTGGAGCGGCTGCGCGGCCTGCACGACGGCACGGCCGTCGCCACCGGCAGCGCTGTGAAGGTCGCCATCGAGGCCCCCGCGGGCGTCACGGTCGAGACCGTCGGCCGCGACGACGCCCGCCTCGGCAAGGCCGGCACGCCGGTGGACCGGGTGGCCGCACAGGCCTACTCCTCCTTCGAGCAGGCCTCCGTCGTCACCGTCGACAAGGAAGCCGTGCTCACCGAGCCGATCCGGATCTCGGTGCACGGCGAGGGCGGGGTGGCCTACGGACACCAGGTCATCCAGCTGGGCGCCTTCGCCGAGGCCGTCGTCGTCATCGACCACACCGGTGACGCGGTGCTCGCCGCCAACGTCGACTACGTCCTGGGCGACGGCTCGAAGCTGACCGTCGTCTCCGTCCAGGACTGGGACGCGAGCGCCGTCCACGTCGGCCAGCACAACGCGCTGGTCGGCCGGGACGCCTCCTTCAAGTCCATCGTCGTCACCTTCGGCGGCGACGTCGTCCGCATCCACCCGCGGATCGCCTACGCGGGCCCCGGCGGCGAGGCCGAGCTCTTCGGCCTGTACTTCACCGACAAGGGCCAGCACCAGGAGCACCGCCTCCTGGTCGACCACAACACCCCGCACTGCAAGTCCAACGTGGCCTACAAGGGCGCGCTGCAGGGCGAGGGCGCGCACGCCGTGTGGATCGGTGACGTCCTGATCCAGGCCGCCGCCGAGGGCACCGACACCTACGAGATGAACCGCAACCTGGTTCTCACCGACGGTGCCCGGGTCGACTCGGTGCCGAACCTGGAGATCGAGACCGGCGAGATCGTCGGCGCCGGCCACGCCTCCGCGACCGGCCGCTTCGACGACGAGCAGCTCTTCTACCTGCAGTCCCGCGGCATCCCCGCGGAGGAGGCCCGCCGCCTCGTCGTGCGCGGCTTCTTCGCGGAGCTGGTGCAGCAGATCGGCCTGCCGGACGTCGAAGCCCGTCTCCTCGACAAGATCGAGACCGAGCTGAAGGCTTCGGTCTGATGGCCTTCGTCAAAGCCTGTGCGCTGAGCGAGCTGGAGGACGACACCCCCAAGCGGGTGGAGCTCGACGGCACGCCGGTGTCCGTCGTCCGCACCGAGGGCGAGGTGTTCGCGATCAACGACATCTGCTCGCACGCGAACGTATCCCTGTCCGAGGGAGAGGTCGAGGACTGCATGATCGAGTGCTGGCTGCACGGATCGAGCTTCGACCTGCGCACCGGCAAGCCGTCCGGCCTTCCCGCGACGCGCCCCGTCCCCGTATACCCCGTCAAGATCCAAGGGGACGATGTGCTCGTCTCCGTCACCCAGGAGACCTGAGTCACCCATGGCAACGCTTGAAATCCGCGACCTGCACGTCACCGTCGAGGCCGACAACGCCACGAAGGAGATCCTCAAGGGCGTCGACCTGACCGTGAAGCAGGGCGAGACCCACGCCATCATGGGCCCCAACGGGTCCGGCAAGTCCACCCTCGCCTACTCCCTCGCAGGCCACCCCAAGTACACGGTCACCAGCGGCACGGTGACCCTGGACGGCGAGGACGTCCTGGCGATGACCGTCGACGAGCGCGCCCGCGCCGGTCTGTTCCTCGCCATGCAGTACCCGGTCGAGATCCCCGGTGTCTCGGTCTCCAACTTCCTGCGCACCTCCGCCACCGCCGTCCGCGGCGAGGCGCCCAAGCTGCGTACCTGGGTGAAGGAGGTCAAGGAGGCGATGTCCGAGCTCCAGATGGACCCCGCCTTCGCCGAGCGCAACGTCAACGAGGGCTTCTCCGGCGGCGAGAAGAAGCGCCACGAGATCCTTCAGCTGGAGCTGCTCAAGCCGAAGATGGCGATCCTCGACGAGACGGACTCCGGTCTGGACGTCGACGCGCTGAAGACCGTCTCCGAGGGCGTCAACCGGGTCCGCGAGTCCGGTGAGGTCGGCACGCTGCTGATCACGCACTACACGCGCATCCTCAAGTACATCAAGCCCGACTTCGTGCACGTCTTCGCCAACGGCCGCATCGCCGCGTCCGGCGGCGCCGAGCTGGCCGACAAGCTGGAGAACGAGGGCTACGAGGCCTACACGAAGGGTGGCGCTTCCGCGTGACTGACGCCCGACAGGGGCTCTCCGGCCTCCTCGACACCGAGGCGATCCGCAAGGACTTCCCGATCCTGGACCGCACGGTCCACGACGGCAAGAAGATCGTGTACCTGGACAGCGCGGCGACCTCGCAGAAGCCGCGCCAGGTGCTCGATGCCCTCAACGAGTACTACGAGCGGCACAACGCCAATGTGCACCGCGGCGTGTACACGATCGCGGAAGAGGCCACGGCGCTGTACGAAGGCGCCCGTGACAAGGTCGCCGCGTTCATCAACGCGCCCAGCCGCAACGAGGTGATCTTCACCAAGAACGCCTCGGAGTCGCTCAACCTCGTGGCGAACATGCTCGGCTGGGCCGACGAGCCCTACCGGGTCGACCACGAGACCGAGATCGTCACCACCGAGATGGAGCACCACTCCAACATCGTGCCGTGGCAGCTGCTCTCGCAGCGCACCGGCGCGAAGCTGAAGTGGTTCGGCATCACCGACGACGGCCGGCTCGACCTGTCCAACATCAACGAGATCATCACCGAGAAGACGAAGATCGTCTCCTTCACGCTGGTCTCGAACATCATGGGCACGATCAACCCGGTCGAGCAGATCGTCCGGCGCGCCCAGGAAGTCGGCGCGCTCGTCTGCATCGACGCCTCGCAGGCCGCCCCGCACATGGTGCTCGACGTGCAGGCGCTGCAGGCCGACTTCGTGGCCTTCACCGGCCACAAGATGGTCGGCCCGACCGGCATCGGCGTGCTCTGGGGCCGGCAGGAGCTCCTGGAGGACCTGCCGCCGTTCCTGGGCGGTGGCGAGATGATCGAGACCGTGTCGATGCACTCGTCGACCTACGCCCCCGCGCCGCACAAGTTCGAGGCCGGTACGCCCCCGATCGCCCAGGCCGTCGGCCTCGGCGCGGCCGTGGACTACCTCTCGGCGATCGGCATGGAGAACATCCACCGCCACGAGCAGGCGATCACCGAGTACGCGGTGAAGCGGCTCCTGGAGGTCCCGGACCTCAGGATCATCGGTCCGGCCACCGCGGAGGACCGCGGGGCCACGATCTCCTTCACGCTGGGTGACATCCACCCGCACGACGTGGGCCAGGTACTCGACGAGCAGGGCATCGCCGTCCGGGTCGGACACCACTGCGCGCGGCCGGTCTGCCTGCGGTACGGAATTCCTGCGACGACGCGAGCGTCGTTCTATCTGTACTCCACGCCCGCCGAGGTCGACGCCCTGGTGGACGGCCTGGAACACGTCCGGAACTTTTTCGGTTAGACAGCGGCGAGGGTTGACTGGTGAAGCTTGATTCCATGTACCAGGAAGTGATCCTGGACCACTACAAGCACCCCCACGGGCGCGGCCTGCGGGACGGCGACGCCGAGGTGCATCACGTCAATCCGACGTGCGGTGACGAGATCACGCTGCGCGTGCGGTACGACGGCGAGACCATCGCCGATGTGAGTTACGAGGGCCAGGGCTGCTCCATCAGCCAGGCCAGCGCCTCCGTGCTGAACGAGTTGCTGGTCGGCAAGGAACTGGGCGAGGCCCAGAAGATCCAGGCCGCGTTCCTGGAGCTGATGCAGTCCAAGGGACAGCTGGAGCCGGACGACGCGATGGAGGAGGTGCTGGAGGACGCGGTCGCGTTCGCCGGCGTCTCCAAGTACCCGGCCCGGGTCAAATGCGCGCTGCTGAGCTGGATGGCGTGGAAAGACGCGACGGCGAAGGCGCTGTCCGAAGGGAAGACGGCATGAGCGACAACGAGACCCTGACCACCAAGCCGGCCTCCGAGGAGGAGGTCCGCGAGGCGCTGTACGACGTCGTCGACCCCGAGCTGGGCATCGACGTCGTCAACCTGGGCCTGATCTACGGCATCCACGTGGACGACGCCAACATCGCCACCCTCGACATGACCCTGACGTCCGCGGCCTGCCCGCTGACCGACGTCATCGAGGACCAGGCGAAGTCCGCCACCGACGGCATCGTCAACGAGCTCCGGATCAACTGGGTCTGGATGCCGCCGTGGGGCCCGGACAAGATCACCGACGACGGCCGCGAGCAGCTGCGCGCGCTGGGCTTCAACGTCTGAGTCCCACCCGTACGACCTGAACGGCCCCCGGCGCGAATTTGTCGGGGGCCGTTCGGCGTTACGGCCAAGCCGGCGGGTTGTCCCGTGTTGCCGTCCGGGTGGCCGGCAATCGGTAGCAACGCGATTGGACGGTGACCTCCAGCATGGCCGGGGTCTTTTGGGACTTGACCTCTTTGTGCAGTCTTACGTCGACCATGACTCCACGCCCCTTGGACTCCGCGACGATCTGCGGACTGTTGCCGATAGTGCCGTCTCTGCCGTCCTTCGTGATCGTCCAGCCGTCCTTCGGGAGTTCGGCCCGCAGCCGGTTCATGCCTTTTTGCAGCTCAGCGAAGGGCGCCTTGTAGAGGCTCCAGGGGTGCCATGCATAGTAGGGCTCTTTCTGGTGGTCGTCATCCGAGCAGGGCATCGTCATCGCCCCCGGCTCCGTGGCCGTCCCCTTGACGTCGATCATCTCCAGAATCCGGCTGGACGCCTGCTCGACATCCGCCATCGCGGTATCCCTGTCCCGTGTTTCCACTACCGCCTCCTTTCCTGAACACGCCACCGCCAGTGCACATAGCGCGATACTGAAACCCAGTGTGGCAAATCGCCTATTCAAGTTTCACCTTGTCGTATGCGCCAGCGATGACGGCAGCCTGGCTGCGCAGGCCGAGGGGGCTTTGCTGTCCATGGCGCGGAGCCGATCGGCCCAGCAGGGCCTTTCGCACCTCGCCTGCCCTGGGCGGTCACCTATTTTGGCCGATAGCAAGCTGATTCGACGGTGACCTCCAACAGGGGCGGGGAGTTGCCGACTTTGCTCGCTTTGTGCAGTCGTACGTCGACTGCGAATTCCCGACCCTTGGACTCCGCGATGATCTGCGGACTGTTGAGCTGAGATCCGTCCCTGCCGTCCTTCACGATCTTCCAGCCGTCTTTCGGGAGCTCAGCCCGCAGACGTTCCACGCCCTTTTGCATATCGGCAAAGGAGGCCTTGTAAATGCTCCAGGGGTGACTTTCGCGGTAGACCTCTTCCGCGGAGTCGTAGTCCGAGCAAGGTGACGTCATCGCACCCGTCTCCGTGACCTTCCCCTTGACGTCGAGCATCTCAAGAATCCGGCTGGATGTTCTCTCGGTGTCCGCCTTCACGATATCGCTGTCCCGCGTCTTCACCGCCGCCTCCTTTCCGTTCGAACACGCCATCGCCAGGGCGCATATGGTGACAATGAATCCAAGTTTCGAAATTCGCCTATTCAAGTATCACCTTGTCATATTTACCGGCGATGACGGCTGCCTGATTACGCAGGCTGAGGGAGTTGTCGTCGTAGAATCCGGTGTGCCCGCCGGCGTCGCTTGTCATGATCTTCCCGCCGAAGGATTCGTCGGTGGGAATGATCCCGTTGTCACCGAGTCCCATGAATCGGCCGCCCTGCCGGACTATCTGATCGTCCCAGGGGGCGCCCATGGCCCACACGTGGTCGGCTCCGGCACCCAGGTCCGCCGCGCGATCCGCCTGGACACCGGGACTGCCCGCGAAGACGTAGTCGTCGGCGGCCTGGGGGTCGTCCCAGCTTCCCGACTGCGCCGAGACGCCGACCACCGTGCTGCCGTAGCTGTGCCCGACGACAGTGGTGTGCGCGCGACTGCCGTCGTCAGCCTGTTGCGCGACGCCGTTCCCCTGCAAGAAGTCGTGGAGTCGTGGGCCGCCCTCTGCCGCGTACTCCCCGCGTGTCGCCTGCGGAAAGACGTTGTCCGGCACGTTGTAGTCGAGCCACAAGACGGTGGAGACGTTCTGGTCAGGATTGAGGCGGTGACTCTGGGCCCAGAGCCGTTCGACACGACCGAGGTCCCCTTCGACGGATTCCAGGCTCGCTTTCGTACCGGGGACCCAGACGCCCACGTGGTCGGCTGTGTCCGGATTCCCGTTGGCGAGGATGACTTTTCCGTCCCCGAGGCCGGTGGGGTCGAAGCCGAGCAGGTATGCCTCGGGAAGCCCGCCTTCGCCTGTGCGGTCGAAGCGGTCCTGGATGGCCTTCGATCCCTTCAGCACGCCCTCCATCCTGGCCTTCTTGGCTCCGTACTTGTCGTGCCAGCGCTGCCATTCCGGGCTGATGAGGACAGCGGGGTAGCCTCCGCTGGTATTGGGGGTGTACTTGGCCGGCTCCTTCGGAATGGCGTTCAGATCCAGCTGGTATTTCGCCGTCGTCTCGTCCAGAACCATTCTGTTCGCGTCGTCGCGAATGTCGGACGGGAGGCCGTTCATCGACCCGATGGCATTCGGATGGACGGCCAGATAGTCGGCCTGCTGCTCCGGGGTGAGGTTCTTCCACCACTCCGCGTTCTCCTCGGGGGTGGCCTCCTTCGGCGGGCCCTTGATGCTGTCCAGGTAAGGATCGGCGGCCTTGAGCACCCCACCCCGGTCGGACGTCACGTCCGTCCAGTCCCGGTTCGAGACCACCAGGTCGTCGTCGGCCTGGAGGGAGCGGAGCTTCGGTGCCCACTTCGCGTCCGCGTCAGTGGCCTCCTGTAAGGCATCCGCTATCCGGTCGGCATAGCCAATGGCCGCACCGTAGTGCGGGTTCGGGTGAATGCTCGCTGCCTGGCGGTCCAGGGCGTCGGATGTCGGATTGCCTCCCGCGCTACCGGTCACGGTGCCGCCCGCGGCGTCCTTCTCCTCGCCCGGCTTCCTGCCTGCCGGAAAGCCGACCGAACCGTCCGCGTGCACCGTGCAGTGGTCAGCCTGTGCGTCCTCGATCGCCGCTTCCAGCTTCCGCTTGGCCGAAGCCATGTCGAACGCGAAGCCGTTCAGCGCGGTGCTCACCAACCCGCACTCGGTCTGTACGTACTGGAAGTTCTTCGACAGCCCGGCCAGTTCTTGCAGGGCTGCCTTCGCCGTCGCGCCCGCGAGTTGGTTACGTATCCCCGCGGAGATCTGGTTGTCGACGGTGTCCTTGGCCGCGTTGGCCATCTCGTCCGTCGCCCGGTACGCGTCCGCGGCATCCTCGAACTCCGACGGCTTGAGCGCCTTCAGCGTCGCAAAGTCCATGCGCCCGGATCACCTGCCCTTCGGCTGACCGCCGACGGCCGCGGTGTCCGTGTACTTGCTCTTGAGCGCGTCGAGTTCGGTCTTCAGCGACTCGTCGGTCTTCGACAGGTCACGGCCTGAAGACGCGAGAAGCTCACCCAGCGACGTGCAGCGCTTCCGCACATCCGCTACGTACTTGTGCCAGGACGTGTACAGCTCCCTCTGTGCCGCCGCACTCAGGCAGCCGGTCGCGTCGCCCAGCCCCGCCTGCCCATCCTGAAGTTTCGTCAGCGCGGACCCGATCGGCGCAGCGAGGCCCTTGGTGCCGTCGCCCGCCTGGGCCCATGCCCGCTTGTCCGACTTCAGGTCCGCCGACGTATTGGCTCCGGGCGTACCGCCCCCGACGCCGTCCTGAAGATGGTTCAACTGCATGTGCGTCGGCGGTGTTGTCCCGCCGGCCTTGAGCTGCTCCCACTCCGCCCGTGTCGTCACTGCGTCCTCCCCGTGTCCCCGTATCCCCTTACCCCTTGGGACCGTCCCCGCGTTCGGGCTGCCCGAGGGCCCAACGAGCGTCATCATTCCCGGATCGGCGAGCGCAATCAAACACGTGTCCGCTTTGAACGGGCTCATCTGCGCTCGCCAACTCCCCTGGAAGGAGCGCGACATGGCGCAGCACGACCACGACCACGACGCGCAGCGCCACGACACGCGCCACTACGAGCCAGGGGCCGTTCGGCGTTGTTCGCTCGTTGTACCCCTGGTGTGTACCGTGCGTTGGCGGGGGGATCGGAACCTACTTCTCGACACCACGCCGACGAGAGGCACACCGTGCTGCATCAGCTTGTCCTCCCTCACCGCCGGACCGTCGCCGCCGCGGGAGGTGCGCTGGCGCTGGCCGCCCTGGGGCTCGGCGCACCCGCGCACGCCGCGAGCTACGGGACGCCGACGATCACGCTGTCGTCCGGCTACCTCTCCGGGGCCGTCGGCGCGACCGCCGACCCCGTGGTCACGGTCACCGTCGGGCAGAGCGGAGCCGATGTGTCCGCCCTCGGTGTGGCGGCGTCCGCCAGCTCCAAGTCGTCCGTCGCCGCTACCGGCGATGTGACGGTGACCGGCACGGGCGCCACCCGGCAGCTCCGGGTCGCCGCCCACGCCCGCGGCTACACCGACCTCACGATCAAGGTCACCGGCCTCGGCGGCAAGACCGCCACCAAGTCCCTGCACTACGCGGCGTCCGCCGCCGTCCAGAACGCGGCCGACACCCGCTACCTCACCGGCTCCTCGGACGCCTCGGCCGCCGTCGACGTGGGCGGTGGGTACCTGGTGGTGGCCGACGACGAGACCAACACCCTTCGGCTCTACGACAGTTCGGCATCCGGAGCGCCCGTTCGCACCTGGGACGTCGCCTCGAAGCTGGGCGTCTCCAAGGAGGTCGACATCGAGGGCGCGGCCCGGGTCGGGAACACGATCTACTGGACCGGTTCGCTGGGCAACAACAAGGACGGCGAGTACAAGTCCGACCGCAACACCGTCTTCACCACCACGGTGAGCGGCTCCGGCGCCGCCACCCAGCTGACGGTCGGCGGAAAGTACAAGAAGCTCCGCGACGACCTGGTCGCCTGGGACAAGTCGAACGGCAACCGCTACGGCTTCGCGGCGGGTACGGAGGACGGCGAAGTCCCCAAGCAGATCGACGGGTTCAACGTCGAGGGCCTGGAGTTCGCCCCCGGCTCCACGACCACCGCCTACATCGGATTCCGCGCCCCGCTCGTCCCGCCGAAGGGCGGCGGCAAGGCGCTGATCGTGCCCGTCACCAACTTCGACAAGGTGGCCGGCTCAGGAGCGAAGGCGACGATCGGTACCCCGATCGAGCTGGATCTCGGCGGGCTCAGCATCCGCGACATCCGCAAGAACTCCGCCGACCAGTACCTGATCGTGGCCGGTTCCTGGGCGGCGGACGACAACTCCGACCCGTACGCCCTCTACTCCTGGGACGGCATCGCGGGCCACGCACCGGTCAAGCGCCTCGACCTGCCGACCGCCGACCCGGGCGGCTGGGAGGCCGTCGTCGCCGTCCCCGACCTGAACACGCCCGGCGCACGCGCCCAGCTGATCACGGACGCGGGCTCGGCCGACCTGTACGGCGACGGCACGGAGGCCAAGGACCTCGACCACGACGAGTGGAAGAAGTCCCGCGCCACCTGGTTCACCGTCAACGGCTGACCCGGAGCGGCGAACCCCACGGTCCGTCCTCCGCACGGCCGTGCCCGCCGGTCCGCCCGGCGAGCACGGCCGTCTCGTCTGCCTTCATCGTCGCGCCCCGGCCGCACGCGCCGCCCGGCGAACGTCACCAGCAGGCCGAGGACAGGGTCCACCACGGTGAACACGTCGGGGCACCCGGACTCCAGCCGAGCCATGGCGTGATCCTGCTGGCCGAAGTCGTCGCCCCAGGCCCGGAGCGCGTCGCGCACACCGGAGCTCTGGAGGATGGCGGTCCGTACGTCCCTTCCGCCGCCGGCCCACGCGGAGCCCCACACGGCGTCACACCCGTCCCCGAGACGGAGCGCCTGCCGCCGCAGCCACCGCAGGGCGAGCCGGCGATTCCTCACCACGGCCCCGCCGAGCGACACGGCACGCTGCCCGGTCGTCGCGGTGACTTCCACCTCGTATCCCGCACCGGTCACGCGGCACGCTCCCGGCCCGGCTGCGGCTTCACGGCCGCTCCCCGTGCTCGGCCGCGAGATGCCGTTTGCGCAGCACTCGGCAGTCGGTCGCCCGGCTCTCGTCCCTCACGCGCCGGGCCTCGGCCTCGGCCGCATCGAGCTCCTGGCACTCACGGCACTCGGCGTCACTGCTGGAGTTCATGCCACTTCCCCCCGGCTCCTGGCGTTCTCGTACGCGGTACGGGCGCGGAGCCGCTCGTCGCGGGTGGCGGGCCGGACGTACTCGGGGAGGGCTTCCCACTCGGGACCCCCGCCGATCGGCCGCAGCGACCAGTAGGGGCCGGAGACCCCTCGGAACTCCCCGACGCGGTCGTTACGGCCCCGGTCCACCAGGAGTGCCCCGGCGGGCGGGAGTTGGACGCGCTTCTGCTCAGGCATCGCCGCACCTCTCTGTAGTCATTCCACTACCAAGGGCGTTCAGCGTGGCGTAGGGTCGGAGCGCATTCAACTTGCAGCAAATGAGTGGGGAGTTGAATTTTCGGATGGTGAACCGCAAAGAGTTGGACCCGGAGAAGTCGCCCAGTGCGCGCTTCGGTCAGCTTCTCCGCAGGCTGCGGGATGAGCGAGGCTGGACGCAGGACGAGCTGGCGGAGCGCATGGGGTGCTCGGGCACGCACATTTCGGCCGTTGAAACTGGCCGTCGTCCTCCAACTCCCCAGTTTGCGAGGAATGCTGACAGGGTGTTTGGTACTGGGGAGCGATTCGAACGCTTGAGTCGGGCGGCGAGGTATACGGCATTGCTTGAAGGGTTTCCGGACTATGTCGCGCATGAGGCGCGAGCGGCGGAGATCCGGCTGTACGAAGTGGGCGTCGTGCCTGGTCTGCTCCAGACGCGGGAGTACGCGGCAGCGCTGGAAGCCGATGCGGTGAGGCGCGAGGCGATCACTCCTGAACAGGCTGACGAAAGAGTGGAGTTGGTGCTGCGGAGGCAGGCCGCGCTTGCCCGTATCCCCTCACCCTTGATCTTTGTTGTGCTCGACGAGGGGTGTATTCGTCGACCGATGGGTGATCCCGCGATCATGGATGCCCAGCTCGAACACCTGTTGAGGTTTGCCGAGCGGCCGAACACAGTGCTGCAAGTAGCGCCGTTCTCCATGGGGGCACGGCGGCCGTTCAGCCTGCCCATCACCGTGCTCACGATGCCGGACCGCTCTCTCATGTCCTACGCCGAGTCCGCTCAGCGCGGGCACCTCGAACGGGAAACCGGCTTAGTGCTGCCCATGCTGACGGCCTACCATCAACTGCAGGCCGAAGCGCCATCCCAGGCAGCATCCGTGGACATGATCGAGCAGTTACGAAAGGGCACCCTGTGACGACCGAATCCCCCCGTTGGTTCAAGTCCTCGTACAGTGGCAACGGCGGCCAGTGCGTCGAGGTCGCCACCAACCTCGTTGCCTCGCGCGGCGTGGTCCCCGTCCGTGACTCCAAGAGCCCGGCCGGTCCGGTCCTGAACGTCGCCGCCGGTTCGTTCGCCTCCTTCGTCGCAGGCGTCACGGCCGGCGAGTTCGGCGCCGTCTGACCTCCCGGAGTCTGGTCTGGTCTGCGACATCGAGGTGCCGAGGGGGAACTGAGCCGGGTGGGGCGGTAACGGCGGGTTCCTCCTCGGCGGGTAAACCCGCTCGACCTGACCGCGTCGTTGAAGAGATCCTCAGGTATGGAATTTCTCTGCTACCACCGCGACCGGCCCGGCTCCCTGGCGCTGCGCGAAGAGCTGTCGGAAGAGCATTGGTCCTACATGGACCAGTATGCGAAAGAGATGATCGCCCGGGGTCCCACCTTCTCCGACGATGGTGAAACCCTCACCGGAAGCGTGCACATCCTCGATCTGCCCGATCCCGCCGCTGCCCGCGCGTTCGCCTTCGATGAGCCGAACTACCAGGCGGGCGCCTACCGGGACGTGCTGTTGCGGCGGTGGCGCAACGCGCTCGGACGCACCATGTGGGACTTCCCCGGCGGCCGGACCGGCGACGATCGGTATCTGGTCCTCGGCCTCGGCCTCGGTACGGGGCAGGCCGCAGACCTCGCGCTGCCGCCCGACCGGGACGAGCTGATCGCCTACGGCCCGCTGCTGTCCGACGACGGGGCCGTCTGGCTGGGCACGGCAGCGCTTGTCCGGGCGCCGGACCCGGACGCGGCGCGCGCCATCCTGACCCCGGACCGGTACGCGGCCATCGAGGTGCACAGCTGGCATTTCGGCGGGCGCCCGTCATAGGTGTCGCTGACATGAACGCCGTCCCGGTGACGCTGTCACGATGCCGGACTACCATCGACTACCGGCCGAGGCGCGGCCCCGGGCGGCGTCCGTGGGCACGATTGACCAGTTACGAGAGGGCACTCCGTGACGATCGAATCCCCCTGCTGGTTCTAGTCCTCGTACAGCGAGAACGGTGGCCAGTGCGTCGAGGTCGCCACCAACCTGATTGCCTCGCGCGGAGTGGTCCCCGTCCGTGACTCCAAGAGCCCGGCCGGCCCTGTACTGAACGTCGCCGCCGGTTCGTTCACCTCGTTCGTGGCGGGCGTCGAGGCCGGAGAGTTCGGCGCTGCCTGACCGCTCGGCGGTTGCCCCGTTCCGTGCTGGCCCCTGTGGCTCTTCGGAGGGCGTGGGCGTCGGCCGCACGGCGTCCGCTGTGTCCTGGACGAGATGGGAGTGGGAGCATGGCGCATGGGCCGGGGAGGAGGATTCTGTGCTCAATGCCGTGAGATTCTCTATTGTCCCGGCCCCCAGATGCCGGCTCCGATGCTGGTGATGATTTCAACCCACTCGGAGTGCTCGTCACCGAAGGGGCGTGGATCCTTGTTCTTGATCTCGTTTCTGAAGGTGTCCAGGGACTCCGTCAAGGCTTCGATGAGCTCTTCGTCCTCCTCGTAGTCCTCTGGGAGGCTTCCGACGATTCTTGTCAGCCCTGTAATGGTGTGGGCCAGCGAGGAGAGGTCGCGGTGAAGCGGGATTGGGCGCATGATGCCTTCGGCCAGTTGGTGTAGCTCACCTGTTCGCGTGTCGGCTACGACGGCACTGATCTCGAAGTTCCCGAGGAAGACCCAGTTGGCAGCGGCGGCGGGTAGGTTCCACGTACTGCCGAGTTCGTCGACCGGGACGGGGTGGAATCCGAAGCCCTCTGCGTCAAGCCGGGGAAAAGAGATGAATTCGCTGTCCGGTAGTCCGATGGTCGTGAGGAATTCTAGGGCATCACCGCTGAAGCCGGCCGCCCGTGCCGTATTCGAAGGTGCTTGATGGACTCGCTCCTCGCCAAAGGTACGAATAAGCTCATCGCGAGAAAGTTCGAAGATCATCTCAACTGTCCTGCCGTGTTCCGCTTAGCTCTGGTATGGCGTGAGTGGTGTGTGAGTCTTGTACCAGTCTTTGAGGTCTTTGCGGTATTGAATATGCTCTGCGTCAACTCTTCTGCCGTACTTCCAGTCTGTCTCGCCGGGTTGCCGCGGTAAAGATTGATCATACGACTGGGAGTGGCTGACGGGCAGGTCTTTGCCGAAGTACTTGGCGGTCCAGCGATCGCAGAAGGAGGGGGCCTTCTGGCAGGGCTCGCGCTCGGTGTACAGACTCTTGAGCCCAGCCTGTTGATCTGCTTTTAACAGGGGGTACCCGACGGAGCGTTCGGAGTGGACGCTCTTGCTGTAGCCGACCAGTGTGAACTGGTGTCCTTTGCCGTCGTTGAACGAACCGGCAGCGTAGTTGTTTCCGGTCCAGTCCTTACGTGCGTAGCGGGCCGTCTGTGTCGCCCGTGCCAGCTCAGTGGAGCCGGGTTTGATGGGTTTGGACGTGACGCGGTCGGTGTCCGCCCCCGCCACGCTGTACGGGTTGTTTTCTCCGGCGCGGGGACGCCAGGTTCGGGTGCCCCCGTTCTCCGTGAGCAGCATATTTATGCCCGATGAATCAGCTTTGCTCACAGGCGAGGTTGTGCCGTTTGCGTTCAGCTGAACGACGGAGCCATCTAGATTGACCATGTACATTGGATTTCCGGTGTCGCAGCCGTCGAGATCCGTCTTGGTTTTCTTTTCGTTCTCTTCGTGCCCCTTCTTGCTGGCATCGATTTTGCCGCCGTGCTTCTCCAGGACGTCAACAGTCTCGTCGGCCTTTTTCTCTACGGCGTCCTCTGCCTTGTCCATGACCGTGGCCAGCTTGTGGAATCGGCTGTCCTTCTTGACGGAGCTGCGGCGCTTGGTGCCGCCGGTCTTGTGCTCGTTCTTCTTCTTGTCGAAGTTGCGCCTGGTCTCGTCGTAGCCTCCGGATGCCTTGTCGAATTCGTCGAACTCTATGACCAGGTCTTGGGCCATGTCGCCCGATCCGGCGGTGTATTGGTCGATGTTGCCGTCATCGTGGGCGTCGAGCTGATCGGTGAACAGGTCTTCGATCTTCCCGAGGATCGTCGTCTCTATCTTGTCCGTGACGACCGAGGTGATCTCGCCGACCGCATAGTCGATGGCCTCGTGCAGTGCGATGCGGCAGAGGCCGATAGCGGCTGCGCTGAGCAGGCCGCTGAGGCCTGCGGTGAAGAACATGCCGATGACGCCGGCAGTGGCGGCCGCCGCAGTTGAGCTCAGTTCAGCGATGCAAGCAATCTTGCATCCCTCAATGAGGCCGGCGCAGTCGTCGAGGGCGCCGGCCAGGTCGTCGAGGGCGCCGATGAAGGTGGTGAGGTCCTTCGTGGTCAGCTTTCCCCAGCGACGGTCGATGGCCTGGACTGTCTTGCCCTTGCTCTTGCCGCCGACGATGTGGGAACACGCCCTGTTGCCCTCGGTGATTACGTCACGAAGGCCCTCCGCGAGACTGCGATAGTCCTTGGCCGAGCCGCGAACCTCGTCCTCGTCGATGTTGGGCCAGTTCACCCCCACCAGGTCCAGTACCTCGACAAGGTCGTCGGGCAGTTTCTTACCCACGTTCGTCACCTCCCCCGTACGTCTACAACTCCCTTAGCGTCAAAGTGAATTGACGAGAAGTCAACCAAGGGTGGTCAGAACCGGTCATGGGAGCCCGTGTCACAGGGGCTGCAGACACACGAGTGTCTCGTCCGTGCCGACTGCCAACTTGCCGTCATGAAGGAGTGCCACGCCCCGGACTGCGGGCCCGGGGCGGAACGCATGGACCGTCTCCGTGTCCAGGACCACGTACTCGACCAGTCCGTCTGCCCAGCCGATCGCCAGTACGGGGCCGAAGTCCGTGATGTGTGCGGCATCCAGTGCCGTCACCGGGCATCGCCGCATGGCGACAGGGGTGGAGAGTGGCGCTGTCGCGGGCTGCCAGACGCGGACGCGCCCGTCGATGCCACCGCTGTAGATGAGAGGGGCACGTTCGTTGCTGTGACCGATGGGCGGTTCCAGTATGGTCAGAGCGGTTATGGCCCCGCTGTGGAGCTGAACGGTGCGATGCCACTCCCGTTCGTCCTCAAGCGCGTAGGCGTGCCCTGAGCCGAAGCCGTCCGCCACAGCCAGGACGGTCTCGGATGAAGCAACCGCAGTGTTACGGCTGCCGCTTCGACGCTTGTTCACAGCCTCCACGAGGCGCTCCAGAGGGCCCTGGGCATCGTCGAACAATGCCCTGATCCTGTTCTGTCTGGGCTCACCCGGTGTGTGCTGTGCGTGTAGGTGCCCGTGCCCATCCAGTACAAGCACCGTTCCGTCGGGGCGCGCGCTGACGGAACACGCTCCGTCGATCGGAGCGGGGAGTCGGCACTGCGGCGCACCATCGCGTACATCAAGCACGCGGACGGTTCCTTGGTGATCAGCGGCTACCAGGGAATTCACGCGAGCTGAATGGCGTGCTGCCATGGCTCGGACCGGCCCCGGCCACGGAGGACTGATGTCATTACGGACACGGCGCCAGATCAGACGCCACGCCGCTCCGGAGGCAAGCGAGGCGAGTTGCTCACTCAGCCTGGGATCGGCCTCGTCACCCAGTGCGGCGAGGAGCGTCAATGCCCGGTCGGAGGCGCTTTGGTCACGCGTCAGCGACCCCCCGGCGCGTAGCCAGGCCGCACGCAGACCGCCATGGCCTTCCTCCGACAGGTCATAGTGCCGGGATATCTGCCACGGTTCTGCCGCGCACACGGCGGCGGCGTCGGCAAGGTCGCCGTCCCAGCCCTCCAGCGTTGTGTCACGGCTGTTCACTCCGGGTGTACCGGATGCGGTCTCACTCCCTGCCGCCTTGCGCGCGTCATCTGTCCACTGCTCGTGGTCCAGGTCCATCACGGCCGGGCCCAACGCCATGAGGGACGGGATCTCCGGTGAACCGGCACGGACTTCCACCACTAGCCGTATGTGGTCGTGCCGCGCGAGGTGGAGCACCAGTTCGCCGATGGCTTTCGGGTCTTCGGCCGCATGTAAGTCGGGCAGGACGAGAACCGTGCGCCGTGTGTCGAGGCTCAGCGTGCGAACGAACTCCCCGGGAGTGCGTGTGGGTAAGGACAACTGCTGCGCCAGCGCCCAGGCGGCGGTCGCCACGGTTTGGCCGGCGAGCGGGGCGAATCCGTGCACACGGCGTTGTGGGTGAGCTCCGGCCGCGGAACCGTGGGCAACCAGCCAGGCCAGCAGGGCAGACTTTCCACAGCCTTCTTTCCCGGTCAAGAGGCAGAGCCGTGGAGCGTCTGGGTCTGCCAGCCAGGACAGCAGCGCCGCTCCGGCAGGCTCACGCCCCGAGTCCGGTCGGCCCCATATCTGTTCGCTCACTGTTGCCTCTCCTGTTGCGCGGCATGGGCCATCAGCCTCTTCAGGCCTTCTTCGCGGGAACCCGCGGTGTCTCCGTAGTCGAAGCTGTGAGTGAACTCCGCCTGAGGGAAGAGCGCTTGCATCCAGACAGCGCAGTAATGGCCCGGCATCATGCAGGGTTCCAGCTCGCAATACACTCGGCGCACCTGTGCGGCGGTGACCCCGGCTGCGGAAAGCTGCTGCCACAGGAGCTCTTCTGGGTGTGGCCTCCCGGGCTCTGCCTCGGCCGTGGAGATCTGTTTCTGCCCCGTGTCATCGACATACTCGAAGGCCGACGAGAACGGGAAGTTGAGGGTGTGACGGACGTCGTCCAACACGCGTGGCCACCAGCCCTCATGGTCCTCGAATGCAGCCGCGTCGATCTGCCGCAATTCCGCGTTCAGCTCCCGGAACGCGGCCGCTGCCACGGGGAGGCTTGTGGAGGCCGCGATCACCGGCAGGCGGCGGTCGAGGGCGGCCAGCGACGCGTTGAAGGTGCTGAGATCCGTACTCACGAAGACGTCTGACTCCGGTTGTGTGACAAACACGCCCTGCACGCCTCCGTCGGGCCGGACACACAGGTGTGCCAAGCGGTCGGTGCCGACGCGCACCCAGTCCGCGCGCTCATCCCGCAGGGCGGGGCCTCCACGGGCGGTGAACACACCGAGAGTCAGGCCGTCCGTCTCGCCGGCTGCCGTGAAGTACGGTGCCACGTGCAATGGGACACCTACGTCGTGCAGCATGCCGCGTGTCCTGCCCGACAGCCCTGCTCCGTACCAGCTGGGTAGGGCGATCCGACGCATGCCGCCTCGGCCGAAGTGGGTGATGGATGGGTCTGGGGCGTGCTCGGGCATCAGGCTCCCTAGTCATAACAGGTGAAAGATCACATAAAACCTAGCCCGTTCTGCCCGCCGCTGAGAGCCCTTCGGCGGGACTCGATGGCGGGCGTACCGGCCGCTGCGCAGGGCCGGCCTGCCGGGTGCGACCCGGCTGGCGGATCGTGTCGAGGTCCGGCGTCACCGCCGACGGCAGGCAGGTCGCCGTGATGGGCGATGTCGACCCCAGCGGCACGGATGTGCAGGACGAAGGGATGGGGGCGGCCGTCCGGACGGCCCTGTGCGAGAGAGCCGCCCTGCACGCTCCCGGCAGCCAACCCTCTGCGTTTGCCGAGACGGTCGCTCTGGTGCGCGATACTCCGGGCGGACGGGCGGGATCATTGATTAGCTCATCAGTTCGATTCGAGTACGCTGGAAGCATGGCAACGCACCAGCTTCAGGGATCGCTCTTCGACCAGAGCGAGGACGTGCGCCTGGGTCCGCTGGGTGGGATCCGTCGGACGGTCCTCGGGGACGGGGCCTGGATCGACCTGCTGCCCGGGTGGCTCAGTGGTGCCGGGGTGCTGTTCGAGCGGCTGGCCGAGGACGTCCCGTGGAAGGCGGAGCGCCGGGAGATGTACGAGAGGGTCGTGGACGTGCCCCGGCTGCTCGCTTTCTACGGGGTCGGCGAACCGCTGCCGCACCCCGTTCTCGACGAGGCGCGGCGGGCTCTGAGCACGTACTACTCCGACGAACTCGGCGAGGAGTTCACGACCGCCGGGCTGTGCCACTACCGCGACGGGCGCGACAGTGTGGCCTGGCACGGCGACCGCATCGGCCGGGGGGCCCGCGAGGACACGATGGTCGCCATCCTCTCCGTCGGCACCCCTCGCGACCTGCTGCTGCGCCCGGTGGGCGGTGGGCGGACCGTCCGCCACCCGCTGGGTCACGGCGACCTGATCGTGATGGGCGGCTCGTGCCAGCGGACGTGGGAGCACGCCATCCCCAAGTCCGCCCGGACGGCCGGAGGGCGTATCAGCGTCCAGTTCCGGCCGCGCGGGGTGCGGTAGCCGGGTCCTCCTACGCCTCTTCGCCCCGGTACACCACCGGCCCGTCGTCCGGGTCGGTGTCCCGGTAGCGGGCGAGGCGCTCCAGGAGTACGGCCGGGTCCTTGTCACCGACGGCGGCCAGAAGGGCGTAGAACGGCACCTCGCCGACTCCGTCCCGGACGGTGGGCTGGTTGACGAAAGGCCGCTCCAGGTAGATGTTCTTCGCCACCTCTTCCCGTGGGATACGGGCGGCGGCCTCGCGGTAGGTCCAGGCTCCGTGGCAGTGGCGGACGGCGACCTCGCCGACGTACCAGAGGGCGCCCTGGACGAAGGGCGTGTCCTCGGCTGCCCGGTACGCCTCCTTCGTGCCGAACCGTTCTACCGTGAGCCGTCCGAGCGTCTCCAGCGACCCGGGCGAGAAGTCCCACTCCTCCGCCGCGACACCGGTCCCGGCCGCCCAGGCGGGGAAACCGTCCAGGCGCTCAGAGAGCCAGCCCGCCAGCCAGGGATGCGGAGCGGCGGCTGCCGCGGGGTCGAGGCCGGGTGTCGGCTCCTTGGCGGGCTTCCACCCGGGCTCCCGCTCGCGGTGGACGGCGACCGCGGCGCGCAGCCGGTCGGCGGCCTCGGTGAACGCGCCGGGCTCGGCGCGCTCCTGCGCGGCGATGATCAGCTCCAGGGGGTCGACCGGCGCGAGGCCCAGTGCGGGGTCGGACAGCACGACCGGCCGCCCGGTGGTGCTCCACGCCCAGCGGCCGCCGCCGACGGTCATCAGGGCCTCGCCGAGGTAGGCCATCGCCCCTTGGAGGAAGTCCTCGGAGTCGGGCGTCCCTTCGGGCCGGTAGGTGAACACGATGGCGTCCTCCAGGAGCGCGAGCGAATCCGCCGACATGTCCGGTTCGAACTCCTCCGGGGTGTACCAGGTGTTCAGCCGCATCACCCGCGCCGGGACATCGTCGATCCACGCGGCCAACTGCTCGCCCACGGTGTTGTCCGCCGCGCCGTTCGTGTTGTCAGACATGCCCGCCACTCTAGACACGCGTGAGCTTCTCGCCCCGAACTGGCCTACTGCGAAGGCGAGTTACGATCCGGCAACTTGGCGTGTCCCCGCCATCCCCTTCGCGTGTTCCTCCTATCGTGGACCCCAACAGGTCACTTCCACGGGGGCCGTGACCTGACTCGCACACCCGCACCGTGAACCCGTGGCCCCCTGACCATGGGACCATCACCTTGACCACCGCCATACCACGGCTCTCCAGCTGGTTCGGCCGCGCGGCCGTCCTCGCGCTGAGCGTCGGGATTCTCTCCGGCAGCCTGCCGCTCCTGGGCAACGTCCAGGAGGCCGAGGCCGCTCCCCAGAGCTGCACCGGCAAGTACCAGACACCCAACAAGGCACCCCGCCTCGGAAGCCTGCCGGGCTTCAAGCCCGGCGGGAAGTACCAGTGGCGCACCCTGGGGGACACCAGGCGCACCTACTCCTACGACAACCCCCGCAAGGCGCTCTCCGGCCTCGAACTCCCCAGCGACGAGGTGCTGGACAAGATCGTGGCCGACCCGAAGAAGTACCCCAACGCCTCGCCGGAGCACGCCTGGGCGTACTGGAAGCAGAACCAGAGCAGCGGGGCCAAGCCGTACACGGGCACCTTCAACGAGTACGTGAACAGCTACTACGTCAACGGCGAGGCCAACAGCCGCGGCGGCAACGCCTACGAGCAGGAGGTCGCCCAGTACTTCAAGCTCGGCGGCAAGAACTGGTACTGCCAGTACTCGATGGCCGAGGAGATGCCGGAGCTCTTCCAGGAACTCGTCGACGAGCTGGGCGAGGACAACGTCAAGAAGGACCGCCGCTTCGACGCGATCAAGACCACCGGTCGCGACAAGATCATCTACGAGTTCAAGTCCGGGACCAAGCAGATCGACAGCAAGCAGCTGCTCGTGGACAAAGCCCTGGCCAAGCGCGGCTACAAGGTCGTGTACGTCTTGGGCGAGCCGCCCAGCAACGCAGTCCAGGCGCGGCTGCGAGCGCACGGCGTCTCCTGGTACCAGCACCGGGCCGTGCCGGACGCCAAGTTCACCCCGGACCCCCGGTACACCCGCCAGGACCCGGCCTTCAGCGGCCGGGCCTGCCCTCCCGCCGCCACCCTGGCCTCGGCCAAGGCGGCCGGCTGCGGCAGCTCCCGGGGCGCGGCCAACGACTTCGCCCGCAACTCCGGCCGCACGAAGGAAGAGGCCCAGCGCCGGCAGGCGGTCACCCGGCAGGCTCCCGGCGCGCCGTACCGGATGCGGGGCCCGGGTGGCATCGACTTCACCACCATGGAGCTGCGGTACGTCACCGAACCCGTCAAGGGCAAGGGCATGGACTACGGCTTCAAGGCCCGGATGAACGACGACGAGGACGCCAACCCCTCATGGGGCGGCGGGGCGAAGATCGACCTCTCGTCCGACGCGATGTTCACCTGGCTGTCACTGCACCCCAACCGGTTCTGGGTGAACCTCAACCCCGACCAGCCGGACCAGGTCACGGACGACAAGCTCGCGAAGACCGACGCAGGCCGCGTCCTCCTGGAGGCCGACCTGGCGATGAAGCACGACCTGGCCCGGGTGATGGTCCCGGACAACCCGGTCGGCAACCGGCTGTGGGACTCGTTCCAGCACGTCAACGGCGCACCCTGCTGGAAGACGTACCGGTACTACATCGAGCCCGCTCCGGCCCAGGTCCGCGAGGAGGACGGCAAGCTCTACATCCTCGACGCGCCCATGGACGTCAAGGCCGCGAAGATCGACTTCAGCGAGGGCAACAAGTGCGAGCAGCCGGAGGCCGTCCAGGAGCACAACTTCCGGCAGATCCAGCAGATCGCGATCCCCGAGGTCGAGAAGCTCGTCAACAGCGCACCTCAGTACTCCGAGCTGCGCAGCGTCTACACCTCCCGGATCGCCGCCGAGTGGATCAAGCAGCGTGACGCGGTGAAGCCCGGTGAATTCCACAAGATCATCGGCTCCGACGACGCGACCGCCTGGCCCTCGCGCACGAAGTGGGACCGCGACAAGGTCTACGCGGACTACATGAAGTCGTTCCGCGAGGGTGACTTCCACTTCAAGCGGACGTACCCGCAGGACGGCTCCGTCCTGGAGTTCTCGTTCTTCCTGGGCGGCGTGGACTTCTCCAAGCAGCCCAAGAAGAACATCTCGAAGGACCGCTTCCAGGCGGAGAACCCGGAGATGCCCGACACGGTGAAGGCGGCCGTGAAGTCGACCACCGCCTACGGCGACACCGACACGGCCTTCCTCGGCGGCAACAACACCGGCAAGGTCTCAGACGGTACCGACCCGACGCCGACGCCCACCCCGTCCGACCCGGGCGACCCCACGCCGACCCACCCGCCGTCGACCCCGGCGCCGAGCCCGTCGACGCCGGGCACCGGCAACGGGAGCGGCGGCCAGACCCCGCCCGCGCATTCCCCTGACGGCGGCCTCGCCGACACGGGCTCCGACACACCTGTCGGGCTGATCGCGGGTATCGCCGCCGCACTCGCGGCAGCGGGCGCGGCCCTGGTCTGGTGGAAGCGCCGCCGCACCACGGCCGACGGCTGACGCACCACCCGCTGAGCACCATCCTCTCGGCCCCGTACCCGCACCGGGTACGGGGCCGAGTCACGCACGTCCCGGGCGCCGGTGCCGGTCCCGCGTCCGCTCCGGGCCGAAGGCCCCCGCGTCGCGCCGGGCACGGGCGCCCCACTCCTCCGGGCGGTGGGGAAGTCGACTCAGAAGGGGCCCATGTTCTGCCGCTGGGCGTTCCCCGTTCCCAGGCCCTTCGCGAGTCCCTGGTCCGCAGCCCCGCGCTCCACCGCGCCGCGTTCGCCCGAGCCGCCTCTGCGACGAAGCGCGATCAGGCATCCGCCGACAGCCGCAGCGAGCACGACCACTATGGCAACGACAACGATCATGTGACCCCCCGTGTGTCCGGCGGAACCGGAACTCTGTTTCGGTTCGCCGCTGATACGCATTGTCGCCTGCCGTCCGTCGGCTGGGAAGGCCGATTTCCCTTCGGGACCCTGCCGTACGTCCGGGCCGTACGTCAGAACTGTCGCCCCGAGCAGCCGACCGGTCACCCTTCGCCGCGCAGCTGAAGCAGGTACGTCGCGGTCAGGGCCACGGCTCGGTCCCCGTCCCGCGACAGCTCCACCAGGGCACGTGAGGCCCTCGTCCCGGGGACGCCCGCCAGTGCCTGGGTCAGCCGGCCGCGGGCGGGCGGCTGAGTGGTGTCCTCGGCGAGGCGGTCGACGAGAGCGGCGGCGATCCGGTCCGCCGCAGCGGTGTCGCCCGCGAGCACGCCGAGCGCGTCGGCCGCGCCGGTGTCGTTCCGGCCCTCCACGACCATGCCGATGAGGGTCGGAACCGCCTCGGCCACACCACGTTCACCGAGCGCCAGCGCCGCGTGCCCGCGCACCACGGTGTCGGGGTGCGCGAGGGCGTCCCGCAGTCGCGCGGCGGCCTCACCGCCAGGCAGCTCCGCGAGGGACTGAACGGCGCGTTCCCGTACGGCGGCCTCCGGGGAGTCGAGGCCCGCCGCCAGGAGTGCCGGGCCCCGGTCGCCGGAGCGTGCCAGCGCCCAGCGAATGGCTCCGGCGACGTTCGGTTCTGTCTCGCTCAGCGCCGCTTCCACCAGGGCCTCCACCGGTACCGGCACCTCGTCGCCCGAGGACAGGGCCGCGCGCTGGCGGGTGTCGGCGCTCTTCGAGCCCAGCGCCCGCAGGAGTGCCACGACCTGGAGGACGTCGTCCCAGCCGGCCGGGTCCGTGGCATCGACCCGGCGCAGCACCGTGAGCAGTTCGGTCTCCGCCGCGATGCGTTCGCGCGTCTGGCGGACGAGGTCGTCGACGAGCAGTGAGGGTGTGAAGCCGGGGTCGTCGAGTGCGCGTCCGATCTCCCGCAGCGACAGCCCCAGCGACCGCAGGCTCTCGATGTGGAAGATCCGCCGGATGTCCTGCCCGGAGTACTCCCGGTAGCCGGAGCCGGTGCGTCCCGAAGGGCTCACCAGGCCGAGCGACTCGTAGTGCCGGAGCATGCGGGCACTGACCCCGGACCGCCGGGCGACCTCACCGATCAACACGTCCCATCATCCCTCCTGGACGGACCCGCCCAGGGCCACGACGCGCTTCGCCTCCTCGATCGCGTACTCGAATCCGGCGTCCGGATCGCGCAACAGCCGCTGGGTGGCGATCGCGTGCGCACGCACACCGGGCTCGGGGGCGGTTGTCGCGGCGAGCAGAGCGGGCGCGACCGCTTCCCCCAGTGCGACCAGGGACCGGCTCAGGCTCAGCTGCGTCTCCCGCCCACCGCGCCCGAGCTGTGTCGCCAGCACCGTGGCCAGTGCGGATTCCTCGCCGTCCGGTACGAGCGCGACCGCCGTCCGCCAGGCGGTCCGCGCCACTTCGTCGTCGGCGTCGCACAGGAGCGTGCGGGTGATGGCCGGCCACGCCTGAGGGTCCCCGATCTTGGACAGCGTGTGCAGCGCCTGGCTCCGTGCCTGCGCGCGCTCCGCGCGGAGTTCGCGGAGCAGACCGGGAAGCGTCAGGGGCGTCGGGTGGCGGGTGAGCGCCCAGGTCAGCATGTCGCGAACGAGGAACTCGGGCTCGACCGCGCATCGCTCGATGAGCCCGTCGACGAAGCACGGGTCGGGAGCCGTGCCGGCCGCGAGCGCCGCCCGCAGCCGTACCGACGAACGGTCGTCCGCCAAGCCCCGCAGCGCCCGTGCCGTGTCCGTCTCCCCACCCGTACTCGTGCCCGTACCCGTGCCCGTGTTCGTGCCCTGCCCTGTGATCGCCATGGGGGCCACCTCCTTGGCAGGCAGTCAAGACCTTGTCACCGTGTCAAGGTCAAACACGCGGGCCGCCTCAGCCCGTGTACTGCGGCGGTACGGCGGCGGCCTCGGCGAGGACCGGGCCCAGGTCCTCGGTGCGGATGCGGCGGTCCACGTACAGCAGGCCCGTCACCAGCGGCGGGAACGTGGCCACGATCAGCTGGCTGACGAGCTGGCCGACCAGCACGGCCAGCAGGTAGCCGCTCATGGCGACGACGATCGACGCCGCGTTCGGGTCGTCGCTGAGGTTGGCCGAGCCGAGCATGCCCGAGAACATGCCGAGGAACGTGAACGGCAGCTGGATCACATAGCTCGCGACCCCCGCCATGGCGCCCGCCAGCAGGGTGATGCCGAAGATCCGCCACCAGTCCCCGCGCACCAGCACGGACGAGCGGCGCATCGCTGCGATGGGGCCCTGGTTCTCGAAGACCGCGGCCGAGGGCGCCAGGCTGAACTTCACCCAGAGCCAGAGCGCCAGTGGCCCCGTCGCCAGTGCGCCGAGGACGCCGATGATGATCAGCGCGACCGAGGCACCGCCGCCGCCGCCCGAGCCGGCCAGGCCGACGATGAGGGCGACGACTCCGGCCCAGACGAGCAGGATGGGGATCATCGCGATCAGCGAGGTCAGGAAGACGGTTCCGATCACGGCGGGGACCCGTGCCCAGGCCCGGCGCCAGACGACGGAGAAGGTGGTCCGCCGGCCCAGCACCGCTTCCTGGAGGACCGAGGGCACGGCCGCGTACATCAGGGCCGTGGAGAGGACGCCCACGATCAGGCACACCAGGGCGATCACGCAGAAGGCGACCAGGACCGGTACCCAGTCCCCGGTTCTGGCGTCCTCGTCGGCGCTGAGCGAGACCAGCCGGTCCAGATGGCCCGCCGTGGCGGAGTAGGCGATCGCGATCGTCGCCACGACCACGGCCAGCGCCCCTCCGTAGGCGGCCGCACCGACGCCGTAGAGCTGCTTGCCGTGGCGGCCCACGGTGGCGAACGCGCCGTTCAATATGTCCCCGAGCCTCAGCGGCCCCAGGGGTATCACCCCGGGTTTGGGCGGCATCCAGCCGCCGCCCCAGCCGCCCCAGCCGGGCGGCCCCCCGTACGGCGCGCCCCCGTTCGGCGTGCCCTGCGGCCCGCCGCCCCACCCTGCGTCCTGCGCCACTGCCGCTCCGCCTGTCCCTCGGTCATGTACATGGACGGACCACGGTAGCGCCCAGTGAGTCCGGGTAACCCCGGGCATTTCGCGACCGTCGATGCGTACACTCGTACACATGGGATATGGACTGCTGGCCGCGGCCATCGCGGCGGAGGTGGCCGGGACGACCGCCATGAAGTACAGCGAGGGTTTCACCCGGCTGTGGCCTTCGCTGATCACCGTCGTCGGCTATCTGCTGGCCTTCTCGCTGCTCGCCCAGACCCTCAAGACCCTGTCGATGGGCACGGCGTACGCGATCTGGGCCGGCATCGGCACCGCCGCCGTCGCCGTCATCGGAATCCTGTTCATGGGGGAGTCCGGCAATCCGGTCAAGGTGGCGGGCATAGCGCTGGTCATCGCCGGTGTGGTGGTGCTCAACCTGGGCGGTGCGCACTGATGGTGCGGCGGTACGACCCCGAGCGGCGCGCCCGGATCATCGACGCGGCGATCCGGGTGGTCGGCGCCAAGGGCATCGCCGGGCTCAGCCACCGCTCCGTCGCGGCCGAGGCCGATGTGCCGCTCGGCTCGACGACGTACCACTTCGCCTCGCTGGACGAACTGCTGATCGCCGCGCTCCGCCGGTCGAACGAGAACTTCGCCGGGCTCATGCGGGACAGCGCCGCCCTCGCCGATCCGGCCGCCGACCTCGCGGCCGAACTCGCCCGGCTGCTCGGGGAGTTCTTCGGCGGCGGCCGGGGCCGGGCGGAGCTGGAGTACGAGCTGTACCTCGCCGCCCTGCGCAGGCCCGCGCTGCGGCCGGTCGCCGCCGAGTGGACCGACGACACGGCCGGACTCCTCGCCGCCCGCACCGACCCGGCCACCGCACGGGCACTGGTCGCGCTGATGGACGGGATCTGTCTCCAGGTGCTGCTCACCGGCGGCGACTACGACGAGGCGTACGCCCGGGAGATGCTGGGGCGGATCGCGGGCTGACCCGGCGCGGCCGGGGCGGGGGTGGGGCGCGTGCGCCTCGCGTCAGGCGTCGCCGGTACCGCGCCGAGGGGCCGGTGCGGCGCTCAGCCCGCGCTGCGGACCGCCGCCAGCGCCGCCCGCACGCTCGCTTCGATGTCGGTGATCGGATACAGCGCCTCGCGCACCGTGCGGTCCCGGTCCACCACCAGCGTCAGCCGCTTCAGCCGGCTGATCCCCGCCGCCCGGAAGGTGGGCAGTCGCAGGGCCGCCGTCAGCGTCAGCTCCGCGTCGGACAGGAGCGGGAAGCGCAGCCCCTCCGCCTCCGCGAACGCCCGCTGCTCGTCGGGGCGTTGGGTGGAGACGCCGTGCACCGTCGCGCCCGCCTCCGTGAACTCGGCCAACTGGTCGCGGTATGTGCACGATTCGAGGGTGCAGCCCCGCGCGCCGGGGATGCCCGCCCAGCCCGGCGGATAGGACTCCGGACGGGCGTAGGCGCCGGGGAAGAAGTACAGGACGGTGTACGGGGTGGCCGAGGCGACCGGGTCGTGCTCGCCCCCGGTGTGGAACGGCAGGCTCAGCTCCGGCACCCGGGTGCCCACCAGCGCGTGCACCCGTGCCGCCTCGTGCGAGGACTCCTGTGCGGTGGCCATGGTCGTTCCGTCTCCCGTCACCCACGCGTCGCCCCAGTCCTGGAGCGCGATCAGTACCGGCAGCAGGGCGCGGCCACGCGGGGTCAGCCGGTACTCGTAACGGGTGGGCCGCTCCTGGTACGGCTCCCGGGACAGCACGTCCGCGTCGACCAGCAGCCGCAGCCGCTCCGTCAGGACCTTGCGGGACACACCCAGCTCGTGCTGGAGCGCGTCGAAACGGTGCACCCCGCGCGCCGCGTCCCGCACGATCAGCAGGGTCCACCAGTCCCCGACCACGTCGAGCGCCTGGGCGATCGCGCAGTCGGCGTCGGCCAGGCTGGTTCGCTGGGGCATGGGGTTCCTCCGTCACGTCGGACGGCCATTCAACTGGATTGACCTGCGGAAAGCATGCTGCCATAGTCCGTTCCCAAAAGGAACTCACAGGGTGAGTGCCTGCGGAGACGGGGACGGGGCGGGGATCGGCATGGGGACGGGTACCGGAACGGGGATGGTGCGGGGGGTGCCGCGCACGGTGCGGCTGCTGGCCCTCGGCTCGTTCTTCAACGGCGTGGTGAGCTTCACCTTCGTCTATCTCTTCGTCTACCTGACCGGGCCGCGCGGACTCTCCGTCGCCCAGGCCGGAGTGCTCAGCGGCATCGGCGGCCTCGGAATCGTCGCGGGCAACTTCACCGGCGGCGGGTTCGGCGACCGCTACGGGCACCGCCGGGCGCTGCTGACCGGCGCCTGCGTGAGCGGGATCGTGCTCCTTAGCCTCCCGCTGCTGCCGCTCCCCGCCCTGTACTGCGTGCTCCCGCTCGCCGAGTACGCGACCGGGGTGGTGCGCGCCGCGAACGCCGCGCTCGTCGCGGTCTCCGTCCCCGAAGGCCGCCGGCGCCAGAGCTTCGCACTCACCCGGTTCGCCGGCAACGGCGGCTTCGCCGTCGGACCGCCGCTCGGTGCGCTGATCGCCGCCCGCTTCTCGTACGACTGGCTCTTCGTCATCGACGGCATCGGCACCCTGCTGTACGCCGCCTACGCGGCACGGATCCTGCCCGCCCGGGGCACCGCGCACTCCCGGCCCGTGCACCGCCCCGACGCCCCCGGGCTGTGGAGCGAACTGCGGGCCAGGCCCGCGGTACCGGTGCTCCTCGCCGCGATCGTCTGCGTCGACCTGGTCTACCGCCAGCAGTACTCCACCCTGCCCGTCTTCCTCGCCGACCACGGCCACGGCACCCAGTTCTACGGCTGGCTCATCGCCGTCAACGGCGGCGTCATCCTCTGCCTCGAACTCCCCGCCGCCCACGCGCTGCGCGACCGGGCGCCGCTCGCCGTCGTGGGCACCGGACTGCTGCTGGTCGGGACCGGCTACGCGGTACTGATCCCCGGCGCGGGGGCGCTGTTCGCCGTCCTGATGATGGTCTCGCTGACCCTGGGCGAGATCCTCTACAAGACCCCCGCCACGGCCTACGTCGCGGACCAGGCACCCGCCCACGCCCAGGGCCGGTTCCAGAGCCTGTACGCGGGCGCCTCCATCAGCGGACAGGTGCTCGCACCCCCGCTGGGCGGCGCGCTCTACACCACCGCGCCCGCGCTCCTGTGGCCCGCCTGCGCGGTGCTGGCCTGCGGCGCGGGGGTGGCCGTGCTCGCGGCCCGGCGGCTGCGTGAACCCCCAAGGACCCGACCGCCGTACGGGGGCCACAGGGGTGCTCCCGTACGGCGGCCGGTACGACGCCCGGAGGATGGGACCGGTTGGCCGGGGCGGGCCCCGGCCGGTTAGGTTCTGGTCATGACCGACACGACTTCCACCCGCACCACCGGCGCCGTCGCCGCCGGCCTCGCCACCATCGCCGGCGACGGTTCCGTTCTCGACACCTGGTTCCCCGCGCCCGAGCTCACCGCGGAGCCCGGCCCGGCCGGAACCGAGCGGCTCACCCCCGACCGCGCCGTCAACCTGCTCGGGGAGGGTGCCGCCAAGGCCATCGGCGTGGACGCCCGCCGCGGGGTCGAGGTCGTCGCCGTGCGTACGGTCATCGCCTCGCTCGACGACAAGCCGCTCGACGCCCACGACGCGTACCTGCGCCTGCACCTGCTCTCGCACCGCCTCGTCCAGCCGCACGGCCAGAACCTGGACGGCCTCTTCGGCCTCCTCACCAACGTGGCCTGGACCTCGCTCGGCCCGGTCGCCGTCGACGACCTGGAGAAGGTGCGGCTCAACGCCCGCGCCGAGGGCCTGCACCTCCAGGTCACCTCGGTCGACAAGTTCCCGCGCATGACGGACTACGTCGCGCCCAAGGGCGTCCGGATCGCCGACGCCGACCGGGTGCGGCTCGGCGCGCACCTCGCCTCCGGCACCACCGTCATGCACGAGGGCTTCGTCAACTTCAACGCCGGCACCCTCGGCACCTCCATGGTCGAGGGCCGGATCTCCGCGGGCGTCGTCGTCGGCAACGGCTCCGACATCGGCGGCGGCGCCTCCACGATGGGCACGCTCTCCGGCGGTGGCAAGGAGCGCATCGTGATCGGTGAGCGCTGCCTGGTCGGCGCGGAGGCCGGGGTCGGGATCGCGCTGGGCGACGAGTGCGTCGTCGAGGCCGGCCTGTACGTCACCGCCGGCACCCGGGTCACGCTGCCGGACGGCCAGGTCGTCAAGGCGCGCGAGCTCTCCGGCGCCTCGAACATCCTCTTCCGCCGCAACTCGGTGACCGGCACCGTGGAGGCCCGCCCGAACAACGCGGTCTGGGACGGCCTCAACGACGTCCTGCACAGCAACGACTAAGCAGCGACGGCGAGGAGCTCCCCGTACGCCCTCCGCAGCCCGTCGGACGCCTCGCGCCCGGCGGGCTGCAGCGGTTCCCGGACCGGCCCCGCGTCCAGCAGCGCCTTCGCGGTCACCGTGCCGGGCAGCCCGGACGCCATCATCAGCTCGACGAGCGGGGCCAGCAGGCCGTTCAGCCGGGCCGCCCCCGCCGTGTCCCCGGCGTCGAACGCGTCCAGGACGGCCCGCAGCGCCCGTGGCGCCACGTTGGCCACCGTGCTGACGTACCCCGCGCCGCCCACCGCGTACAGCGGCAGATTCAGCTCCTCGCAGCCCGAGTAGTACGCGAGCGAGGTGGCCGCGATCACCTTCGTCGCGCCCAGCAGGTCCTGCGAGCAGTCCTTCACCGCCACGACGCGCGGGTGCTCCGCCAGCCGCAGCACCGTCTCCGGTTCGATGCGGGTGCCGGTGCGGCCGGGGATGTCGTACAGCATCAGCGGAAGGCCGGCCGCGTCCGCGACCCGCCTGAAATGCGCCTCGACGGCGGCCTGCGGCGGCCGGCTGTAGTACGGGGTCACGACCAGCAGGCCGTCGGCGCCCGCCCGTTCCGCCTGCCGGGCCAGCTCCACGGTGTGCCGGGTGTCAGAGGTGCCGATGCCCGCGATCACCGGCACGCCCGGACCGACCGCCTCGCGCACCGCGCGCACCAGCGTCACCTTCTCGGCGTCCGAGGTGGTCGGGGACTCGCCGGTGGTGCCGCTGAGCACCAGCCCGTCGCAGCCGTCCGCGACGAGGGCCGAGGCGTGCCGGGCAGCCGCGTCCGGATCGAGGGCCCCGTCGGCGGTGAACGGAGTGATCATGGCGCAGAGGGCGCTGCCGAAAGGGCGCGGCCGGGATGCTGCGGGAGACGTCATGTCCGAAGTGTCCGCCCAGCAGACAGTGAAGGTCTACTTAGTTCTTCTCCGGGTGAAGCTGAAGGAACGCTCAACGATCCGGCGCTCTGGCATGATCGGCCGCACATATCGGCCGCACACGGGGCGGGCCGACCTGGGGGCGGGGACACGGGCGTGCGGGGACTGACGGGGACAGGGATACGCGGAGCTGCCGCCGCGGCACTGATCATGGCCGGAACACTCGCCCTGTCCGGGTGCGCGGGATTCCTCGTACCGGCGGGGGAGGGCGAGGCGGGACCGAGCCCGTCGCGCACGGCATCCGCGGGGGTGCGCGTGAGCCCGCCGTCCCCCCTGGACGTCGTGTCCCCGCCCGCCGCGCTTCCCGGGCAGTCCGTCCGCCCGAGCCCCACGCCCTCCGCCACCGGCGGCTGCCCGGACTCCGGTCTCGTCGTGGACATGGGCCCCGTGGAGGCCGCGATGATGCACCGGGCCGTCGGACTGACCCTCACCAACTGCGGCGGCAAGCCCGTCCGGGTCGACGGCTACCCCTCGGTCCAGGCCCTCGGCGAGAACGGCGACGCGCTGCCGGTGAAGGTGAACCCGGGCTCGTCCTACATGGGCCAGGACAAGGGACCGGAAGAGGTCGTGCTGGCCCCCGGGAAGACCATGCGGTCGCTCCTGGCCTGGGTCTCCACCCCGACCGGCGGCGACCTGGTCGAGGGCGACGCGCTGGAGATCGCCCCGGCGCCGGGTCTGGAGGCGCGCACCTTCCCGCTGGAGGGCGACGTACGGATGCTCGACGAGTTCAACATGACGGGCTGGCGCACCTCGACGCCCGAGTGACCGCCGCGGCGGGCCGTTCGGTGCCCGGCCCGCTCGACGGTCCGCTCCGTCAGCTCCCGCCCGAGCCCGCCGCCCGCCGGTCCGGGGCGGCCCGGAACGTCAGTATCCGGACAGCGCCCCGGCCGCATGACTGACCGGCACGGTGTGGGTCACCCACGCGTCGCCGGCGAGCAGATGCAGCAGGAACGACGTCGGCTCGGGCAGATATCCGGGGACCGCGTCGCGCAGGGCCAGCCCGCTCTGCCGGTAGGTGCTGGGCGCCACGGCCAGCACGCTGCCCGCGAAGGCGGCGGTGACCGGGCGGTGGACATGACCGGCCAGCACGCGTACGACTCCGGGGTGCGCGGCGACCACCTCGGCCAGCGCGTCACCGTCCGCCAGCCGCATCCGGTCCAGGAACGGGATGCCCACCGGCACCGGCGGATGGTGCAGGCACACGAACGCCGGCACACCCGGCCTGCGGGACAGCACACCGTCCAGCCACGCCAACTGCTCGTCCCCCAGCAGCCCTCCGGGGGACCCGGCGACCTTGGAGTCCAGGACGGCGACCGTGACCCCCGGGTGCTCCACGGCGTAGTACGTCTCCTCGCCCCCGCCCAGGAAGGCCGTCCCGCCGAAGGCACCCAGCAGCGCCGCCGGATCGTCGTGATTGCCCGTCACCAGGTGCAGCGGCAGCGGGAAGCGGCCGATCACCTCGCGCAGCAGCGCGTACTCCTCTGGCGTGCCCCGGTCCGTCAGGTCGCCGGTGATCACCACACAGGCGGGCAGCGGGTCGAGGGCGAGCACCCGGCGCAGCGCACGGTCGAGGCCGGCCGCGGGTTCGGCGGCGAGGGCGCCGGCGGTGAGATGCGGATCGCTGAGGTGGGCCACGGAGACGGTCATCCCGACAGCCTGCCCCGTACCGGGCGCCCGTCACACGGTCGCCGGCACCCTCGCGCGCACCCCCCCCTGTGGGACACGGCCTAACGCCTGGCCATGTACAGGCCGAACGCCTTGTGCAGCAGCCGGTTGACCGGGTAGTCCCACTCACCGACGTACTCGGCCGCCCGGCCGCCGGTGCCCGCCTTGAAGCGCAGCAGGCCCATCAGGTGGTTGCTCTCGTCGAGGGTGTCGGTGATGCCGCGCAGGTCGTAGACGGCCGCGCCCCGCTCGTGCGCGTCGCTCATCATCCGCCACTGGATCGCGTTGTTGGGCTGCACCTCGCGCCGGCGGCCGGTGGAGGCGCCGTAGGAGTACCAGACGTGCGTGCCGACCGTCAGCATCGTCGCCGCGGAGAGGACCTCCCCGTCGTGGTGCGCGAGGTACAGCCGCATCCGCCCGGGGTCCTCGGCGCGCAGTGCGGTCCACATGCGCTGGAAGTAGTCGAGCGGGCGGGGGATGAAACGGTCGCGCTCGGCCGTCTCGCGGTACAGCTCGTAGAAGGCCGGAAGGTCGTCGTGGTCGCCCTCGACCACCTTGACGCCCGCCTTCTCCGCCTTCTTGATGTTGCGCCGCCACTGCTGGTTCAGCCCGTCGCGAACCTCCTCCAGCGACCGTCCGGCGAACGGCACCTGGAAGACGTACCGGGGCTGCCCGGCGCTGAAGCCGTCCGACTCCCCGTCCTCGCCCTGCTGCCAGCCCAGCCGGCGCAGCTGGTCCACCAGCTCGGCGGCGCCCGGCTCGCACACGTCCGGCTCGACGTCACGCAGCCTGCGCGCGGCCGGATCGGGGATGGCGTCCTTGACGGTCTGCGCCTCCCAGCGCCGGGCGACCACCGGGGGGCCCATCCGTACGGTGAACGCGCCGCGTGCCTTGACGTGCGCCACCAGCGGATCCAGCCAGGGGCGCAGATCGCCCTCGTGCCACGGGATGACCGGCCCCTCCGGCAGATAGGCCAGATAGCGCTTCACCCGGGGGATCGGCCGGTACAGGACCAGCCCGGCGCCGACCAGCTCCCCGGCGTCGAGCCAGCCGATGCTCTCCGCGCGCCAGTCCGGCTTCACCTCGCCCCACGACGGGACCTGCATATGGCTCGCGGAACCCCGTCCCGTGACGAACGCCAGATGCTGTTCGCGCGTGATGCTCTCGACCCGCAGCGACATGCGGTACTCCGTTCGTTGTCCGGTTCTGTCCGATTCGTCAGCCTAACGACGACAACGCGGGCCGTAGTTGACCTCAAGCGGACTTGACGTAACAGGGTGGCTGTCACGGGCGAGCCGCAGGGGAGCGCCCGCGAGGGGAGCAGCCATGAGCGGGGAATTCGTGACCCGGCCCGATTTCACCCGAGCGGACGCGGGGATCGTCAAGGTGAGCACCTGGGACGCCGGCACACCGGAGCGGCAGCGGCAGGCCGTCGAGGCCATCCGGGAGGCCTGGGCGAGCCGGGAGTGGCCGCATCCCGGGCTGCTCTCCTACTCGGTCGGCGCGGGGGAGGACGGCAGGACCCTCCTCCACTACTCGCAGTGGTCGGACGAGCAGAGCTACCAGGACTTCGTCCGGACCGGCCGGGACGACCGCAACGCCGACATCGACGCGGCCGTGCCGGGCATCGAGCGGCTCGGGCCGCACACGTACGAGCTGTACCGCTCCTCGTCACTCGGCGGGTCCGACACCCGGGAGCCGGGGTGCGTCGTGACCGTCGACGTCGAGTTCGAAGGGGCGGACAGGGCCCGCCAACGCGACTGGGTGGACAGTGTGTTCGAGGCGCTCGGGACGGACCCCGCGCCCGCGCCCGGCGGTATCGCCGGGCACTTCCACGTGAGCACCGACGGAACCCGGGTGCTCAACTACGCGGAATGGGTGAGCGCACAGGCCCACATCGACGCGCTGGCCGCCTCCGGGAACGGGGTCGGGTCGCCGACACCGCAGTGGGAGCGGGTGCGGTCCTACCCCGGCGTCACCGGCGGCGGCGTGCACCGCTACACCCCCGCGCTCAGTCTGCGGCCGACGGTCCCCGCGCGGTAACCGCGCGGGCGCGCACGCCGGTTGCGGGGGCTTCGCGGGCGGGCTGCGGCGGACCTGCCCGGGTACCGGGCGGCGGGGGGCGAAATACGTCTACGCTTGGGCCGCCTGTCCCCGTACGCGACCGGAGCCATCGCCCGGCGGCGCGTGCGACCCGAACGTTCCTAGGAGAACCCCCTGATGTCCGCAGAGCGCCCCACCCTGCCGCCGGTACGGCTGCACACCGAGGCCGAGCTGGCACGGGACGCGCTTGCCGCGCCGCTGCTCGCCCGCGCCGTCCGGCTCGCCCGCTGGGCCGGGCCCGGCACCAGGGTGGGCGCCGGCGGCGAGCTCGTCGACGCGCAGCTGCCCGCGGCGGCCGAGCACCTCGGCCTCGGCGCGGACGAGGACGGTGCGGCGGAGGCCAGCGAGGCCTGGCGCCTCGCGGTCGACACCGGACTCGTCGAGGTCGAGGACCCGGAGACGGAGCCCGGTGCGGACCAGGCGGTGGAGGACGGCTCCGACGAGGAGGGTTCCGACGCGGAGGGCACTGTCACCGCGGGCGAGAACCTCGCGCTGCTGACCGGCGGATCACCGCAGGACGTCCTGGCGATCTGGCTCGACGGCCTGGAGGCCGCGCACGCCGATGCCACCGCCCCCTTCTTCGACGACTTCGCGGACCTCGTCGGCGAGGACGGCTCCATCGACTTCGACGCCCTGGACTGGGACCCGGAGTCCGAGGCCGAATTCCTCGACGGAGTGCTCGGCAACCTCTACCTGCTCACCGTCTCCGACAGCGCCGCGGGCGACGAGCCGGTACCGCTGCCCGCGCTCGCCGCGTCGATGATCGTGCCCGACGACATGGGCGAGCCCACCGACGACATCCTGGAGCAGGTCTCGGACGCGATGATGCGCCTCGACGACCAGTTCCGGGTGCTGGAGCCCATCGGCATCGTCGAGTACCAGCCGGTGGACGAGGCGCTGCTGGCCGAGGAGGGCGAGGACGCCACCCCGCCCGCCGACGACGACGACGTCACCCGGTACGGGATGGTGAAGCTGACCCCGCTCGGCCTGTACGGCATCCGGGCCAGGATGCTGGACGCGGGCGTGGAGGCCCCGGCCATCGGGGATCTCGTCGACAAGGACGCCGACGCGCTCCTCGGCGGCATCGCGTACTACCCGGAGGACGCGGCCCGCGCCGAGGTCCAGCTCTGGCTCGCCCGGCGCGGCGCGGGCGGGGCCGCCGCCGAGCTCCTGGACGCCGCACGCGGCGAGGACCCGCAGGCACCGCTGCGCCGGCTGCACTGCCAGCAGGCGCTCGCGCTGGTCGGCGCGGAGGCGGAGCCCGCCGTGCGCGCCGTGCTCGACGACGGGGAGCTGGGCGGCCTCGCCCGGGTCTGGCTCGCGGAGCTGGGCGCCGCCGACGTGCCCGCGCCGCCGGAGCCGATGATCTTCTGGCTCGCCGTCGACACGATCGCGGCGCAGCTGGAGGCAGACGGCGATCTCGACGAGCTCCAGGGCCTGGTCGAGGGGCTCTCCGGCCAGCACAGCGGATTCTTCGACGAGGTGTGGCGGGTGGACCACCCGGCCACGGCGGACGTCCTGGAGGCGATGGGCCGGCTGCACAGCGACAAGAAGCTGGCGAAGGACGCCCGCAAGGCCGCCTTCAAGGCCCGGTCCCGGGGCGGCTCCGGCAACTGAGCGGGAGACGGTGGGTGGCGGGGCGGGCGGCCCCGCCACCGGGGAAGTTCACGGAACGCGATCCCTGGAAGCCGCCCGCAGTTCAACTGGTGTTGGCGACAGCGCGGGACGGTGAACCCGCCCACTACCGCCCCAGCTGCACCAGGAGTACGTGATGGCCTTCACGCGCAGGGAATTCACCAGACAGTCCGCCCTCACCGGTGCCGGCATCGCCCTCACCGGCACCGTAGCCGCGCTGGCCACCGCGCCCGGCGCCCTCGCCGCCGGGGACTCGAAGCACGGCCACGACGACCACGGCCACGGTCATGACCACGACGGACACGGCCATGGGCACGACCACGGCCACGGCCACGAGCCCGGTTACGGGGCGCTGGTCCCCGACCCGAAGGGCATACTCGCGCTGCCCGCCGGATTCTCGTACAGGATCATCACCCACAGCGGCGTCACCAAGCTGGAGACCGGTGAGTACACCCCCTCCAACCACGACGGCACGGCCGCCTTCGAAGGCGCGCGCGGCGTCACCCTGCTGGTGAACAACCACGAGCTGGCCGGCGTCCGCACCGACTGGGAGCACCCGGTCCCGCTCACCGAGGGTCTCGTCTACGACGCGGTCGCGGGCGGCGGCTGCACCGTCGTGGAGACCCGCCGCGACGGCCGCACCGCCGAGTGGGTCGGCATCGCCGGCACCTCCACCAACTGCGCCGGTGGCGCCACCCCGTGGGGCACCTGGCTCACCTGCGAGGAGACCGAGGACAAGGCCGGGAAGAACGGCCTGCTCAAGGACCACGGCTACGTCTTCGAGGTCGACCCGTCCGACAAGCGCGCCAACCGCGACCCCCGCCCCATCAAGGCGTTCGGCCGGTACGCCCACGAGGCCGTCGTCATCGACCCCAAGCAGGGCCACGCCTACCTGACCGAGGACGCGTCCGGCCCCAACGGACTGCTCTACCGCTGGGTCCCGCCGCACGGCTTCCGGCACGGCCGGGGCAAGCTGCGCACGCTCGCTGCCGACGCCGGGGTCCTCCAGGCCACCAAGTGCTTCGACCGCAGCGGCAGGTTCGTCGACGACCTCTCGCGCGCCACGAAGATCGGCACCGTGTACGGCGTGGACTGGGTCGACGTCCCCGACCGCGACGCGAAGACCGTCTCGGTGCGCAAGCAGTTCGGCGACAAGGACGTCACCCGCGCCCGCAAGCTCGAAGGCATGTGGTGGGGCGACGGCGGCACCTACATCGTCTCCTCGTTCGCCCGTGACGAGAGCCCGGTCCAGCACGACGGCCAGGTCTGGTTCTACGACCCGAAGCGCCGCACGCTGACGCTGAAGGTGCTGCTCGGCGTCAACGCCGACCCCTCGAAGGACGGCGCCTTCGACGGCCCGGACAACATCACCGTCTCGCCGTACGGCGGTCTGGTGATCGCCGAGGACGGCGAGGGCGTGCAGCACCTCTTCGGGGCCACCGAGAGCGGCCGGACCTACCCCATCGCGCGCAACGAGCTGAACGCCGGGACCGAGGAGGACCCGGAGTACAGCGAGTTCACCGGCGTCACGTTCTCGCCCGACGGGAAGACGCTGTTCGCCAACATCCAGACGCCCGGGATCATGGTGGCCATCACCGGCCCGTGGAAGCGTCAGCCGCGAGAGCAGCGGTAACCCTTACGAGTGGTCCGTGCCGGGCCGTGCCGGTGTCCTCCGGGAGAGGGACATCACGGCGTGGCACCGGCCGGGCGAAGCCGCCGGGTGCGTGCGGGCCTCGCGGCCCGTGCACCGGCGCCGGCGCCCCATGTCGGAAAGGGATAAGCGCCACATCCCCGGAGGCTGCGCGGGGGGCGTGCTTCGGCGCGGTGCCCTTGCCGGGAGCGGGACAGGAGGCCGGCCGGGCGCGGAATCGCTGATTACGAATCCGGCATCAGTGGGGCCCCAGGAGCGGTCGGGCATGGCGTCCGGCGTTTCCAGGGCGCATACTCAAGGTAATGAAACAGTCAGCCGGATCCCGGCGTCACCTGCCTTCCAGTCCCTTCAACCGCCCGGCCCAGGCGGCCCCACCGGTCGAATTGTTCGATGTGGGCGACAGGGTGTCGCACGACCAGTTCGGACTCGGCCGAGTCCTTGCTGTCGAGGGCGACAACGACGCAGTGCTCATCGACTTCTCGGGGCGACAGGGGAGGATCCTGAGCCCGTACTCCAAGCTGACCAAGCTCTGAGAGAAGCGACGAGCACGCGCCGCGTCCGCCGTACTCCTCCACGTTTCTCTCGCAGACGGCCTTCAGGGGCACCCGCACCAGCCGGGTGCCCCTGAAGCCGTTCCCCCTCGGACGCGCTCAGAGCGACTGGGCGGCGGGCTTGACCATGCCCCGGACGGTGCGTGACTTCACGAAGTCGCCCACCGCGGTCATCTCCCACTCGCCGGAGAACTGCTTGATCAGCTTGGCCATGATCACGCCGGTCTGCGGCTCCGCGCCCGTCAGGTCGAAGCGGACCAGCTCGTCGCCGGTGGCCGCGTCGATCAGCCGGCAGTAGGCCTTGGCCACCTCGGTGAACTTCTGGCCGGTGAACGAGTTGACCGTGAAGACAAGACCGGTCGCCTCCGCCGGGATCCGGCCCAGATCGACGACGATCACCTCGTCGTCCCCGGCGCCCTCGCCCGTGAGGTTGTCGCCCGAGTGCTTGATGGCGCCGTTCAGGATGGAGAGCTTGCCGAAGTAGCAGCTGTCCAGGTGGTTGCGGTCCGGCCCGTAGGCGATCACCGACGCGTCCAGGTCGATGTCCTTGCCCCGGAACGCGGGCTCCCAGCCGAGGCCCATCTTGACCTGCGAGAGCAGCGGCTTGCCGCCCTTGACCAGCGACACCGTCTGGTTCTTCTGCAGGTTGACCCGGCCCTTGTCCAGGTTGATCCGGCCGGTGGCCGGGGGCGCCGGAGGAGCGGCGGGCGGGGCCGACGGGGCGGCGGGCACCGGCGGGGCGGCCAGCCGCGGGTCCACTGGGGCGGCGGCGGGCACCGGGGCCGCCACAGGCGCGGGCGCGGTGGCGGGCTCGTCCTCGACGGAGACGCCGAAGTCGGTGGCGATGCCGGCCAGCCCGTCGGCATAGCCCTGACCGACCGCACGGGCCTTCCAGGCGCCGCCCCGCCGGTAGACCTCGATGACCACGAGCGCGGTCTCCGCACCCAGCTGGGGCGGGGTGAAGGTGGCGAGCACACTGCCGTCGTCCGCGTTGCGCACGGTGGCGGTGGGCTCGACGCCCTGGAAGGTCTGGCCCGCCCCGTCCGGGCTCGCGGTGATGACGATCTTCTCGATGCCGGACGGCACGGCAGCGGTGTCGACCACGATCGCGTCGGGCGCGGTGCCGCCGCCGGAGCGGTAGGCCACACCGGGACCCGCGGGCTGGTTGTAGAAGATGAAGTCGTCGTCGGAGCGCACCTTGCCGTCGGCGGTGAGCAGCAGGCCCGATACGTCGAGCCGCACCGGAGCGGCGACGTCCACCGCCACGCGGGGGGCGGAGAGAGGGATGTTCGAGCCGGGTGTCATAGCGGTCATGCACGAGGTAACGAATGACCCGGCTTTGCCGTTCCCTTACCTTTGGGCGGCTTCGCCCGTACGGCGGCAGTGCCGGTCGCGCTCAGTGCGGCCAGATCGGCGGGTTGGTGCAGAAGTGGCCGCCGAGGTGGGCGTGGTCCGGGTTGTCCGGGTCGAGTTCACCCTGCTCCGCGATGAGCTTCGCCGCGTACGGCTCCGAGTCGTCCCTCGGCTCGTAGCCGATCGAGCGCGCCGAGGTGAGGTCCCACCAGAGCCGGGTGTTGTCGGACGAGCCGTGGATGACGGTGTGCCCGACGTTCTCCGCGGTGAGCGCGGCGTCGAAGAGCCGGGCCCCGTCGCCGGGGCTCATCCAGACCGAGAGCATCCGTACGGAGGTCGGCTCCGGGAAGCAGGAGCCGATGCGCACGGAGACGGTCTCCAGGCCGTGCCGGTCCCAGTAGAGCTGGGCGAGGTCCTCGCCGAAGGACTTGGAGAGTCCGTAGAACGTGTCCGGGCGGCGCGGGGTCCCGATCGGGATCAGCGGGTCGCCCGGCAGCGGGCGGGGGGTGAAACCGACGGCGTGGTTGGACGAGGCGAAGACCACCCGCCGCACGCCCTCCGCGAGCGCGGCCTCGTAGAGGTTGTAGGTGCCTTCGATGTTCGCCCGGAGAATCTTGTCGAACGAGGCTTCCAGCGAGATGCCCGCGAGGTGGATGATCGCGTCGACGCCCCGCACCGCCTCGCGCAGCGCCTCCGTGTCGCCCAGGTCGGCGGTGATGGCGTCCGGCTCGCCCTCGATGGGGACCATGTCGAGCAGGCGGAGCCGGTAGCCGTGGGCGGGCAGCAGTCCGCGCATCAGGGTGCCGAGTCCGCCTGCGGCGCCGGTGAGCAGGACGGTGCGGGGAGCGGGCATACGCGGATCTCCTCGGTACGGGGGCGGCTTCGCTCGCCGGGTCCTTGAGCTGGGTTCACATCCGTGGACAAGTTATGGAGCGGGGTGGGGGTGCGTCAAGGGGTGCCCGGGTCCTTGGTGCGGGGTTCCTTGGTGCGGGGTTCCGTCCTCAATCGCCGGACGGGCTTGGTTGTGCGGGTGCTCCGCCTGTGCGGGTGCGCCATTCCCGGTGGGTGGGGGTTCGGGGTCCCTCCGGGGCGTCTCCTCGAACGACGAACGTGCGGGGGTCCGTATTGCGTGCCCGGGTCTGTGTTCGTCGTTCTGCGGGGACTCCCCTGCACGCCCCCGAACCCGGCCGTCGCGCGGCTGCGACAGGGGTGGGGACGTGCGGGGGAGTCCCCGCAGGAAATGGCGTACGACCCGGGTCCCTTGCGGTCCCGGGTGGACACGCCATTTTTGAGGAGACGCCCCGGAGGGGCACCGCCCCCCACCCACCGGGGCAGGGCGCACCCGCATCCCGGACCCGGGCAACTCATCTTGACCGGCGCCGAGCCGCTGCCTTAGCGTAGGGGCGTTCATAAATATGGACGCCGATCAGAATTGTGCACGCCTGAACCTGCTCAGGGAGCGCCCGTGACCTCAGCCCCTCTTGCCGCCCGACTCACCGCCGTCGCCGGGCCGCTCTTCTTCCCCGTCACCCCTTACGGACCCGACGGTTCCGTAGACCTCGATGTGTTCCGCGCACACGTGCGCAAGGGGATCGACGCCGGTGCTGCCGCCGTCTTCGCCTGCTGCGGGACCGGTGAGTTCCACGCCCTGACGCCCGAGGAGTTCCACCTCGTCGTCGCCGCGGCCGTCAAGGAGACGGCCGGCCAGGTGCCCGTCGTGGCGGGCGCCGGATACGGCACCGCGCTCGCGGTCCAGTTCGCGAAGCTCGCGGAGGAGGCGGGCGCGGACGGGCTCCTCGCCATGCCGCCGTACCTGGTCGTGGCCGACCAGGAGGGCCTGCTGGCCCACTACACCGCGCTCGCCGCCGCCACCGGCCTGGAGACGATCGTCTACCAGCGCGACAACGCCGTCTTCACCCCGCAGACCGTTCTCGCCCTGGCGCAGACACCGGGCATCATCGGCCTCAAGGACGGCTACGGCGACCTCGACCTGATGCAGCGCATCGTCAGCGCCGTCCGCACCGGACTGCCCGGTCAGGACTTCCTGTACTTCAACGGGCTGCCCACCGCCGAGCTCACCGGTCTCGCCTACCGGGGCATCGGCGTCACGCTCTACTCCTCCGCCGTCTTCGCCTTCGCGCCCGATATCGCGCTGGCCTTCTACCGGGCCCTCGAAGCGGGCGACGACGACCTCGTCAACGCGCTGCTCGACCACTTCTACCGGCCGCTCGTCGAACTGCGGTCCAAGGGCCGCGGTTACGCGGTGTCGCTGGTCAAGGCCGCCGTCCGGCTCCAGGGCCTGGAGGTCGGGCAGGTGCGCAGCCCGCTCACCGAGCCGTCGGCCGCGCACGTCGAGGAGCTGACCGGGATCATCGCGAGCGGCCGCGCGCTGCTGGAGCGGAGCGCCGCCGGCGGGACCGGGGAGCGCGGGTGAGGACCTCCGCCTTCCTGTACCCCTGGGACGTCGTCGGGGACCCGGACGCGGCCGCCCGCGTCGCGGACCTCGGTGTCCAGCAGGTGACGCTCGCCGCCGCCTACCACTCCACCCGGGCGCTGACCCCGCGTCACCCCGGCCACCGCATCGTCACGGCCGAGCACGCGGCGGTGCTCTACCCGCCGGGCCCCGGACGGTGGGAGGGGCGCCGGCTTCGGCCCCACGCACAGTCCTGGATGGCCTGCGACGATCCCTACGCCGAGGCCGCGGAGGCGCTGGCCGGTGCGGGGCTCCAGGTGCACAGCTGGGTGGTGCTGGCGCACAACTCCCGGCTGGGCGCGGAGCACCCGGACACCTGCGTGGTCAACGCCTACGGCGACCGCTACCCGTGGGCCCCGTGCATCGCACAGCCCGCTGTCCGCGACTACCTGGTGGAGCTGGCGGCGGAGGCCGCGGTGCGCGGCGGTACGCAAGGGGTCGAGCTGGAGTCCTGCGGCTGGTACGGCTTCGCGCATCTGCACGCGCACGACAAGATCGCGGGCGTCGGCCTCGGTGACGCGGCGCAGTACCTGATGTCGCTCTGCTTCTGCCCCGACTGCCGGACCGGGTACGCGGACCACGGGCTGGACGCCGACGAGCTGGGCCGGGCGGTGCGCAGGGCGCTGGAGCCGGCCTGGTCCGGCGCAGGCTCGCCGGAAACCGGCTTGTCCGGCGTCGAGAAGCTCCTCGGCGCCGACCTCGCGGCGGCCACCCTCCGGTGGCGCACCGAGGTGGCCCGCGGGCTCCAGGAGTCGGTGGTCGGCGCGGTACGGGCGGCGGCCGCACCCGGCTTCCAGGTGCTGTTGCACGCCGACCCCGCGCCGTACCGCTCGGGTGCGAACGTGGGCGTGGACCCGGAGCACATCCTGTCCGTGGCGGACGGCGTGGTGCTGCCGTGCACCGGGGCCGACGAGGCGCGCGAGGCCGTGCTCGGCCCGTTCGGCGGGCGTGCGGGTGTGCTCGCGGCCAACCTCACCGTGGTGCGGGGGATGGGCGGCAGCCCGGACACCCTGGAGCGCGACGCGCGGCACGCGCTCTCGCTCGGGGCGAACCAACTGCGGCTGTACCACGCGGGGCTGGCCTCCGACCCGGACCTGGCGGCCGTCGCCGGAGCGCTCTCACGCCTCGGCCGATGACGGGAGCGGGCCGGCGGGCCCAGGTCGTGTCCGCCGGCCCGTGACCAGGACCGCCGCCGCCAGCGCCACCGCGCCCACCAGCGGCAGCAGCACCCGCACGTCCACCACCGCGACCAGCCCCGCGCCCAGCGCCAGCGCCACCGCGTTGGGCGCGAACATCAGCGTGCCGGCGGTCGCCGCCGTGCGGCCCAGCAGCGCGTCCGGCGTCTCCCGCTGCACCGCTGTCATCGCGGCGATCAGCACACAGGGCAGCCCGGCCCCGATCAGCCCGCACGCCAGTAGCGCCACCGCGTCGTACGGCACGGCGCGCAGCCCCACCGCCATCCCGAACAGGGCGATGCCCGCCGCGCTGAACACCCGTTCCGGCAGCCGCCGCAGCAGCGGTCCGGCCAGCAGCCCGACCGCGACGGACCCGACGCCCTGTACGGCGGAGAGCACACCCGCGTACGCGGGGGAGTGGCCGAGCCGGTCCACGACGGCGTACAGCGTCGCCCCGTTGAGCCCGGCGCACAGCATGGTGACCGATCCGGCGAACACCAGCGGCCGCAGCACCGGCGAACCCCACACCTGCCGCACCCCGGCGGTCCAGCCGCCCGCGTCGTCCCCGGCCGCCGCAGGGTTCGCTCCGCGCACCGGCAGCAGTCCGTAGAGTCCGGCGGCCAGCGCGAAGGAGGCCGCGTCCAGCAGGGCCACGGAGACGCCGCCGAACCGAGTGTAGAGCGCCGCGCCGGTGAGCGGGGCCGCCAGCTTCATGCCCTCGTTCGCCGTCATCCGCAGTCCGTTGAAGTCGCCCAGCAGCCGGGCGCCCACGGCCTCCGCGACGAGTGCCGACTCCGCCGAGTCCATCAGCACGGAGCTCGCTCCGTAGGCCATGAGCGCCATGAACAGGATCCAGAGCCGCCCCGCCGAGTCCACCGCGATCAGGGTGGTCAGGAGCAGGGCCATGACGATGTTCGACCAGACCAGCAGGGGCTTCCTGGGAAGCCGGTCGGCCACCGCGCCCAGGACCGGGCCGAAGAGCACCGGCAGCCAGACGGTGAACAGGGCGAGCGCGGCCAGACTGTCCGAGCCCGTCAGCGACTTGACCCAGATCCCGGCGGCGAGCGACATCGCGGAGCTGCCGAATCCGGAGACGACGACCGCGGCCAGGAACAGCCCCGCCGTCCGGTCGTCCAGTACCCGCCCAGCCGCGGAACCCGCCATCGTGCCCACCGAACCTCCCTGACCTGCACGTGTGTTGTGCGCTCAGACTGGCGACTGAGGCCGGTACGGGGCATCGGGAGGATGCCGTAGGCCGTCCGGCGGGGCGGCCCGCCGCCGGGATCGGTGTAGGGCACACGTCGTACTCGGGTGAAGTTCTTCTGTCGGAAGCGTTGACGAAACATTCCTGGCGCCTCTAGCTTCATCGCGTCGTACTTCGTACGTCATATATGAGACGCGATACGCGAGATGCGAGAGCCCTTCACCCATGACCTTTGCGCCCACCCCGATTCCGTCCCGCACCCAGTACGTGCTGGAGGCGATCAAGCACGCGATCCTCACGGCGCAGCTGAGACCAGGGCAGGCGCTCGTGGAGACCGAGCTGGCCGCGCAGTTCGGGGTCTCCAAGACCCCTGTCCGTGAGGCGCTCAAGACCCTGGCCGGTACCGGACTCGTCGTCATGAGCCAGTACAAGGGCGTGACCGTGCGCCTGGTCGACGCGACCATGGCCAGGGAGGTGTACGACGTGCGGCTGCTGCTCGAACCGGAGGCGCTGCGCCGCTCGATCACCCGCAAGGCCTCGCTCGACGCGGCCCAGGAGGCCCTGGAGCGGGCCGACTCGGCCGGTGACAAGGCGGACAGGTCGCTTGCCAACAGGGACTTCCACCGGGCGCTCTACCTGCCCTGCGGCAACCCGCTGCTGTCGCGGATGCTCGACGAGGTCCGCGACCAGGCGGCCCTCGTCTCGACCGTGGCCTGGGCGACCATCCCGTCCTGGGAGCGGGAGGCGGCCGAGCACCGGGAGATCCTGCGGCTCGCGCTGGCCGACGACGCGGACGCGGCGGCCGGCGCCCTGCACGACCACATCGCGTCGTTCGTCCGCCGCGCGTTCCCCGACGACGCGGACGGGGGCGGCGCGGCGTGAACCACCGGCACACCGAAGAAAGGCCAGTCCGCATGGACCTCACCCCGCTGAAGGCGGCCCTCGCCGATGTCGTGGCGATCCCGGTGACCCCGTTCGCCGCGGACGGCACCATCGACACGGCGGCGCACCGCGCCCTGCTGCGAAGGCTGCTCGACGGCGGCGTGCGCATCCTCACCCCGAACGGCAACACCGGCGAGTTCTACGCGCTCACCCCCGACGAGCGGCGCTCCGTCACCGAGCTGACCATCGAGGAGGCGGGCGGCCGCGCCACGATCCTGGTCGGGGTCGGCCACGACGTGCCGACCGCGGTCGCCGCCGCCGAGCACGCCAGGGACGCCGGCGCCGAGATGGTGATGGTGCACCAGCCCGTCCACCCGTACGTCTCGCAGGACGGCTGGATCGACTACCACCGGGCCATCGCGGAGGCCGTTCCCGGACTCGGCGTGGTGCCCTACATCCGCAATCCGCAGCTGGACGGGGAGCGCCTCGCCACGCTCGCGGACCACTGCCCCAACGTCATCGGCGTCAAGTACGCCGTCCCGGACGCCGCCCGCTTCGCCGCCTTCGCCCGGGACGCGGGCCTGGAACGGTTCGTCTGGATCGCCGGTCTCGCCGAGCTGTACGCCCCCTCGTACTTCTCCGCGGGCGCCACCGGATTCACCTCTGGGCTCGTCAACGTCGCCCCCGGTGTCTCGCTGGCCATGCTGGAGGCGCTGCGGGCCGGTGACCACCCGGCCGCCATGAAGGTCTGGGAGCGGATCCGCCGTTTCGAGGAACTGCGCGCAGACCAGCAGTCCGCCAACAACGTGACGGTCGTCAAGGAGGCCCTGGCCTCGCTCGGGCTCTGCGGCCGCGACGTCCGCCCGCCCAGCCGGGTGCTGCCCGAGGCGCAGCGCGCCGAGGTCGCGGACCAGGTCGCCGGGTGGTCCATATGACCGGCCGCATCGCCCCGGAGGAACTGCGCAGCCACCAGTGGTACGGCACCGACGGGCTGCGCTCCTTCAGCCACCGCGCCCGCACCCGCCAGCTCGGCTACCTCCCCGCAGAGCACCTCGGCAAGCCGGTCGTCGCGATCCTCAACACCTGGTCCGACATCAACCCCTGCCACGTCCATCTGCGCGACCGCGCCCAGGCGGTCAAGCGGGGCGTCTGGCAGGCGGGCGGCTTCCCGCTCGAATTCCCGGTCTCCACCCTCTCGGAGACGTTCCAGAAGCCGACCCCGATGCTCTACCGCAACATGCTGGCGATGGAGACCGAGGAGCTGCTGCGCTCCTACCCCGTCGACGGCGCGGTGCTCCTGGGCGGCTGCGACAAGTCGACGCCCGCGCTGCTGATGGGGGCCGCGTCGGTGGACATACCGACTGTGTTCGTACCGGCCGGCCCGATGCTGCCGGGGCACTGGCGCAACGAAGTCCTCGGCTCCGGCACCGACATGTGGAAGTACTGGGACGACAAGCGGGCCGGGCTCATCGGTGACTGCGAGATGGCCGAACTGGAGAACGGGCTCGCCCGCTCGCCGGGGCACTGCATGACGATGGGCACCGCCTCCACCCTGACCGCCGCCGCGGAGGCGCTCGGCGTCACCGTCCCGGGCGCCTCCTCCATCCCGGCCGTCGACTCCGGCCACGACCGGATGGCCGCGCGGTCGGGGCTCGCGATCGTCGAACTGGTTTGGCAGCAGCGCAAGTTGTCCCACATCCTGACGGCGGAGGCGTACCAGGACGCCGTCGCCACCGTCCTCGCGCTCGGCGGCTCCACCAACGCCGTCATCCACCTCATCGCGATGGCGGGCCGCTCCGGCATCAAGCTCACCCTGGACGACTTCGACCGCGTCGCCCGTACCGTCCCGGTGCTGGCCAATCTGCGGCCCGGCGGGAAGTACCTCATGGAGGACTTCCACTTCGCGGGCGGGCTGCCCGGCTTCCTGGCCCGGCTCACCGACGTACTCCACCTGGACCGGCCCACGGTCACGCACGACACCCTGCGCGCGCAGCTCGACGGGGCGCTCGTGCACAACAGCGATGTCATCCGGGAGCGCGACAACCCGCTCGCGGACGAGGGCGGCGTCGCGGTGCTGCGCGGCAACCTCTGCCCGGACGGCGCGGTCATCAAGCCCATCGCCGCCGAGCCCCGTCTGCTGCGCCACACCGGTCCCGCGGTCGTCTTCGACGACTACAAGGAGATGCAGCGCACCATCAACGACCCGGCCCTGGCGCTCACCCCCGACCATGTGCTGGTGCTCCGCAACGCAGGGCCCAAGGGCGGCCCCGGAATGCCCGAGTACGGCATGCTGCCGATCCCCGACTACCTGCTGAAGCAGGGCGTACGGGACATGGTGCGGCTCTCCGACGCCCGGATGAGCGGCACCAGTTACGGGGCCTGCGTGCTGCACATCGCGCCCGAGTCCTATGTCGGCGGCCCCCTCGCTCTTGTCCGCACCGGCGACCTGATCACCCTGGACGTCGAGGCCCGCCTCCTCCATCTCGACGTGAGCGAGGAGGAGTTGTCGCGGCGCAGGGCCCAGTGGACCCCGCCGGTCAACCGCTACGAGCGCGGATACGCGGCGCTCTACCAGGACCAGATCACCCAGGCTGACACCGGCTGCGACTTCGCCTTCCTGGCCCGGCCGGGAGAAGTGCCCGACCCGTACGCCGGCTGAACGGCCCCACCGGAATTCCGCGCACCGCCCTGTTCGACAGGTCGAACACCATGCGGCAAGCGCTTGCGCACTACACGCACCGCCCGTACGCCGCACCCCGTACCTCCAGAGAGAACGGAGACGTGTCATGGCCCAAGCCGCCGCTGTGGCCACACCGCCCAAGGTGCCCAGGCGCCGCTCCGCGAGCCCCCGCCGACTGCCGTACCTGCTGATCGCCCCCGCGGGGCTGCTGATGCTCGGCTTCATCGCCTACCCGGTGATCAGCGTCTTCTACTACAGCCTGCAGAACTACAACGTCACCAAGCCGTGGCGGAACGGCTTCGCGGGCCTCGACAACTTCACCCGGATCTTCACCGAGGACGACCAGTTCTGGACCACGCTGGGCTTCAGCGCCCAGTGGGTGGTCACCCAGGTCGCGCTCCAGCTCACCCTCGGGCTCGCCCTCGCCCTGATCGTCAACCAGAGCTTCATCGGCCGGGGCATCTCCCGCGCCATGGTCTTCTCGCCCTGGGCCGTCTCCGGCGTGCTGACCAGCACCATCTGGATCCTGCTCTACAACTCCTCGACCGGCTTCAGCCGCTACCTCGCGGACGCCGGCATCGGGGACTACGGCACCTCCGTGCTCTCCGACACCGGCACCGTCTTCTGGGCCGCGACCGTCGCCGAACTCTGGCGCGGGGTCCCCTTCTTCGCCATCCTCATCCTCGCCGACCTCCAGTCCGTCTCCAAGGAGCTGTACGAGGCGGCGTCCGTCGACGGGGCGGGGCGGCTGCGCCAGTTCTTCCACATCACCCTGCCGCACCTGCGGGACGCGATCATCCTCGCCACCCTGCTGCGTGGCGTCTGGGAGTTCAACAACGTCGACCTGCTCTACACCCTCACCGGAGGCGGACCGGCGGGCGAGACCACCACACTGCCGCTCTACGTCGCCAACACCGGCATCGAGGGCCATGACTTCGGCTACGCCTCCGCGCTCACCACCGTCGCGTTCGTGATCCTCCTCTTCTGCTCGATCGTCTATCTGCGCCTGAGCAAGTTCGGAGGCGACCACAAGTGACTGCCGCACTGGCCGAGAAGAACGGCACCCACTCCGCACACCCGCCCGCGCAGAGCACCCGCCCGCCCGCCGCGCACCGGCGCCGCAGGCCCGGACGCGAGCGTGCCTTCGACGAGGTGCCGCGCTGGCAGATCTACGTACCGCTCGGCATCTACCTGGTCTTCACCCTCATCCCGTTCTACTGGATGCTGCTGTTCGCCGTGCGCCCCGCAGGGTCCACCTCGCTGGTGCCCTGGCCGATGACCGGGGAGCACTTCGACAAGGTCTGGAACGAGCGCAGCTTCGCCCTCTTCTTCCAGAACAGCATGATCGTCGGGGTCTGCACCCTGGTCGCCACCACGCTCGTCGCCCTGGCCGGCGGCTACGCGCTCGCCCGGTTCGACTTCAGGATCAAGAACGCCTTCATGCTGGCTTTGCTCTGCTCGCAGTTCATCCCGGGCGCGCTGATGCTCGTACCGCTCTTCGAGATCTTCAAGAACCTCCAGATGATCAACTCGCTGGGCAGTGTGGTCATCGCGGAGACGGTCTTCCAGCTGCCGCTCTCCATCATCCTGATCAGCGGATTCATCAAGAACGTGCCCGTCTCGCTGGAGGAGGCCGCCTGGGTGGACGGCTGTTCGCGCTTCCGCGCCTTCTGCGCGGTGGTGCTGCCGCTGCTGCGGCCGGGGCTGATCGCGGTCGGCTCGTTCGCCTTCGTGCACAGCTGGAACCACTTCCTGTTCGCCCTGATGTTCCTCAGCGAGCAGGACAAGCAGACGATCCCGGTCGGCCTGAACACCCTCATCGGCGCGGACAGCGTCGACCTGGGCGCGCTCGCAGCGGGCGGGGTGATCGCCGCGGTCCCCGTGGTGATCGTCTTCGCCTTCATCCAGAAGTGGCTGATCACCGGCTTCAGCGCCGGCGCCGTGAAGGGCTGACGCGCATGGGCCCGACGGACACCACACACACCACCCCGCTGCCGGTCGTCCTCGCGGGCGCCCGGGGCCACGGGAGCTGGCACCTCGCCAATATCCGCCGCCTCCAGGACCAGGGCGTCGTCCGGCTCGCCGGGGTCTGCGAACTCCATCCGCTCGACGAGACCGAACTCGCTGCCTTCGCCGCCGAACTCCCGGAGCAGTCGGCCGACTTCGGGTCGCTACTGGACTCCACCGGCGCCCGCGCCGCCGTCATCTGCACCCCCATCCAGACCCACGCCGAACTGGCCCTCACCGCCGCCGCCCGCGGCGTCCACCTCCTCCTGGAGAAGCCACCCGCCGCGACCCTCACCGACTTCGAACGGATCCTGACCGGGGTACGGGACGCGGGAATCGCCTGCCAGGTGGGTTTCCAGTCCTTCGGTTCGCACGCGGTGCCCGCCGTCCGCGCACTCGTCCGGACCGGCGCCATCGGCACCGTGCGGGGCTACGGGGCCGCGGGCGCCTGGGTCAGGGACGACGCCTACTACCGGCGCGCGCCCTGGGCGGGGCGGCGGCGGATCGGTGACACCGACGTGGTGGACGGGGTACTGACCAACCCGCTCGCCCACGCCGTCGCCACCGCCCTCGAACTCGCCGGCAGCGGTGCGGCCCACGACATCGCGTCGATCGAGACCGAACTCTTCCGCGCCCACGACATCGAGGCCGACGACACCTCCTGCGTACGCCTCACCACGACGTCCGGACTGCCGGTCACCGCCGCCGTCACCCTCTGCGCGGAGCAGGCCGGGGAACCCTATGTGACCGTCCACGGCGACCGGGGCCGGATCACCTTCTGGTACAAGCAGGACAGGGTCCTCGTCCAGCGCGCGGGACACGGACCCGAGGAGACGGTGCACGGCCGGACCGACCTCCTGGAGAACCTCGTCGCCCACCTGACGCACGGCACCGCGCTCCTGGCGCCGCCGCACCGCACCGGCGCGTTCATGCGGGTCGTCGAAGCCGTACGGAACGCCCCCGAACCCGCCGCCCTGCCGTCCGGCGCCTGGCACACCGCCCCCGCCCTCACCGGCGACGGCACCCGCCGGGTGGTGCGCGGCATCGACGCGGCCGTCGCGGCGGCGGCCGACACCCTCAGGCTCTTCTCCGAACTCGGCGTCCCCTGGGCGCTCCCGACAGAGGTGAGTTCACCGTGACCACCGCACTCCTGAGCTGCGCCGGCCGCCCCGTCGGCCGCTACACCTACCTCCCGACGCCCGGAGGCCGCCCCTACCTGCACCCCGTCACCACCCTCGGCGGCATCCCGGTCACCGAGGAGCATCCGGCCGACCACCTCCACCACCTGGGCACCTCCGTCGCCGTGCCCGATGTCGCGGGGCACAACTTCTGGGGCGGCCGCACCTTCGTCCGCGACCAGGGCCCCACCGCGCTCGACAACCACGGGGTCCAGCGCCACCTGGGCTGGAAGCTCCGCGACCCGGACGGCTTCGTCGAGGAGCTCAGCTGGGAGGCCGACGACACCGAGCTGCTGCGGGAGCACCGCACGGTCGCCACCGCCGAACTCTCCGACACCGCCTGGGCGCTGGACTTCTCCTTCTCGCTCACCAACCGGGGCGGCACGGACCTGTCGATCGGCAGCCCCGCCACCAATGGCAGACCGGGCGCCGGATACGGCGGCTTCTTCTGGCGCGCGCCCAAGGAACCCTCGGCGCCCGCCGTGTTCAGCGGCCACGGGGACGGCGAGGACGCGGTGCACGGACGCGTCGCCGACTGGGTCGCGATGAGCGGCGACGGCTGGACCCTGGTGTTCGCGGGGGCGACGGAGGAGACCCGCCGCGACCCGTGGTTCGTGCGGAGCACCGAGTACCCGGGCGTCGGCTCGTCCCTCGCCGCCGCCCACCGGCTGTCCGTCCCGGCCGGAGCCACCGTCGTGCGCCGCGTCGTCACCGTCATCGCGGACGGCCGGCTCGACCGGGCCACGGCCGCCGCCCACGTCCGCCGGGCGGTGACCGCGTGAGCGCCGTACAGGACGACCGGCCCTGGACCGCCGACGCCGGGGACGGCACCTACCGCAACCCGGTGCTCAACGCCGACTGGTCCGACCCCGACGTGGTGCGGGTGGGCGAGGACTTCTACCTCACCGCCTCCAGCTTCGGGCGGGTCCCCGGACTGCCGCTGCTGCACTCGCGCGACCTGGTCAACTGGTCGATCGTCGGCCACGCCCTGGACCGCCTCGAACCCGCGGCGGACTTCGCCGTGCCGCGCCACGACCGGGGGGTGTGGGCGCCGTCGCTGCGGCATCACGCCGGACGGTTCTGGATCTTCTGGGGCGACCCCGACCACGGCATCCAGCAGGTCAGCGCCGAGAACATCCGGGGTCCGTGGACCGCGCCCCACCTGCTGAAGGCGGGCAAGGGGCTGATCGACGCCTGCCCGCTGTGGGACGAGGGGACCGGCGAGGCGTATCTCGTGCACGCCTGGGCCAAGTCCCGTTCCGGCATCAAGAACCGGCTCACCGGCTACCGGATGAGCGCGGACGGCCGGGAGCTGCTCGACGAGGGCAAGACCCTGGTCGACGCCGACACGATCCCCGGCTGGTTCACCCTGGAGGGCCCCAAGCTCTACCGGCACAACGGCGAGTTCTGGATCCTCGCCCCGGCCGGCGGGGTCGGGACGGGCTGGCAGGGCGCCTTCCGCTCCCACGACTTCTTCGGACCGTACGAGGAACGAGTCGTCCTCGCCCAGGGCGGTACCGGGGTCAACGGACCGCACCAGGGCGGCTGGGTCCGCACGGCGGCGGGCGAGGACTGGTTCCTGCACTTCCAGCAGCGCGGCGCGTACGGGCGGGTGGTCCACCTCCAGCCGATGCGCTGGGACGCCGAGGACGGCGGCTGGCCGGTCATCGGCGACGCGGGCGAACCCGTGGCGGTGCACCCGAAGCCGGTCGCGCCCCCGCAGCCCGCGGAGGCCCCGGCGAGCAGCGATGGCTTCCCCGGCGGCCGGTACGGCAGGCAGTGGCAGTGGACCGCCAACCCGCGCCCCGGCTGGACCGTCGAGCACGGCGGGGACGGGCTGCGGCTCAGCTGCGTACGGACCGCGCACGCGCACGACCTGCGGGTCCTGCCCAACGTGCTGGTCCAGCGGCTGCCCGCCGACACGTTCACCGCGGAGGTGGACGTCTCCCTGGACAGCGAGGCGCCGGGCGCCAAGGCGGGGCTCGCCGTGCTGGGGGACGCGTTCAGCTGGATCGGCCTGGAGCGGTCGGCGGGCGGGGACGGAGGCGTGCGGCTCGTGCACCGGTACGCGGAGACCGTCGCCGTACACGAACGGGACGCCGAGCACAGCAGGCCGGCCCCGGAAGGGCGGGCCCGGCTGCGGATCGAGGTTGGTCCGGGGGCCCGCTGCCGCTTCCACGCCGACACCGGGGACGGGGCGGGATTCCGGCCCTCCGGCCAGGTCTTCGCCGCGACGCCGTGGCGCTGGGTCGGCGCCCTGCTCGGACTGTTCGCCACCGCACCCACCGGGACGGGGCCGGCCGGGACGGCCTGCTTCACCGGCTTCCGCACCACCGCCTGACCGTACGAACCGCCTGACCGTACGAAGCCCCCCACGCAGCAACCCTCACACGGATCACCCACAGAGAAGAGCCGACCATGAAGATCTCGAAGACGCAGCGGAGGCGTGCCGCGGCTGCGGTGTCCGTCGCGGCAGTGCTCGCGCTGACCGCCACCGCCTGCGGTGACGACGGCAGCGACAGCGGAACCGAGGGCAACGGCAAGGGCGAGATCACCTTCTGGGACAACAACGGCGGTCCGCGCACCGCCGTCTGGACCGAGATCATCAAGGATTTCGAGAAGGCGAACCCGGACATCAAGGTCAAGTACGTGCCGATCCCGATCGCCGACGTGCAGTCCAAGTACGACACGGCCATCGCGGGCGGCGGACTGCCGGACGTGGGCGGCGTCGGCACCGCCTACCTGGCCAACATGGTCTCGCAGGAGGCCCTTGACCCGCTCACAGACCGGATCAAGGACTCCGCCCTCCAGGGCAAGCTCGTCGAGGGCATGGTCGAGAGCGTCAAGGACGCGGGCGGCCGGGGCGACGACATGTTCGCGGTGCCGACCTCCGCGAACAACGGCGCGCTCTGGTACCGCACCGACCTGTTCAAGTCCGCGGGCCTGAAGGCCCCCGCCACCTGGGCCGACTTCTACAAGGCGGCCGACAGGCTGACCGACGGCAAGAAGAACAAGTTCGGCTACACCATCCGAGGCGGCGCGGGCTCCATCGCCCAGGCCATGGACGCCGCGTACGGCCAGTCCGGCATCACGGAGTTCTGGAAGGGCGACAAGACCACCCTCAACGACCCGAAGAACGTCGCCGCGCTGGAGAAGTACGCCGCGCTCTACAAGAAGTCGACGCCCGCCGCCGACGTCAACAACGACTTCACCAAGATGGTCGCCCAGTGGGACACCGGCACCATCGGGATGCTCAGCCACAACCTCGGCTCCTACCAGGACCACCTGAAGGCGCTGGGCAAGGAGAAGTTCGCCGGAATACCGAACCCCATCAGCGACGGCGGCACCCGGGTCCAGGTCTCCAACCCCGTCGACGGCCTCGGCCTGTTCCGGTCGAGCAAGAACAAGACGGCCGCCTGGAAGTTCATCGAGTTCGCCGCCTCGCACGCGTCCAACAGCAAGTGGAACGAGTCCGCCGGCGCCATCCCGGCCAACACCGAGGCCGCCAAGGACCCCTGGATCAGCGCCACGGAGCCGACCGAGCTGGCCGCGAAGGCCCTCACCGACGGTTCCACCAAGATCGTGCAGCTGCCGTATTACCTGCCCGACTGGAACAACATCAGCAAGGCGGACAACGAGCCGGAGTTCCAGAAGCTGCTGCTCGGCAAGATCACGGCCAAGGCCTTCCTGGACAAGATCGCCGAAGAGCTGAACAAGGCCCAGGCGGAGTGGAAGGAGATCGGCAACGGCTGATCCCGCCGCTCGCGAGACCGGCGCCCCGGCGGCCGGCGGCAGGTCCGTACCGCCGCCGGCCCCCTCTCCCCGCACATTCGAACGAGAGCTGAGGATTCGTCATGCCCGCACGCAGATCCCGCACCCGCGCCATCGCCGTCGCGATGGGCTGCGCCTCGTTGGCCCTGGCCCTGAGCGTGCCCGCCCAGGCCTCCGCGCACCACGGTGCCAACGGCGCCGAGCGCTCGGTGCTTCCCGCAGGTGACGGCTGGGCCGCCGCGGAGGGCTCCACCACCGGAGGCGCCGCCGCCACCCCCGAACACGTCTACACCGTGAGCAACCGGGCCGAACTCGTCGCCGCCTTCGCGGACGCGGGCGACGCCCCGAAGATCGTCAGGATCGACGGCACCGTCCACGGGAACTCCGACGCCGAGGGCACCCCGATCGGCTGCGAGGAGTACGAGAGCGACGGCTACACCCTGGACAAGTACCTCGCCGCCTACGACCCGGCGACCTGGGGCCGCGAGGAGGTCCCGTCCGGCCCCATGGAGGACGCCCGGCTCGCCTCCGCCAAGCTCCAGAAGGCCGCGGTGAACGTCTACGTCCCCTCCAACACCACACTGATCGGCGTCGGCAAGGACGCCACGGTCATCGGCGCCAGCCTCCAGATCCAGAACGTCTCGAACGTCATCGTCCGCAATATCTCGTTCGAGGACACCTACGACTGCTTCCCCCAGTGGGACCCCACCGACGGCGAGACCGGGCACTGGAACTCCGAGTACGACAACCTCGTCGTCTACGGCTCCGACCACGTCTGGGTCGACCACAACACCTTCAGCGACGGGGACCACTCCGACGCGGACCAGCCCCGCTACTTCGACGAGCTGTACCAGCAGCACGACGGGCTCTTCGACATCGTCAAGGGCGCCGACCTGGTCACCGCCTCCTGGAACGTCCTGAAGGACCACGACAAGACGATGCTCATCGGCAACAGCGACGGTGCCGGGGCCACCGACCGCGGCAAGCTCCGGGTCACGCTGCACCACAACCTCTTCAAGGACCTGAACGAGCGCGCGCCCCGGGTCCGCTTCGGACAGGTCGACTCCTACAACAACCACTTCGTCGCCGCCAGGGGCAGCGTCTACGGCTACTCGTACGGCATCGGCGCGGAGTCGCACCTCGTCGCCGAGCACAACGCGTTCACCCTGGCCGGCGAGTACGACCGGGCGAAGATCCTCAAGAAGTGGTCCGAGTCCTCGCTCACGGCCGCCGACAACTACGTCAACGGCCGCCGCACCGACCTGGTCGCCGTCCACAACGCGGGCGTCCCCGAGGAGCAGCTCACCACGGGCGCCGGCTGGACCCCGGCCCTGCGCAACCGGGTCGACCACCCGCTGCTCGTGCCGCTGCTCGTCGGCCTCGGCGCGGGCGCCGGCCGGATCCCCGGCGCCTGACCGTGCGTCCTCCCCGCCGGTGCCCCTCCGGCACCGGCGGGGACCCGTCGCGCCCTCCGCCCAAGGAAGTCCTCCGCCCGAGGAAGTAAGGAAGACCGCCCATGACCAGCAGACGCAGCGCCCTGACCCTGCTCGCGGGCGGCAGCGCCGCCCTCGCCCTGGGGGCGGCCCCGGCCGCGCACGCCCACGCACCCCGCCCCTTCGGACGCTACGGTTCACCGTCCCGCCGGCTCGACGCCGGGACGCTGTACGTCGACGCCCGCGGCCGGGGTGACCACACCGGCCTCCAGGCCGCCGTGGACGCCGCGACCGGCCCCGGCCGCACCCTGGTGATCGCCCCGGGCACCTACCGCGAGACGGTCGACATCCCGGCAGACCGGACGGGCCTCACCCTCATCGGGGCGAGCGACGACCCGCACGACACCGTCATCGTGTACGGCAACGCCAACGGGACCCCCCTGCCCGACGGTTCGGGCACCTACGGCACCAGCGGCTCCGCCACCGTCACCGCCCGCCCCGCAGGACTCACCGCGTACGCCCTGACCTTCGCCAACGACTGGCTGCGCGCAGAGCACCCCGAGTACACCGGCACCCAGGCCGTCGCCATCAAGGTGCAGGGCGACCGTTCGGCGTTCCACGGCTGCCGCTTCCTGGGCCACCAGGACACCCTCTACGCCGACTCCGCCGCCCTCACCGACTTCGCCCGCCAGTACTACCGGGACTGCTACGTCGAAGGAGACGTCGACTTCGTCTTCGGCCGCGCCACCGCCGTCCTGGACCGCTGCCACTTCCGCACCCTGACCCGCACCGACCTGGCGGCCCCGCCCTACGGCTTCGTCTTCGCGCCCAGCACCGCCGGAGCCAACCCGCACGGCTACCTGGTGCTGCGCTCCCGCGTCACCGGTACCGCGCCCGACGGCTACTTCAAGCTGGCCCGCCCCTGGGTGCCCTCCTCCGACCTCACCGCGCACCCGATGCTGACCGTCCGCGAATGCCGGCTCGGCGCCGGGATCGACGCGGACGAGCCCTACGGAACCATGTCCGCGGGCTTCCCCTGGCAGCAGCAGCGCTTCGCCGAGTACCGCAACACGGGCCCCGGCGCGCGCGTCACCGAACCCGCCAACCGCCCCCGGCTGAGCGCCGCGGAGGCCCGCCTGCACACCCCGGCCGCCTGGCTGGGCGACTGGCGACCGTACCGGTGAGAGTCCGCACCGGGCTCACGCCCCGGCCTGAGCGGTTCCGGCCCGAGTGGTTCAGGCGTGAGCGGTTCCGGCGTGGGTGGTCCCGGTCTCAGCGCTCCCGGTCTCAGCGCTCCCGACCTCAGCGGTCCCGGCCGAAGGAGTCGCGCACCGAGGCCCGTTGACCGGAGGCGCGGACGGCGTGCGCGGTCAGGTAGTCGCCGGAGGCGTCCCGGGCGCCCTCCGCGTGGTTGTACTGACCGGCGAACGTGTGTGTGCCGGCCGGGACCGTGCGCCCCGGCTTCAGGGCCCACCGGTAGACGAGGAAACCGCCGGTCTCGGTCGCGGACACGGTGAAGTCCCGATCGGGCAGCGAGCGCCAGGAGCCGGTGCTGGTCACCCCGCCGGTGAGCGCGATCCGCAGTTCGACGGTGAGCGAGGAGAGCGGTTCCGCCGTCCGCAGCGTCACGTTGCTCTGCGCCCAGTACGCGTTGCTGTGCGGGTCGACGGCGCCGTCCGTCCACAGCGGGCCGTCCTCGGCGCCCGGCGCACCGCCACCGGGCGCGGACGGCGTGGTGACGGCGGACTGAGGGGCCGCCGCCCGCCCCCCGGACGGCCCGTCCCGGCCCGCGGAGGTGACGGCGAACGCCCCGGCCGCCAGCACCCCGCAGACCGCCGCCGTCGCCCCCGCGACCCGTAGCCACGGCGTCGCTCCACGCGGCGGGCGCACGACCCGCGCCGACGGGCGGCCCTCGGCCATACCGCGCTCGACCCGGGCCCGCATCCGCTCCCGGTCCGGCCGGTGCGCCTGGGCGGCACCCCGCAGCCGCCGGGGCAACTCCTCGTCCATCACTGGCCTCCTCCGGTGCGCTGCGCCGCGACGGCCACGTGCACGTGCGCGGCGGGCGTATCGGGGCCGAGCAGCCGCTGCAGTTCCGCGACGGCGCGCGAGGTCTGGCTCTTCACCGTACCCACCGAGATCCCGAGCACCAGCGAGGTGTCCCGCTCCGAGAGATCGAAGGCGTGCCGCAGTACCACGCAGGCGCGCTTGCGGAACGGCAGCCTGCGCAGCGCCCCCTGGACGTCGACCATCGCCGACACGTCCGGGTCCTCGACCGCGTATCCGTCCCCGCCGCCGCGCGGCGCCCAGAACAGCGCGATCCGGCGGCGCTCGCGCACCGCGCTGCGGATCCGGGTCCTGGCCAGGTTGGCGACCACCCCGCGCGCGTACGCCACCGGGTGGTCGGCGCTCCGGACCCGGTCCCAGCGGTGCCAGAGCGCCAGCAGGGCATCGGCGGCCAGATCGTCGGCGGCATCGGCCTCACCGGTCAGCAGGTGGGCGAGCCGGGCGAGTTCGGCGTAGTGGGCCTCGAAGAACTCGTGGAACTCGGCGGCGGCACCGTCGGCGTCGATGGATGTGCCCACAGCTACCCCGTCCCTTCGCTCGGATGCCGGTGCCCGCGTCGCGAGGGCGAGCGTACCGGCGCACCCCGGAAGCGCTTCGACGCGGGTGCGTAACCAAGTAAGGCGTAACAAGGCGAAAACCTGAAGGGGCCGGGACGCGCCGAACGCCCCAGTACCCGAACCGGGTTACCGGGGCGTCACGTTCGCGCGGTCAGCGCTGGAGCGCGGCCTTCATCATCTTCTGCGCGATCGGGGCCGCGAGGCCGTTGCCGCTGACCTCGGAGGCCGAGGAACCGGAGTCCTCCACGATCACGGCGACCGCGACCTCCCGGCCGCTCGACCTGTCCTTCGCGTACGAGGTGAACCAGGCGTACGGGGTGTTGCTGTTGCCCACACCGTTCTCCGCCGTGCCCGTCTTGCCGCCCACCTCCGCGCCGCCGATCCGGGCGTTGGTACCGGTGCCCTGCTCCACGACGGTCACCATCGCGCTGCGCAGCTGCTTGGCGGTGGACGCGGAGACGACGCGCTTCATGTCGCCGTCCGCGAAGTCCTCCAGCGTGCCGCCCTTGGAGTCCGTCACCTTGGAGACCATGTGCGGTGCGGCCAGCTCACCGCCGTTGGCGAGGGCGGCGGAGACCATCGCCATCTGGAGCGGGGTCGCGGTGACCTCGAACTGGCCGATGCCCGTCAGCGCCGTCTGCGCGTCGTCCATCTTCTCCGGGTAGACGCTCTTGTACGCCCTGACCGGCACATCGAGGTCCTCCGTGTTGAAGCCGAACTTCTCGGCCATCGCCCGCACCTTGTCCTGGCCGAGGTCGGCGGCGACCTTGCCGAAGACGTTGTTGCACGAGTACTGGAGCGCCACGCGCAGCGTCGCGTTCTCGCAGGGCGCGGAGGCGCTCTCGTTCTTCAGGGGGGTGCTGGTGCCGGGCAGCGTGTACGGCAGCGGGCTCTTCGTGGCCTCGTCGACCGAGCTGTACAGCCCGTTCTCCAGCGCGGCGGAGGCCACCACCAGCTTGAACGTCGAACCGGGCGCGAGCGGTTGCCGTATCGCGCGGTTGACCAGCGGCTTGTCCGGGTCCGCGAGCAGCTTCTTCCAGGTGTCGCCGTCGGTCGTCCCGCTGATGTCGGACGGGTTGTAGGACGGCGTGGAGACCATCCCCAGGATCTGCCCGCTCTTCGGGTCGATCGCCACGGCCGCGCCCTTGTCGTCACCGAGGGCGTCGTACGCCGCCTTCTGCACGTCCGGGTCGATCGTGGTCAGCACACTGCCCGGATCGGTCTTCTCGCCGGTCACCACGTTCAGCGGGTTCTTCAGCCGGTCGTCGGTGCCGTCCAGCACATGGCTGTAGATCCCTTCGAGCTGCGTGGAGCCGTAGGCCTGCGAGCTGTATCCGGTGACGGCGGCGTAGAGGTCGCCCTTGTCATAGGTGCGCTTGTACGCGAGATCGCTGCCCTCCGTCCTCTTCGATCCGGTGACCGGCGAGCCGGCCACGATGATGTCCCCGAGCGGCTGCGCGTACTGCGCGATGGTGTTCCGCCGGTTGTGGTCGTCGTCTGCGAGCGCCCGTGCCTGGTACGCCTGCACCCAGGTCGCCCGCCCCAGCAGGGCGAGGACCAGCAGCAGGCAGAAGACCGAGGCTCGCCTTATGGTCTTGTTCATCCCGTACAAGGGACGTGCGGGGCGCGGTACGCCGTTCCCGGTTGTGCCGCTTCTCACCCATTACTCATCGTCTTGTTCATTGTCCTGTCACCCGGCGCCGCCGGCCCGGCCCGGTGCGATGAACCCCGACTCGTACGCGGCGATGACCGCCTGGGTACGGTCCCGGGCGCCGGTCTTCGCCAGGACGCCCGCCACATGGGTCTTCGCCGTCGCCGCGCCCACCCGCAGCCGGGCGGCGATCTCCGCGTTGCTGAGCCCGGCCGCCATCAGCCGCAGGACGTCCGCCTCCCGCTCGGTGAGCCGGGCCGCCCAGGCGGCGGGAGCGGCGGCCGGCCGCCGCCTCCCGTACTCGGCCGCCAGGCCCCGTACGGCGGCGGGGAAGAGCAGCGAGTCGCTGCGGGCCACCAGCCGCACCGCCTGCACCAGCTCCTCGGCCGCCGCCCGCTTGAGGAGGAATCCGGCGGCTCCGGCGCGCAGCGCCTCGTACACGTAGGAGTCGTGCTCGAAGGTGGTGACGACGATGACGCGCGGCGCCGGGTCGAGCACGGCCAGGATCAGCTCGGTTGCCCTGATGCCGTCGGTCTTCGGCATCCGCACGTCCATCAGCACCACGTCGGGGCGCAGCTCGCGCACCACGGAGACCGCCTCCGCGCCGGTCGAGGCCTCGCCGACGACCTCCAGCCCGGGCTCGGCGTCCAGGATGACCCGCAGGGCGGTACGGACCATGCGCTCGTCGTCGGCGACGACGATCCGGACCGGGGTACTCATGGCCGCTCCCGCGCGCCGGGGCGCAGGGGGAGGCGGGCGGTCAGCCGCCACCCGCCCTCGTGAGGTCCGGCCCCGGCCCGGCCGCCGAGCAGTACGGCGCGCTCGGAGACGCCGCGCAGCCCCCGGCCGCCGCCGGGGCGCACCGGGGACGGCCGCGCGGGCAGCGGGCTGTCCACGACGATCTCCAGTTCCTCCGCGCGCACCGTGATCCGCAGCCGCACCGGCGCACCGTGCCCGCCGTGCCGCAGCGCGTTGCTCAGCCCCTCCTGCACGATCCGGTAGGCCTCGCGCGCCACGGCGCCGGGCACCGCGCCCCGGTCGCCTTCGGCGGTGTACGAGACGGGCACCCCGCAACGCGCCAGCAGCCCGTCCAGCGCGTCGAGCCCGGGGCCGGTCGTGTCCTGCGCGTACCCGGCCGCTTCGGCGCCCTCCGCGGTGTCGGCGGTCCGCCGCAGCAGCCCGAGCACAGAGTCGAGCTCGTCGACCGTGCGCCGGGTCGTCTCCTCGATCGCGGTCAGCGCCTCGCGGACGAACTCCGGGTCGCTGTCCAGCACCCTGCGGGCCGCGCCCGCCTGGAGGGTGACGGCGCTGAGCGCGTGGCCGACCGAGTCGTGCAGTTCCCGGGCCAGCCGGTTGCGTACCGCGAGGCCGGCCGCCCGGCGTTCTGCGGCGGCCAGCCGGTCGTCGGGGGTCGGGCCCAGCAGGACCGGCGCCCGGTTGGCCAGCAGCGCCCCGGCCGCCGCCGCGCAGCCGGCCATCGCCGCCAGCATCGCGATCCCGGCGAACGGCGCCAGGACCGGGAGCCACCGACCGTCCAGCGCCTCCGGCACATCGAGCACCGGGGACTCGCGCACGGCGGCGAAGAACGGCAGCACCGTCACCCCCACCGCGAACGGGGTCAGGGCCAGCGTCATGCCGCTGACGACACCGCCGAGCGCCACGTGCAGGGTGTACCAGAGCGCCGCGCGGAACCTGGCCTGCCGGGTCCTGGCCGGCCCGTCCGCCAGCGGCCGGTCCGGCGGCAGACCGCACAGGGCGCGGGCGGCGGACACCGACAGCGGCCGGGCGAGCGGGAAGAGCGCGGTGACCGAGGCCATCGGCAGGGCGAAGGCGAACGCGATCAGCTGGTCGACCGGCGAGCTGAACACATTGGCGCCCGCCCGGAACGAGCCGACGATCACCGTGCCCACCAGGAAGTACGGCATCAACAGGGCCCCGCCGATGATCAGATGGAGCCAGCGCAGCCGGGCCCGCCGCCCGAGCAGCGGCGTCACGCCCGGAGGCCGGACGGCGGTCGCGTACCGGCCGCGCGCTCGGCCAGGAAGTACGCGCCCAGGGCCAACACCAGCGTTCCGACCAGCATCTGCACAGCGTAGGTCAGCACCACTGCGGCGGTGGGCCGATGGGCGAGGTCGTCGACGCTGCTCAGTGCGGCGAGGCCCATCCAGCCGCCCCAGCAGCCCACCGCGCCGGAGCCGCCCCAGGCCAGCGCGAGCGGTATCCGCAGCGGCAGCGCGGAGTTCCGGCGGAAGGCGAGGAGCAGTACCCCGGCGACCGCGGCGGCGGCGAAGAGGACATCGACGGCGTCGACGACGTGGGAGCCGCCGTTGCTCTCCGCGATCAGTGCCGCGTTGAGCCCGGCGGTCGACCCGGTGGCCCAGAGCAGATGCATGGTGCCGGGGATCAGGGCGGTCAGCGAGGCGGCGACGGCGCAGGCGCGCAGGGCGGGAGCCGTGGGACTGGCGGGCAGATCACGCAGGGCGCCTCGCCAGAGGTGGCCCCAGCGGTCCTTCGCGTACAGCGCGAAGAGGGTGCCCAGGGCCAGGCCCTGGATGATGAAGCCGGTGTAGACGACGGCGAAGACCCACTGGTCGAGGAAGGGCCGGGTGGAGTCGGCGCTGCTGGTGATCTCGCCGCCGAGGACCTGGACCAGCAGTTGGAGCGGATAGCCGGCCATGATCGGCAGTAACAGACCGGTCGCCACCCACATCGGCAGGACGAGCAGCCAGGCGGGCACGCGCCGGCCCCAGGCCTGGGTGAGCAGCAGGGCGATGACGACGACCGCGCCGTCCATCAGGACCGAACCGCTGTTGGCGACGATCATCGTGGTGCGGTGGTCGAGCAGCGAGCTGCCGTCGGGGATGCCGAGGTGGCTGCCCGAGACCCAGGCGGCCTTGAGCACGATGTAGGGCAGGCAGGCGACGATCGCCAGGGCGCGCAGCGCGGTGCGCGCCCGGGTGGTGACCGGGGCGGCGGGAGCCGGTGCGGGGGTCGATGAGGGAGCCGACGCGAGCGGTGTCTGTGTCATACCGTCCACGCTCCCGCGCGGGCGGCACGCGCACCTCATACCGGATGGTGATCCGCCTCCCCCACGCGGGGGAGGCAGGCCGCCCAGCCCTCATCCGGTCAGGATGGACAGCCGCTCGGCCGTGTCCTCATCCGGTCAGGGTGAACAGCAGCTCGGCCGTCTCCTCGCCGCGGGCGTTCGCATAGCCGCGGTCCTTGCCCGTCACGGTGAACCCGCACTTCTCCAGCACCCGCCGCGACCCCGCGTTGTCGGCCGCGGCACGCGCGTACAGCGGACGCTCCGGTACGGCGACGAGCAGGGCGGCCAGTGCGGCGGTCGCCACGCCCCGGCCCCAGCGCGACCGGTCGATCCAGTAGGTGACCTCGCGGTCGTCCGGCGGCCCGTAGACCCCGGCGTTGCCGACCACCACCCCGTCGGCGAGAACGCTGCGCATCACGACCGAAGGGTCGGCCAGGACGCGCGCCCAGTGCGCGTCGAACGCGTGCCGGTCCGTGGGGTCCTCGCTGGTGAAGGCGGCGGCATGGACCGCCACCGGGTCGGACATCCAGTCGAAGAACAGCGGCAGATCGCCGTCCCGCACCGGGCGCAGGGAGAGCTCCACGGGTCAGAGCCTCCGGGTCGCGAGGGTCAGCCGGTCGCGCGCGTCGAACAGTGCGTCCTTGACCGTCTGTTCGTGCGCGGGCGTGAGCCGGGCGACCGGCACCGAGCAGCTGATCGCGTCGCGCGCCGGGGTGCGGTACGGGATCGCGACACCGAAGCAGCGCAGCCCCAGGGTGTTCTCCTCGCGGTCCACCGCGTACCCCTGCTCGCGGATCAGGCGCAGCTCCTCGATGAGCTTCTCCCGGTCGGTCAGGGTGTGCTCGGTCAGCGCGGGCAGCGTCTCGGGCAGCATCTTGCGGACCTGCTCGTCGCTGTGGGTGGCCAGCAGCGCCTTGCCGAGCGAGGTGGAGTGCGCGGGCAGCCTGCGGCCGACCCGGGTGAAGGGGCGCAGATAGTGCTGGGACTGGCGGGTGGCGAGGTACACCACGTTCGTCCCGTCGAGACGGGCCAGGTGGATGGTCTCCGTGGTGTCGTCGGAGAGCCGGTCCAGGGTGGGGCGTGAGGCGGCGACGACCTCGTCGCCGTCGATGTACGAGGTGCCGACCAGCAGCGCCCGTACGCCGATCCCGTACCGCGTCCCGGTCGCGTCCGTCTCGACCCAGCCCAGCTCGACCAGGGTGCGCAGCAGCATGTAGAGGCTGGACTTGGGGTATCCGACGGCCTCCTGCACCGCGGCGAGCGAGTGCATGCCGGGCCGCCCGGCGAAGTACTCCAGCAGCTCCACCGTCCGTACCGCGGACTTGACCTGTGCCCCACCAGACTCGGCAACCGACATCGCCCTACGCCCCTTCCAGCCCACTTACGAAACCTGCGACTTCTTGCCAACACCGAACGCCCGGAAATAGAGTCGCTTCATATTCACGATCAGGAACTTTGTTCAGAATACCGAACAACTTCTGATGTGTGGCAGTGGAGCGGAAGGAAAAAACGGTGGCAGCAGCACCAGTCTGGAGCGTCGACCCCCGCACCGGGAACCCGCGTGAGCAGGTTGCGGTGGAGGCTACAGCGGAGGAGGTCGACCGGGCGGTCCGGGCCGCCCACGCCGCACGTGCCTCGCTCGCGGACCGCACCGTGCGCGCCGCCTTCCTGCGCACCGCGGCCGATCTGCTCGCCGAGGCCGGTGAGCACGTCATCGAGGCCGCCGACGCGGAGACGGCACTCGGCCCGGCCCGGCTCACCGGTGAACTCGCCCGCACCGCAGCGCAGTTGCGAGCCTTCGCGGAGGTCGTGGACGAGGGCGCGTTCCTCGACATCCACATCGACCACGAGGACGCCACCCGCACCCCGCCGTGGCCCGACCTGCGCCGCTACAAGATCCCGCTCGGGGTCGTCGCCGTCTACGCGGCCAGCAACTTCCCGCTCGCGTTCTCCGTCCCCGGCGGCGACACCGCCAGCGCCCTCGCGGCCGGCTGCCCGGTCGTCGTCAAGGCGCACCCCGACCACCCGGCGACCTCCGAACTCTGCGCCTCCGTGCTGCGCAGGGCCGCCGCGCAGCACGGTCTCCCCGAGGACGTCATCACCGTCGTCCACGGCTTCGAGGCGGGCGTCGAGCTGGTCAAGCACCCGCTCGTCAGCGCCGCCGGCTTCACCGGATCGGTGCGCGGTGGCCGCGCCCTCTTCGACGCGGCGGCGGCCAGGCCCGCCCCCATCCCGTTCCACGGCGAGCTGGGCTCCCTCAACCCCGTCGTCGTCACAGAGGCCGCCGCCGCAGAGCGCGCCGAGCAGATCGGCGCCGGGCTCGCGGGCTCGATGACCATGGGCGCGGGCCAGTTCTGCACCAAGCCCGGATTCGTCCTCGCCCCGGCGGGCGAGACCGGCGACCGCCTCCTGAAGTCCCTCACGGAGGCGGTCAGCGACTCCGAGGCCGGAGTCCTGCTCGACCACCGGATGCGTGACGCCTTCCTCGCCGGAGTCGGCGAGCGCGCCGCCCTCCCGGAGGTGGACGCCCCGGTCACCCCCGGCGCGGGCGGCGAGCACACCGTCGCAGCCGGCTTCCTGACCGTACCGGCGCACCTCCTCACCACCGAGGGCCCGCACGACGCCCTCCTGGAGGAGTGCTTCGGGCCGGTCACCGTCGTGGCCCGCTACACCTCGCAGGACGAGGTCGCCGCGGTCCTCTCCCGGCTGCCCGGCAACCTCACCGCCACCCTCCAGATCGCCACGGAGCAGGCCGACGACAGCGCCGCCGCACTCCTCGCGGCGCTCACCCCGCTGGCCGGCCGCGTCCTGGTCAACGGCTGGCCGACCGGCGTCGCCGTCGCCCCCGCCCAGCACCACGGCGGCCCCTACCCGGCCACCACCTCCACCTCCACCTCGGTCGGCGCCACCGCGATCGAGCGCTGGCTGCGCCCGGTCAGCTACCAGACGACCCCCGAGGCCCTGCTCCCGCCGGAGCTGCGCGAGGACAACCCGCAGGGGCTGCCGCGCCGGGTGGACGGACGCCGCGCATGACCCTGCGACTTCCCGAACTCCCCTTCGGCCTCGAACCGTTCGGCCCGACGACGGAATGGGCCTACGAGGGCGGCGTACTGACCGGCCGCGCGGGCGCCCGGCAGGACCGCTTCGTCCCGCCGGGCGGCGCCGCCCTCGAACCGGCGAGCGACGCGCCCCGGCTGCTGGGTCCCGCCCCGGAGGGCGACTTCCAGCTGATCGCCCGGGTGCGGGTCGGCTTCGCCGCCGCCTTCGACGCGGGCGTCCTCTACCTCCACGTCGGTGACCGCGAGTGGGCCAAGATCTGCCTGGAGCTGTCCCCGGACCGCCCCACGGTCTGCACGGTCGTCACCCGTGGCCACTCCGACGACGTCAACTCCGCCGTCGTGGAGGGCGACACCCACTGGCTGCGGCTGAGCCGTACCGGCGGCGCCTTCGCCTGCCACGCCTCCGCCGACGGCGAGAAGTGGACCTTCGTCCGAGTCTTCGCCCTGGGCACCCCGGAGCAGGCCGCCGCCGCGTCCATCGGCTTCCTGGTCCAGTCGCCCACGGGTGACGGCTGCGAGGCCGCCTTCGACCGGATCGCGTTCCGCCCGACGGGCCTCGTGGACCTCCGCGACGGGAGCTGACCGAACGGCGGCACCCACGCACCGCGATGCGCCGTCCTCCGGACACGGAGGGCGGCGCATCGGTATGCCCGGCCGTACCGCGCAGCCCGGAACATCGCCAGAGCTCGGGACCGTCAGTCCAGAGCCGAGCAGCTCGGCGACGAACGGGGACGACCCGGTGGCCGGCCTCCGAACGGTGTTGCCGATCCTGACCACGCCCGAGGTGATGCGTCCTCCGGACAGAGGTACTTCGTTCTCCATGGCTACATCCTGATCCTGCATACGGACATCAGTCCTCAATGGCGAACAGCCGAGGTTCGGTGCACAGAGCGACCTGCCACGCGCACCTGCGGGGGACCTCGGGCGGGGCAGAGCCGTCAACTCCGGTCCGCTGAACGGAAAATACCTGTCCGACCCGGCAACCCCCCGCCCCCCGGTGGCGACAACTGAGGGACAGCGGCTCGTATACGGACGCATCGCGCCGCGCACGAGCCGCCGAGCACAGCACCCTCCCCGCACGTCGTCGTACCGAAGGGACATCATGCGCACCCACCTCCGCACCCGTAGCCGCAGTCTCACGGCCCTCGCCGCCGCGACAGTCGCCGTCGTCGCCGTCGCCCTGCTTCCGGGCTCCGCCGGGGCCGCCGAAACCTCTCCCGTGGGCTACGGGGCCGGCACGACCGGTGGCGGCAGCTCCGCCGCCGTGACCGTCACCAGCCTCGCCGCGTTCAAGACGGCCGTCACCGGGACCGCCGCCAAGACCGTCAAGGTCAGCGGGATCATCTCGCTGAGCGGCCAGGTCGACATCGGGTCCAACACCACCGTGCTCGGCGTCGGTTCGTCCTCCGGATTCACCGGCGGCGGGCTGCGGCTGAAGAACTCGACGAACATCGTGATCCGCAACCTCAACATCAGCAAGCCGGTCGCCCCCGCCGACGGGATCACCGTCCAGAAGTCCACCAAGGTGTGGATCGACCACAACACGTTCTCCGCCGACCGCGACCACGACAAGGACTACTACGACGGTCTGCTCGACATCACGCACGCCTCCGACCAGGTCACCGTCTCCTGGAACACCTTCAAGGACCACTACAAGGGCAGCCTGGTCGGCCACAGCGACAGCAACGCGAGCGAGGACACCGGTCACCTCCACGTGACCTACCACCACAACTACTTCGACAACGTCAACTCCCGCATCCCCAGCCTCAGGTTCGGCACAGGACACTTCTACGACAACTACGTCGTGGGCGCCTCGACGGCGGTGCACTCGCGGATGGGCGCGCAGATGCTGGTGGAGAACAACGTCTTCCGCAGCACCGGTGTCGCCATCACCACCATCCGCGACAGCGACGAGGACGGCTACGTCGTGGAACGCGGCAACGACCTCGGCGGCGCGGCCACCGAGATCTCCCAGGTCGGCACGTTGACCCAGGCGCCGTACTCGTACACCGCCGAGCCGGCCTCGTCCGTCGTCTCCTCCGTGACCGGCGGAGCGGGCGCCGGCCACCTCTAGGCCGCAGGGCCAGAGCGCAGGTCCAGGGCGCAGGTCCTGGGCGCAGGTCCAGGGCGCAGGTCCTGGGCGCAGGTCCAGGGCGCATGACGCTCCCGGACGGCCGCAACCTGTGGTCGTCCGGGAGCGTCCCCTTCAACATGATCCGAATAGCCACGCCCGCCGATCTCGACGAGATAGTCCGCCTGCACACCGAAGCGCGTGCCACCTACTACCGCGGCCACCTCCCGGAGGAGGAGTACCTGGGCGCGGAGGAGGTAGGCCGCAGCCGGGGCGGCTGGGCCCGCGCCATCGACCGCGCCGACGCGACCGTCCTGTGCGCCGAGCGGGACGGCGTCCTCGCCGGGATCGCGGCCCACGCCGTGCGCGACGGCGGCATGCACCTGACCCAGCTCCACGTGGCACCGGACCGCTGGCGCGAGGGCATCGGCACCGAACTGCACGAGGCGTGCGTGGCGGCCTGGCAGCTGGACGGAGTTGCCGAAGCCCGGCTGGAGGTGTTCGTACACAACACCCGCGCCCAGTCCTTCTACACGGCCCGCGGCTGGACCCCCGACCCGGAACACCCCCGCTCGGGCAGCCACCTCATGCTGCGCCTGGCGGTGCCGGCCGGGGTACGCGCCTGAGGAAGGCCGGAACGACGGGCGGGAACGGCGGGCGGGAATGACACGGGCCCGGACACGCGTTCCCGGAGGGCGGAGGGTTTCTCAGTTCCCCCGTGCTGCGTGAGCAGCCCCCGAGAGCCCGGAGAGTAGAAGAGTCATGCGCGTCGAGATCTGGAGCGACATCGCCTGCCCGTGGTGCTACATCGGCAAGGCCCGTTTCGAGAAGGGCCTGGCCGGGTTCGCCCACCGCGACGAGGTCGAGGTGGTGCACCGCTCCTTCGAGCTCGACCCGGGGCGGGCCAAGGGCGACACCGTGCAGGTGCTCGACATGCTGGCGCGGAAGTACGGGCGCAGCCCGGAGGAGGCGCGGTCCATGGAGGCGGGTGTCGCCGCCAACGCGCACGCCGAAGGGCTCGGCTACCGCAGCGAGGGGCGGGACCACGGCAGCACCTTCGACATCCACCGGCTGTTGCACCTGGCCAAGGCCCGCGGCCGTCAGGACGCGCTGCTGGACCTCGCCTACCGGGCGAACTTCGCCGAGGAGCGGTCCGTCTTCGACGGTGAGGTGCTGGTCGAGCTCGCCGTCGAGGCCGGGCTCGACGCCGACGAGGCGCGTGCGGTGCTCGCCGACCCCGAGGCGTACGCGGCCGAGGTGCGGGCCGATGAGCGGGAGGCGTCCGAGCTGGGGGCCAACGGGGTGCCGTTCTTCGTGCTGGACCGGCGGTACGGCATCTCCGGCGGCCAGCCCGCCGAGGTCTTCGCCCAGGCCCTGGAGCAGGCCTGGCAGGACCGGCCGCTGACCGCCATCGGAGGGGACGCCGCGGCCTGCGACACCGACGGCGCGTGCGAGGTTCCGGCCTCGGGCGCCGGCATCGGCTGACCTGCGGCCTCCGGTTCCTGTACCCGTATGGAGTGCGGCCGGCCGCCAGCCACCTGCACGCATAAGCGTTGCTTGGGGATACCCCTTAACTATTGGTGATTGACTATGGGTTAAGGGGCCTCCAGGCTGGGCGCATGATGATCTCTTCGCTCAGCCGTGCGGTCGACGCCGAGTTCGCGCCGGAGACCGCCTACCTCAACACCTCCACCTGCGGGCTGCTGCCCCGCCGTACCGTGGACGCGGTGAAAGTCCTCGCCGAGGAGAACGCCACCGGCCGCCGGGACGGAGCCGGTGACTTCGAGGCCGCCGACAGCGCGCGGGAGGGCTTCGCGCGGCTCGCCGGGGTCGGGGCCGACCGGGTCGCGGTCGGCAGCTCGGTCTCCGTCCATGTCGGACTGGTCGCCTGCTCGCTGCCCGCCGGGGCCGAAGTGCTCGCGCCGGAGGGGGAGTTCAGCTCGGTCGTCACTCCGTTCGCGGCCCGCGGCGACCTCCGGATGCGGTACGTCCCGCTGGAGGGGCTGGCCGACGCGGTGCGTCCGGAGACCGCGCTCGTCGCCTTCTCGTCCGTGCAGTCCGCCGACGGCCGTACCGCGGATCTGGACGCGGTACGGGCCGCGGCCGCCGCCCACGGGGCCCGTACGCTGCTGGACGCCACCCAGTCCGCGGGCTGGCTGCCGCTCGACGCCGGGGCGTACGACTACACGGTCGCGGGCGGGTACAAGTTCCTGCTCTGCCCGCGCGGCGCGTCGTTCCTCACCGTCACGGAGGAGGCGCAGGAGTCGCTGCCGCCGGTTTTCGCCGGGTGGGTCAGCGCCGCCGACCGGTGGGGCAGTACCTACGGGCCGGTCGCCGCGTTCGCGCCGGACGCCCGCCGCTACGACGAACCGCCCGCGTTCCTCTCGTACCACGGCGCGGAGCACTCCCTCGCCCTGCTGAACGAGATCGGCATCGACGCCCTCCACGGCCACGCCACCGGCCTGGCGGCCCGCTTCAGGGACGGGCTGGCCGGGGCCGGGCGCGAGGCGGTGGCGGGGGATTCGGCCGTGGTCGCGGTGCCCGGACTCGGGGAGCGGGCGGTGGAGCTGGGGCGGGCCGGGGTGATGGTCTCCAACCGGGCCGGCAACCTGCGGGCCGCCTTCCACCTGTACAACACCGAGGCCGATGTGGACCGGGCGCTGGACGTGCTCACCGGCTGAGCCCGTTCGCTACGCCTGCGTGGTGTCCGCCGCCGGAGCGCCCTGCCACTTCCATGACGACACCCTTGCGCGGCCGGGCAGTTCGGCGCGGCCGGTGGACCACAGCAGTACGGTCCACCGGTCGCTGTCGTCCGGGGCGTCGGGGAAGAGCCGGGCCAGCACCCGGTCGCAGAGGTCTGCGGGCGGAGTCCAGCCGATGCCCAGTCCCTCGGCCAGGTCGTGGGTGTGGACCAGGGTCTCCACGATGCCCATCGCGGCGAATCCCTCCGCGTCGGAGATCCCGTAGCTGTGGTACGCGCGGACATCCGGCGAGGTCGTCCTGACCATCGCCGCGAGCATCGCCCCGCCGGCCTCCAGGATCTGCAGCAGCCCTGCCGTACCGGCCGCCGGGTCGGTGAAGATCGCGTTGGCCGGTCCGCCCTCGTGCCGCCTGGTCCAGTGGAACGGCACATCGCGGTCCAACGGAGTTGACTGCGGCCCCAGTTGGGCGGCATAGGCGAAGAGGTCGTCGCTCAGGTGCTCCACGGTCTCCCAGCAGTCCCAGGTGAGCGTCCCCGCCGGGATGTGCCAGTCCTCCGCCGGGGACTCCTTGAGCGCGGCGACCGCGAGCCGTACCGCCGAGGTCACGTCGTCCGCGGTGACCGGCAGCCGCGTCCCCGTCAGCAGCGCCCGCTCCCGCGCACCGCACTCCACGCAGAACTCGTTGCCCTCCGGATCGGCCAGGGTCGCCCACCCCCGCCCGTTCGGCCTGCGGTGATCCGCCACCAGCGTGGCACCGAGGGCGAGCAGCCGCTCGACCTCCTCGTCCCGGGTGCGGTCGTCCGGCTGGACGTCGAAGTGGATGCGGTTCTTGGTGCTCTTCGGTTCGGGCACGGTGATGAACAGCAGCGCGGTACCGGGGGTCTCGACGAGGGCCTCGGGGTCGCCGGGGGCATCGTCGTCGGAGACGGGGGAGCCGAGCACCTGGGCCCAGAACGTGGCGAGTTCATAGGCGTTGGCGCAGTCGACGGTGACGTGGTGTACGTGTGAAGTCATGGGCCACACTGTCGCCCGTGGGCGCCGCCGGGTCCAGCGAGATATGCCGGGACACGCGTAGGCCCGCCACGCGGTGCGTGACGGGCCTGGACCGCGCGCCCGCCCGAGGACGACTCGACGTGCGGGGTGGTCAGAGGCGCAGGAGGCGTTCGGCGTTGCGGTGGGCGATGTCGTGCTGGGCGTCCTCGGAGAGTCCGGAGCCGGTCAGGAAGGCGCGGGATCCGGCATTGCCGACGAAGGGGTAATCGACCGAGTGGATCATGCGGTCGGTGCCGAGGAGGTCGGTGCAGAAACGCAGGTGGGGGGCGGTGAACATGCCGCTCGGGGTGTAGTAGGTGTTCTGTCGGACGTACTCGCCGATGGTGCGGTCCAGGCCGGTGGCCTCGCGTGGCAGGGCCTCGTCGAGACGGTCCAGGTACCAGGGGACGGCCTCGCCCCAGTGGCCGAGGATGAACTGCAGCTCGGGGTAGCGGTCGAAGACGCCGCTGAGCACCAGGTGGATGAAGTGGACGCCGGACTCGTTGTGCCAGCCCCACGCCGCGGTCGCGAACCGGGTGGCGACGACCTCTTTCAGGCCCGCCTCGTAGTTGTCGGCAGCGGTGACGCGGGTCGGCGGTGCGGGGTGGAGGTAGACGGGAACGCCCAGTTCGGCGGCGGTGCGCAGGATCGGGTCGAACCGCTCGGCAGAGAGGAACTCGTCGTCGGTGCGGCCGTGGATGAGGGTGCCGACGAAGCCCAGTTCCTCCACCGCGCGTCGGAGCTCGTCCGGGGCGTGCCCGGGTGCGGTGGTGGGCAGTGACGCGAAGGCGGCGAACCGGTCGGGGTGGCGTACACAGGCGGCGGCGAGGCGGTCGTTGACGTCGCGGACCAGCTCCGGCGCCACGTCGGCGGGCAGGTACTGGGTGGTGAGGTTGGAGAGCACCTGCATGTCGATGCCGTCGGCGTCCATGGCTGCGATCCGGCCCTCGTCCAGGTCTTCCAGCACCTCGGCCGACGGGCTGTAGGGGAGACCGCTTGCCGGGGCGTAGGACGCTCCGAAGCCAGGGCTGACCTCGGCCGTCCGGGCGGCGGACGCCTTGGCCACACCGGTGTGCAGCGTGTGTTCCTCGATCGTGATCAGTTTCATCGTGGTCCTCTGTACTTCTCGTTCGCCGCGGTGGCCGTCACTTGTCCGCCTGTTCGCCCAGCCAGGCGGAGGCGGACTCCTTGATGTCGCGCTCCAGGTCGCTGCCCTTGGTCGCGAAGACCCGGCTCACCGGGAATCCGCTGGCCTCCAGCAGGTAGGCGAGGGCGGCGTACTCCCGCGGGTACCGGGCGACGATCTCCGCGTCGATTTCGACGATCCCGGCGGGGAAGGTGAAGGTGCCGAAGTCGTAGACGCTCTTGCGGTCGCTGATGCGCCACACCCCGTCCCGCTTCTCCAGACGGTCGATGAACCGGTTGTGGCCGTTGCAGCCGAGGCGCAGGTCGACGTTCTCGCCGATGATGACGGCATTGGTCTCGCTGACAGCGCGGTCACCGTCGGCGGAGAAGGTCACCACAGGCGCGGTGATCAGGTGCTTGGTCCGGAAGGAGGAGGCCCCCATCCGGGCGGAGGCGTCCACGAACTCGTACGCCCGTCCCTCGAACCAGGTGATCTCGATCCGGCCGTCGGGATGGAAGAGGCCCTTCAGCCGGTCCCACTCGCCGAGGTCCCGGTGGATCCACCCGGTCATGAGATCTGCGATGTCCTGTCGGTCCTGCAATGTCACGTTCATGCGTCCAGCGTGCGTCCGGCGCAGCGATAGGTCCAACCGAAAGATACGATCAACCAATCGGCTGGAACGATGGATGACAGGGGTGGACGGTGGAGCTGCGGCACCTGCGCTATTTCGTCGCCGTCGCCGACGAGCGGCACTTCGGGCGGGCCTCCGCCCTGCTGCACGTCACCCAGTCCACCCTCAGCGCCCAGGTCCAGGCCCTGGAGCGGGAGGTGGGCGGTCGCCTGTTCTCCCGTACCAGCCGACGCGTCGAGCTGACCGAGGCCGGTGAACTGCTGCTGCCCGAGGCCCGCAGGGCCCTGGCACAGGCCGACCGCGCCCTGCAGGTGGCCCGGGAGTCGGTGCAGGGTGAGACGGGAACGGTCCGGATCGGCTTCGCCGGCGTCGCCGTCCTCCAGGGCGTCCTCTCCGACGACCTGCGCGACTTCCGCCGGGCGCACCCACGGGTCGGCCTCGCCCTGACGGAGCTTCCGCCGGCCGCCCAGATCCAGGCGGTACGCGACGGCGCGCTCGACCTCGGCTACTGCCCCGACCTGGGGCTCGGCGACACCGACGGCCTGCGCGTCACACGCCGCGCGCCCACGCCGCTCTCCGTCGCCCTGAGCTCCGACCACGAACTGGCTTGCGCGTCCGCGGTGACCACAGCCACCCTGAGCGCCCACGACCTGATCGTCTACGCGAGCAGCGAGGAGGACGAGACCGTCCTCTCCCGGCTCTGGCCCGCCACAGAGGAGGACCGCTCCCGGGTCCGCCTGGTCGGCAGCACCCTGGGCGCCCTCGCTCTCGCCCTGGCCGGCACCGGCGTGGCCCTCGTCCCCACCGCCACGGAGCGCATCGCCCTGCCGGGCCTCACCTACCGGCCCCTGCACGGAGCGCCGCCGGGACCTGACCTGCTGGTCCTCGGCCGGTACGACGAGACCTCAGGGGCTGTCCGCGCCTACCTCGGCGGCGTCCCCGCGCCATGATCTCCTCCCTCACGGTGCGAACGCCGTCTTCATCTGCTCCGGTGCGTCCAGTTCGGCCCAGAGCCGCTCCGGGACCCCGTGGGCGAGGTGGGCGGCGGCCGAGGTGACCTCCGCCGGGGTGCGGAAGCCGGCCAGGACGCTCGACACGACCGGTTCGCGCAGCGGGAAGCAGAGGGCCGCGCGGGGGAGCGGGACACCGTGCGCCGAGCAGCGGGTGGCGAGTGCGCGGGCCCGGTCCAGGACGGTGGCGGGCACCGTGCCGTAGTCGTAGCGCCCGCCCGCCTCTGGGTGATCGGTGCTCAGCAGGCCGGAGTTGAAGGGGGCCGCCGCGATGACGGAGACGTGGCGCGCGGCGCACTCCGCGAGGAGCGGGGCGGCGGCGCGGTCGAGGAGGGTCCAGCGCCCGGCGACCATCACCACGTCCGGGTCGCCCTCCGCGACGAAGCGGCGCAGCGGGTCCACGGTGTTCATGCCGATTCCGATCGCGCCGACGACTCCCTGCGCGCGCAGCTCCGCGAGGGCGGGCAGCGCCTCGGTGAGGGCGGTGTCCATGTGCTCGTCCGGGTCGTGGACGAGCGCCACGTCGATGCGGTCGAGGCCGAGGCGTTCGAGGCTCGCCTCCAGGCTGCGCAGGACGCCGTCGCGGCTGTAGTCGGGGCGGCGGCGCAACGTGTCGGGGACGGCGAAGCCCCCGGCGGCGAGGTCGGAGCCGCTCGGTGACGGGTGCGGTTCGAGGAGGCGGCCGACCTTCGTGGAGACGGTGAACGCGTCGCGCGGGCGCGCTTTCAGGGCCGCGCCGAGGCGGCGTTCGGAGAGCCCGAGGCCGTAGTGCGGTGCCGTGTCGAAGTAGCGGACGCCCGCGTCCCAGGCGGCGTCCACGGCGGCGCGGGCGGTCTCCTCGTCCAGGGGTGCGTAGAGGTTGCCGAGCGGGGCGGCGCCGAAGCCCAGCGGGCTGACGGCGACCTGGCTGCGCCCGAGGGTGCGGCGGGGGCCTGGACTGGGGCTCGGGCTTGGATTGGGGCTGGTCATGGCGGACTCCGTACTCGTGCCGGGGCGGGGTTCAGGTGCGTACCGCGTACCAGTCGGCCGCGTTGGTGCCGAGGACGGCGGCGCGGTCGGCGGGGGCGAGCGGGGCGAGCAGGGTCTCCGTGACGGCGAGGACCTCTTCGTACTCGGCGGTGAGGCGGCACACCGGCCAGTCCGAGCCGAAGAGGACGCGGCGGGGGCCGAACGTCCCGAGCAGCGTTGCCGCGTAGGCGGCGAGTGCGGTGACCGGGTCGGTCTCGCCGGTGCGGGTAAGGAGGCCGGAGAACTTGACGGCGACGTTGGACAGTTGGCCGAGCGCCGTCATCGCGGCGGTCCACTCGGGGGCGGGGCGCGGCCCGACGACCGGGTTGCCCGCGTGATCGAGGACGAAGCGCACCTGTGGCAGCCCCCGGACGAGCGCGACGGCGGCGGTGAGCTGATCGGGGCGCACGAGAAGGTCGTACGTGAGCCCCGCCGCGCCGAGCGCGCGCAGCCCGTGCCGTACCTCGGGGCGGGCGAACCACGCGGTGCCGGGTTCGTCCTGGACGTTGTGGCGCAGCCCGGTCAGGAAGCGGCCGCCGGGCAGGGCGCGCAGCCGGTCGAGCGCGTCGGGCAGCTCCGGGTCCGTGAGGTCGCTCCAGCCGACGACGGCGCCGATGAACTCCTCCTGCTCCGCGAGGGCGAGGAGTTCGGGCGTCTCCCAGGGCTCGGGCACGGTCTGTACGAGCACCGCGCGCCCCACACCGGCCGCCGCGAGCGCGGGGCGCAGGTCTGCGGGGCGGTAACTGCGGTGCAGTACGGGGCTCTCCCGGGTCCAGGCGTGTTCGTGCCGGTCCAGGTCCCAGAGGTGGAAGTGGGCGTCGATGCGCACGGTCATCCTTCGGGCCGGCCCGTGCCGTACGGCGGTGCGGGCGCGTACGGCACGGGGGTGTGCGGGGTGGTGCGGGGCCGGGCCCCCGGGTGCGGGGCCGGGCCCCGGGGTCTGGGACCGGGGTCCGGAGCGTAGGACCGGGGTCCGGATCGTGGGCCCCCGCCTCAGTCGAGGTGGAAGACCTCTTCCGCGGGCGCCCAGCTCTCGCCGGCGGCGGCGCTCTCCACGGGCTGCTGGCACGGGTCGGTCAGCTCCCACCAGCGGCGCGTGGTGGGGTCGGCGGCGATGAGCGCCTGGTCGGCGTCGTAGTCCTCGCCGTCGTACTCCAGGTAGGAGAAGAGGAGTCCGTCGCGCAGGAAGATCGAGTAGTTCCCGATCCGGGCCCGCTTGAGAGTGGCGAGGACCTGCGGCCAGGCGTCGGCGTGCAGGGCGCGGTACTCGGCCTCCTTCTCCGGGCGCAGCCGGATGACGGAGGCGAACCGGCGCACGGTACGCGGGGTGTCCGCCCCGGGCGACGCGTCCCCGGTAGCGGGGGAGGAGGGCTGTTCCGGCACGGTGCTCATCCTTCCCCGCGCAGGCGAAGCCCGTCCATGCCGCCGTCTACGGCGAGGGTGGTGCCGGTCGTGGAGGCGGCGGCGGGCGATACGAGATAGGAGACCGCCTCCGCGACCTCTTCTCCGCTCACGAGGCGGCCGTGCGGCTGCCGTGCGGCGAGGGCGGCCTGTTCGGCGGCGGGGTCCTCGGCGCTCGCGAGGAGCCGGCCGACCCACGGCGTATCGGCCGTACCGGGGTTGACGGCGTTGACGCGGATGCCCTCGGGGAGCAGGTCGGCGGCCATCGCGCGGGTCAGCGAGAGGATCGCGCCCTTGCTCGCGGTGTAGAGGGCGCGCTGCGGGAGCCCGGCGGTCGCGGCGATGGAGCCGATGTTGACGACGGCGCCGTGCGCGGAGGCGCGGAGCGCGGGCAGGGCGGCGCGGGTGACGCGGACGAGCCCGACGACGTTGACGTCCAGGACGCGGTGCCACTCGGCGTCGTCGTTGTCCTCCACGGAGCCCTGGGCGCCGATCCCCGCGTTGTTGACGAGGATGTCGAGGCCGCCGAGCACGTCGAGCGCCTCTGTGACGGCCGCGCGGACCGAGGCGTCGTCGGCCAGGTCGGCGCGGACGAGCCCGGCCGTGCCTTCCGGGGCCTCGCCCGCGCGGTCGAGGACGACGACGCGGGCGCCCTGCGCGGTGAGCCGCTGGGCGGTCGCGCGGCCGAGGCCGGAGGCGCCGCCGGTGACCAGGGCGCGCAGCCCGGCGAGGGGGCCGGGGACTGGGACGGCGGTGGTTGCGGGGGTGGTGGTCATCTCATGCCTTCCCAAGGGTCTGGCGCTGGCGGCCGAGGCCGTCGATCTCGACCTCCATGACGTCACCGGGGCGCAGGTAGGGCGTCTCGGGGCGGCCGAGCGCGACACCGGCCGGGGTACCGGTGTTGATGATGTCGCCGGGGCGCAGGGTCATGAAGTGGCTGAGGTAGCGCACGATTTCGTGGACGCCGAAGATCATGTCGTGCGTGCCGCCGTCCTGGCGGAGTTCGCCGTTGACCCAGAGGCGCAGGCCGAGGGAGTGCGGGTCCGGGACCTCGTCGGCGCTCAGGAGCCAGGGGCCGAGCGGGTTGAAGGTCTCGCAGTTCTTGCCCTTGTCCCACTGGCCGCCGCGCTCCAGCTGGAACTCCCGCTCGGAGACGTCGTTGCTGATGGCGTATCCGGCGACACAGGCGGCGGCTGACTCTGCGTCAGGGAGGTAGCGGGCCTCGCGGCCGATGACGACGGCGAGTTCGACCTCGTAGTCCGTCTTGACGGAGGCGCGCGGGATCAGCACCTCGTCGTCGGGGCCGACGACGGTGTCCGGCGTCTTGAGGAAGACGATCGGCTCGGCCGGCACCTCCGCGCCGGTCTCGGCCGCGTGCTGACGGTAGTTGAGGCCGATGCAGACGATCTTGCCGATGGCGGCGAGCGGCGGACCGAAGCGCTCGGGGCCCCCGGTCACCTCGGGCAGCGAGCCGAGGTCGCGGGCGGCGAGGGCGGTGGCGAGCGTCGCCGGGGTGAGGTCGGCGCCGTCCAGCAGAGGCGCCAGTTCGCGCCAGATGCCGTCCGTGCCGGAGACGACCGGCCGTTCCGCGCCGGGGGCGCCGATGCGTGCGAGTTTCATCGCGGTCCTTTCGCAGGGAGGAGCGAGTGGGGTGAACGAGGGGGACGCGCGGTCGGCGGGGAAGGCGACCGGAGGCGTTGCCGGAGGGTGGACCAAAGACGCGCCCAACAGGCGTGGCCGGGCGGCGTCGAGCGGCGTCATCCGGCGTACTTCGGTACGCCAGGACCATAAGAGTCAGATCCATTCGGCGCAATGCAGCCGATTAAAAGCCCTCTTGGTGGGTCTATGTTCCGGTTTGCTCAGGCGGTTTGAAGTTTCTTTCAGCCACATCTTCCGAACGCGTAACGCAGATGTCATAGTTGCGGCGGCCGATGAACCTGATTAATCCGTTACCGCTGGAGGGGGAGCGTCGTGGGAGTGCCGAGGCAGACACCGGACGGGAGCCACGAACCGGATCACGCCCCGGGCCCTTACCGGCCCGGGTACGAACGGGTCGCGGAACTGCTGCTCAACCACATCGCCGAGCAGCGGCTCAGCCCCGGGGACCGGCTCCCGACCGAGCAGCGGCTCGCCGAACTCCTCGGCGCCTCCCGCAACGTGACGCGCGAGGCAGTCAAGACCCTCGCGGGGATCGGGCGGCTGAGCGTGCGGCGCGGCGCGGGCATCTTCGTGGCCGAGTCGGCGGGAGGGCTGGTGGACGACGACCAGACCCTGCACTTCCGGCCGACCAGCATGGACCACGTGCTGATGCTGCTCGACTACCGCACGGTGATCGAGACCGAGACCGCGCGTCGCGCGGCCTCGCTCGCCACCCCGCTGGAGGTACGGGAGATCAGGAACAGCGCCACCACCTCGGCCAGCACCGCGAAGGCCGCCGACCACTACGGCTTCGCGGAGGCCGACGCGGCCTTCCACCACGCGGTCGGCACGGCGGCGCACAACCTCTTCCTGCGGTCGAGCATCGGCAACATCCGCCGCCTGGCCTCCCAGTCCGACGTCCTGCTCTTCCACGGGGACGCGCCGGGTTCGCTGGAGGTGGCGGCGGAGCAGCACCTCGCCATCGCCGAGGCGGTCGCCGCCGGTGAGGCGGAACGCGCCGCCGTGCTCATGGCCGAGCACATCGCCACGACCCGGCGGCAGTTCGAACGCAAGATCCGCGACCGGCTCTTCCACATGGACGGACGGACGCAGCCCCAGGAAGCCCCCGGGCAGCAGGCCGACCCGCCCGCCGCCTCGGCCTCCTGAGACACCACGACCACCCGCGAGGGCCCCACCGGCCACCCGCGGGACACCACGACCACCCGCGAGGACCCCACCGGCCACCCGCGGGACAGCACGAGCCACCGCGGGCCGCGCGGGGCACCCCGACTCGACGGGGCGCCCCCGCACGGCACGTACCCCGCGCGCCTCCCGACCCGGGAGACCGCACCACGAAAGGCAGCACCGAAGCCACAGCTCCGCACCGCCCACCAGCACCCCCCGTGGGGCGGCCCGCAACCGGGCCCCCGGCCCTCCCGGTCCCGCGCGTGACCTGATCCGCGCCGCCGGCGGCCGTACAGCCCCTCCCCGCACGCCGGTGTCCCCTTCCGGGACGGACAGGACACCGGCCCTCGGCCCGGAGCATCGCTCCGGCCACCTTCCCCGAGCCCCCACGCCCCCGTCGCCGCCCCCGCGGCCCCGGAGCGGCCGGCTCAGGACCCTCAGACCCGGAGTCAGCCGCTCCGGGGTCCGGACAGCTTGTCCTTACGCGATGGGATACCCGTGTCCACACGCCCTGAGAACAACGCCCTGCCCACCAGGTTGCGCAGAGCCGCACTCGCCGCCGCCCTGATCACCCCGGCCGCCCTCGTGCTGCCGCTCGCCCCCGCCGCCTCGGCGGCGCCCGCCAAGGCGCCGCGCCCGGCCCTGACCGTGCACGTCTCCCCGCACGGCAAGGACTCCGGGAGCGGCACCGCCGCGCGCCCCTTCAAGACGCTCGAACACGCCCGTGACTACGTGCGCTCGGTCAAGAAGCGCGTGCACGGCGACATCCGGATCGAGCTGGCCGACGGCACGTACCGCCTCGACCGCACGCTCGCCCTCGACTCCCGTGACTCCGGCGCGAACGGCTCCACCGTCACCTGGGCCGCCGCCCGGGGCGCCCACCCCGTGATCAGCGGCGGCAGGCAGATCACCGGCTGGCAGCCCGCCGACGGCGACGGCAAGGTCTTCAAGGCCCCCATCGGTGACCTCCAGGCCCGCCAGCTCTACGTGGACGGCGAACCGCAGACCCGCGCCCGCACCGAGAACGAGTGGCCCGGCGGCTGGCAGAAGACGAAGACCGGCTACACCTTCACGGACGACAGCCTCACCCACCTCAAGCACCCCTCCGACCTGGAGGTCGTGAGCAGCTGGGGCTGGAAGCTGATGCGCTGCCCGGTGGAGTCGGTCAACGGCCACACCATGACCATGCGTCAGCCGTGCTGGAACAACGCGAACCTCCAGGAAGGCCAGGAGATCACCACTCCGACCTGGCTGGAGAACGCCCGCGAGCTGATCGACACCCCCGGTGAGTGGTACATCGACCACGCGGCCGGGGAGGTCTACTACTACCCGGAGCAGGGCCAGGACCTCAGCCGCGCCGAGGTCACCGTGCCCACCGTGCAGGACCTGGTGGACCTCGACGGCACCGCCTCCGCCCCCGTCCGGGACGTCTCCTTCGACGGCCTCACCTTCTCGTACTCGACGTGGCTGGAGCCCAGCTCCGACGAGGGCCACATCGAGGGCCAGGCCGGATTCCGGATGGTCGGCGCGGACAACCCCGACTTCGACTCCACCAGGCTCGACTGGAAGAAGACGCCGGGCGCCGTCAACACCGGCTTCACCCGTAACGTCTCCTTCACCGGGAACACCTTCACGCACCTCGGCGCGGCCGGACTCAACCTCAACACCGGCAGCCGGTCCACCGAGATCATCGGAAACGTCTTCCGGCAGATATCCGCGACCGGCGTCCAGATCGGCGGCGTCGACTACTACGACGACGCCCACCCGACCGACAAGCGCAACGTCGTCGAGGACACGACCGTCAGCGACAACGTCGTGACCAGGGCCGCCGACCAGTACCGGGGCTCGCTCGGCATCCTCGCCGGCTACACCGACCACACCACGATCACCCACAACAAGGTGTACGACCTGCCCTACAGCGGTATCTCGGCGGGCTGGGGCTGGGGCCTCACCGACCAGGGCGGCAACCCCTCGTACGCCAACAACGGCAAGGTCCCCGTCGCCACGACGCCGACCACCAGCCGGAACACCGTCATCTCGTACAACGAGATCGGCGACATCATGAAGCACCAGGCGGACGGCGGCGCGGTCTACACGCTCGGCGTCAACCCCGGCGGCCGGGTCAGCGACAACTACATCCACGGCGTGCCCGAGCCCGCCTACGGCGCCGTCTACCACGACGAGATGAGCCGTGGCTGGACGAACACGAACAACGCGTTCTGCGGCGTTGCGTACCAGTGGATGCTGATGAACCACGGCATCGAGAACAACGCCTCCGGCAACTTCACCGACAACCAGGGCTACTCGGTCCAGGGCGGCAGCTACGGCAACACCGTCCAGAACAACGTCAAGGTCGGCGGCTGCGACCAACTGCCCGCCCCGATCGTGAAGAAGGCCGGACTGGAGCCCGCCTACCAGCACCTGGACCCGGGCCCCGCCGTCACCCACCGGACCCCGCCCACCAGGCCCGGCGCGCCGAAGGCCGCGGCGGACTTCCCGACCGTCGCAGAGCTGAGCTGGGCCGCCTCCACGGACGACAAGGGCGTCACCGGCTACGCCGTCTACCGTGACGGCAAGCTCGTCAGCGCCTCCGGCTCCACCGGCGTCCGCATCGCCGGCCTGAAGCCGGACACCACCTACCGCTTCCAGGTCCGGGCCCGTGACGCGGCCGGCAACGAGTCCCCGTACAGCGCCACCACCGTCGTGCGCACCCCGCGGGGCGAGGACCTGGCGTTGAAGCACCCGGCCACCGCCTCCTCCGACTCCGAGGGCAACGTGCCCGCGAAGGCCGTGGACGGCGACCCGGGCACCCGCTGGGCCCAGGGCCTCGGCCTGCCCGACCCGTCCTGGATCCAGGTCGACCTCGGCGCCACGTACGACGTCAACGGCGTCATCACCACCTTCGAGAAGAGCAAGGGCTACCGCTACCGCGTCGAGGTCTCACCCGACGGCACGGACTGGAAGCCGCTCGTGGACCGCACCGGCGCCGACACCACGGAGGCGACCGACTACGCCCACGCCACCACCCCCGCCACCGGCCGCTACGTCCGGCTCACCGTGACCGGCACCAACGGCAACGGCGGCAGCATCTACGACCTCCAGGTCTACGGCACCAAGGCGCCGACCAGCTAGGAAAACCGCGTGCACGGCGGCTTCCGGGGGAGCCGCCGCGAGCGCGGACGCAACAAGGAAAGACGAGACGAAAGCCACTCATGAAGATCACCAGTGTCGAAGTGCACCGGGTCGAAGTACCGCCCGCCGACCCACCCTTCCTGTGGCGGGAAGGGCTCGCCGGGAGCGCCCGGGTGGGCGACGGCGCGGTCCTGCACCTCGGGACCGACGAGGGTGCGGAAGGCGTCGCGCTGTTCGCCCGGCCGGGCGCGCACGCCATGCTGACGAGCCTCGTGGACGTGGTCTTCCGCGAGGAACTGCTCGGCGCGGACCCCTTCCAGCGCGAGTGGCTGTGGCACCGGGTCTGGGAGCTGGACCGCATCCACGAACTCCCGCTCCCCGCCCTGGGCCTCATCGACACCGCCCTGTGGGACCTCGCGGGCCGTTACTACAACGAGCCCGTGTGGCGACTGCTCGGCGGCTACCGCGAATCGATACCCGCCTACGCCTCTACCTCGACCTTCGCGAACACCGAGGAGTTCCTCGACGTCGCGGACCAGAGCCTGGCGCTCGGCTACCGGGGCATCAAGCTCCACGCCTGGGGAGACGCCCGCCGCGACGCGGCACTGTGCCTCGCGCTGCGCGAGCACGTCGGCCCCGACGTCCCGCTCATGTACGACGGCTCGGCCGGCTTCGACCTCCCGGACGCCATCCACCTGGGCCGGGCACTCTCGGAGGCGGACTACCTCTGGTACGAGGAGCCGATGCGGGAGTTCAGCATCAGCTCCTACCGGCGGCTCGCGGAGTGCGTGGACATCCCGCTGCTCGTCGCCGAGACCTCCGACGGCGCCCACATGAACGCCGCCGACTTCATCAAGGCAGGCGCAGCGACCTTCGGGGTACGGGCCAGCACCAACCTGCGCGGCGGAGTCACCGGGGCCATGCGCATCGCGCACCTCGCGGACTCCTTCCAGCTCCGCGCCGAGGTGCACGGCTCCGACCTGCCCAACCACCACCTGTGCATGGCCATCTCCAACACGACCTACTACGAGTCCCTCGTGACCTCCGCGCACGTCGTGCGCGAGCGCCACGTGGACGCCGACGGCCTGGTGCACGCACCCACCGCACCCGGCATCTCCCTCCCGCTCGGCCTGGGTTACGGAAAGACGCTGGAACCCTTCGTCGAAACCCCGCGCTGAACTCCCCGTACAACGAAAGGCAGGACAATGAGGTCTCTCCGATCTCCCGGAGCCGGCCGGGCCCGTGCCACCCGCACCGCCGCCGCCGTGCTCTCCCTGGCCACCGCGGCCCTCCTCGCGGGCTGCGCCAGCGCGGACCCGGACTCCGACTCCGGCGGCTCCCCGGCCGCCGCGAAGGACTTCAAGCAGGCCGAGCAGAAGGAGGGCTCGCAGATCACCGTGTGGGCCGACTCCACCCGGCTGCCCTCCGTCCAGGCGTACCAGAAGGCGCACCCGGACACGAAGATGAAGATCGTCACCTACGACGGCGGGGCCGACGGCTCCACCTACCTCCAGTCGAAGGTGCAGCTCTTCGACCGCACCGGCAAGGGCTGGCCGGACGTCGTCTTCGGTTCCCCCACCGACGTCACCTGGGCCTCGCAGCCGACGAAGCCGGGCGCGCAGCCCTTCGCCGCGCCGCTCGACGACAAGCTCGTCCCCCAGGAGACCCTGGACGGCTTCGCCAAGGGCTCGCTGAGCCCCTGCGAGTTCAACGACCACACGTACTGCCTGCGCAACGACATCGCCCAGGTCGTCCTCTGGTACAACAAGCCGCTCATGGACAAGTGGGGCTACCAGGTCCCCACGACGTGGGAGGAGTACGAGGCGCTCGGCAAGAAGATCGGCAAGGAGCACCCCGGCTACCTCGTCGGCTCGGTCGGTGACACCAACTCGCACGAGTCGTACTTCTGGTCCACGAAGTGCCCCGCGTACCAGCTCACCGAGCCCGACAAGCTGCGCAGCAACCTCTCCGACAAGAACTGCACGCGCACCGCGAAGCTCCTCGACAACCTGATCGACGCGAAGGCCGTCACCACCAAGGGCTTCTTCTCGCAGGGCTTCGCCAAGGACAGCGGCGACAAGGTCCTGATGGCCTACGGCCCGTCCTGGTACGGCCAGTACCTCTTCAAGACCGCCTTCAAGGTCCCCGCGAAGACGATGGCCGTCGCGCCCCCGCTCAAGTGGGCGGGCGAGTCCACCGCCAGCACCGGGAACGTCGGCGGCGGCGTGTGGATGGTCTCCTCGCACAGCAACAACCTCAAGGCGTCCACCGAGCTCGCCACCTGGCTCACCACCTCGGACGAGAACCAGACAGCCGCGCCGACCTACCCCGCGTACACCAAGGCCGCCCAGGCGTGGCTGAAGAACCCGGCGAACAGCTCCTACTTCGCCGGTGACGTGAGCGAGGTCTTCCAGAGCGCCGCCGACGCGGTGTGGACCGGCTGGTCGAACACGAAGTTCCCGGACGCCACCGCCTGGTCCAGCGCGGTGCTGCCCAAGCTGACCGAGGGCAAGAGCCTCACCTCGGTGCTGCCCGACTGGCAGAAGGAGATCAGCAACGAGGCCAAGGCCGACGGATACCAGGTGACCAACGAATGACCGTCCTGGAGACCCCCCGCGTCTCCACCGGTACTCCGCGCCGCGACGGCTCCGCGCCGTCGCGGCCGCGGGGCCGCCGGCTCAACGCGGGCTACCTCTTCGTCGCCGGATACACGGTGCTCCTGCTCGCCTTCGGCGTCTTCCCGACCGCCTACTCCTTCTACCTCGCCTTCACCAACGAGCGGGGCCAGTTCACCGGCTTCAACCAGTTCACGAAGGTCGCCAAGGACTACCGGTTCCTGCCCGCCTTCGAGCACATGCTGGTCTACCTCGTGCTGTGGCTCGTGGTCCTGGTCGTGCTCGTGGTCCTCGTCGCCGTCGTCCTGCGCGGCCGCATCCGACCCGGTACCTCCGCCGTGCTGCGCTTCCTCTACTACATCCCCGGTGCCCTCGCCGGGGTGGCGAGCGTCCTCGTCTGGCTCTTCATGCTCGACCCGGACGTGAGCCCGGTCTCCTGGCTCCTCGAAGCCATGGGCTTGCACTCCTTCGCGGCCGTGCTCGCGCCCGGACACCTGCCGCTCATCCTCATGCTCATCGCCTTCTGGACCGGCGCGGGCGGCTGGATGGTCGTCATGTACGGGGCGCTCAACAACATCCCCGACGAGGTCCTGGAAGCCGCCCGGATGGACGGTGCCGGGCCCTGGCGCACCGTCTGGCACATTCAGATCCCCATGATCCGCCAGTGGATCGTCTACATGGCGATCATGGCCTTCGCCACCGGCACCCAGCTCTTCGTCGAGCCCCAGCTGCTCCAGACCGCGAGCCTCGGCCGGGTGAGCCCCACCTGGTCGCCCAATCAGCTCGCCTTCGTCTTCGCCTTCCAGCAGGGCGACTTCAACGGCGCGGCAGCCATCTCGGTCTTCCTGCTGAGTCTCGGCCTCGTCGCCGCAGGTCTGCTGGTCGCTCGCTCCAACCTGTTCTCCCTGGACGACAAATGACCGACATCCCCCTCGCAGCCCGCACCGGCCGGCTGGCACGCCCCTCCAAACTCCTCTCGTTCGCGGTGGTCGGCGCACTCCTCGCGGTGCTGCTGGTCTTCTTCGTGCTGCCGGTCATCTGGCTGCTGCTCGCGCCCAGCAAGACCGCCGGGCAGATCACGCACGACAACCCGCTCTCCTTCGGCTCCCTCGGCCAGATCGGCACCGCCTGGAACCACCTGTTCGACTTCCAGGACGGCGTCATGGCGCACTGGCTGCTGAACTCCGCGATCTACAGCGGCGGTTCACTGATCCTGACGCTCGCCGTCAGCATCACGGCCGGCTACGCGCTCGCGCTCACCAAGTTCAAGGGCCGCAAGACGCTGCTCACCGTCACCCTCGTGACGATGATCATGCCGCAGGCGACGCTGGTCCTGCCCCTCTTCCTGGAGCTGAACAAGTTCCACCTCATCGGCACGGTCTGGTCGGTGATCCTGCCGTTCTCGTTCTACCCCTTCGGCGTGTACCTGGTGTACATCTACTTCGGCAGCAGCCTGCCGCGCGACCTGCTCTCGGCGGCGCGCATGGACGGCTGCAACGAGTGGCAGCTCTTCACCAAGATCGCGCTGCCGCTCGCCAAGCCGGTCGTCGGGCTCGTCGCCTTCTTCAGCTTCGTGGGCAACTGGAACAACTTCTTCCTGCCCTACCTGGTGCTGCCTGACAGCGACCAGTTCCCGGTCCAGGTGGGCCTCAACCAGCTCCTCACCTCGACGCCGAGCTTCAACCCCGTCGCGGGCGCGGGCCTCAACATCACGATCCCCGAGCTGGCGCTCGCGATCGTCGTGGCGATCCTGCCGGTTCTCGTCCTCTTCCTCTTCTCCCAGCGCACCCTGGTCTCCGGGATGCTCGCGGGAGCGACGAAGGAGTGAACGCGCGCGACGGCGGAGGGGGTGGGACGGTATACCGTCCCACCCCCTCCGCCGTGCCGAGCGGTCCTACTTCACCGGGGTGAAGTCCCGCGCCCCGATGAACTCCGGGCGGCGGATCGGAGCCGCGAAGGGCTCCTGCGCCTCGTTCTCCACGCTGTTGAACACGATGAAGACATTGCTGCGCGGGTACGGGGTGATGTTGTCCCCGGAGCCGTGCATGGCGTTGCAGTCGAACCAGGTGGCCGAACCGGCCTGCCCCGTGAAGAGCCTGATGCCGTGCCGGTCGGCCATCTTCGTCAGCGCTTCGTCCGACGGGGTGCCCGCGTCCTGCATCTGGAGCGACTTCTTGTAGTTGTCCTTCGGCGTCTCGCCGGCACACCCGAGGAACGACTTGTGCGAGCCGGGCATGATCATCAGCCCGCCGTTGGTGTCGTAGTTCTCGGTCAGCGCGATCGAGACGGAGACCGCCCGCATGTTCGGCAGGCCGTCCTCGGCGTGCCAGGTCTCGAAGTCCGAGTGCCAGTAGAACCCGGAGGCGCCGAAGCCCGGCTTGACGTTGATCCGGGACTGGTGGACGTAGACGTCGGAGCCGAGGATCTGCCGGGCCCGGCCCACCACGCGCTCGTCGCTGACCAGCCGGGCGAAGACCTCGCTGAGCCGGTGGACCTCGAAGACGGAGCGGACGTCCTGCGACTTCGGCTCGATGATCGAGCGCTCGTCGGCGCGTACCGCCGGGTCTGCGATCAGCCGTTCCAGCTCTGCGTGGTAGACGGACACCTCGTCCGGCTCGATCAGCTGGGGGACGGTGAGGAAGCCGTCGCGCTCGAACCCCTGGAGGTCCTTCGCGGCGACCGGACCCGGTGCGCCGGGCGCGGACCAGATGACCGGGTCCTGGCGGGGAGTGGTCATCTCGGCGGCGCCGCGCGATGGGTACAGGTCGGCGCGTGCATCAGTGGTCATGGTGGTTCAGACCTCCTCGGTCAGCAGCGGGTAGACACCGTTCTCGTCATGCTCCTCCCGTCCGGTGACGGGCGGGTTGAAGACACAGACGCAGCGGAAGTCCGTCTTCGGGCGCATGGTGTGGTGCTCATGGCCGTTGAGCAGGTACATCGTGCCGGGAGTGATCCAGTGCTTCTCGCCGGTCTCGTCGTTGGTGAGCTCGGCCTCGCCCTCGACGCACAGGACCGCCTCGATGTGGTTGGCGTACCACATCGACGTCTCGGTACCGGCGTACATCGTGGTCTCGTGGAGCGAGAAGCCCACCTTCTCCTGCGCGAGCAGGATGCGCTTGCTCTCCCAGGTGCCGGAGGCGGCCTTCACATGCCGGTCGGTGTTCTCGATGTCACTGAACGATCGGACGATCACGGTGGGTCGGTGCCTTTCTCTCTACGGTGTTTCTCATCGGGCCCGCCCGGGGCGGCCCCGGGTCAGGCGGTCTCGCGGACGCAGCGGGCCAGCGTGCGCAGGCCCTCGTCCAGCTCCTCGGCGGTGATGGTCAGCGGCGGCAGCAGCTTGACGACCTCGCTCTGCGGACCGGACGTCTCCAGCAGCAGCCCCAGCTCGAAGGCGCGGGCACAGACGGCCGACGCACGCGCCGGGTCGTTGAACTCCATGCCCCACACCAGTCCGCGGCCGCGGAACTGCGCGCTGTCGTGCTCGGCGCAGATGGCGAGGAGCGCCTGCTCGACCTGCTCGCCGCGGGCCAGCGTCTGCTTCTCCATCTGGCCGTCCGCCCAGTAGGCGTCGAGCACGGCGGCGGCGGTGACGAACGCCGGGTTGTTGCCCCGGAAGGTGCCGTTGTGCTCGCCCGGCTCCCAGATGTCCAGCTCGGGCTTGAACAGGCAGAGCGACATGGGCAGTCCGTAGCCGCTGATGGACTTCGACAGCGTCACGATGTCCGGCGTGATGCCGGCCTCCTCGAAGGAGAAGAAGCCGCCGGTGCGGCCGCAGCCCATCTGGATGTCGTCGACGATCAGCAGCATGTCCTGGCGGTGGCACAGCTCCTGGAGCGCACGGAGCCACTCGGCGCGGGCGACGTTGATGCCGCCCTCGCCCTGGACCGTCTCCACGATCACGGCGGCGGGCTTGTTGAGCCCGGAGCCCTGGTCCTCCAGCAGCCGCTCGAACCAGAGGAAGTCCGGGACGGTGCCTTCGAAGTAGTTGTCGAACGGCATCGGGGTGCCGTGCACCAGCGGGATACCGGCGCCGGCCCGTTTGAAGGCGTTGCCGGTGACGGCCAGCGAGCCGAGCGACATGCCGTGGAAGGCGTTGGTGAACGACACCACGGACTCGCGGCCCTTGACCTTGCGGGCGAGCTTCAGCGCCGACTCGACGGCGTTGGTGCCCGTCGGGCCGGGGAACATCACCTTGTACGGCAGGTCGCGCGGCCGCAGGATCACGTTCTGGAAGGTCTCCAGGAAGGCCCGCTTGGCGGTGGTCGCCATGTCGAGGCCGTGCGTGATGCCGTCGCGCTCGATGTAGTCGATCAGCGCGCGTTTCAGCACCGGGTTGTTGTGGCCGTAGTTGAGGGATCCGGCTCCGGCGAAGAAGTCGAGGTACGAGTGGCCGTCCTCGTCCGTCAGCCGGGCGCCCTGCGCGCGGTCGAACACGGCGGGCCAGCTGCGGCAGTAGCTACGTACCTCGGACTCCAGGGTCTCGAAGACACTGAGGGCGGGCGGGGTGATGGTCACAGCGGGTCTCCTGCGTGAGGGGGGTGTGACGTGCGGCGGTGAAGGGGATCGCGGCGGGCACCGGGGCCCGTCGGCGGAAGTGCGCGCTCAGGCGTGGAACGGGCCTATGCGGTAGAGCACTTCCGGCAGATGAGTGCCCTCCGGGAACAGGCCGCCGTCGAAGAGCACCTCGCGCTCCAGTGCCACGTCGTGGCGCTGGGCGTAGGACGTGAACAGGCGGTCCGACGCGGTGTTGTCCGGCGTGATGGTCGTCTCGACCGAGGCCAGGCCCTGGTTCGCGGCGACCCGTGAGGTCAGGTCGTCCAGCAGCTTCGCCGCCAGACCGGTGCCGCGGTGGCCGTGGTCGACGGCCACCTGCCAGACGACGAGCGTCTCGGGGCGGTCTGGCCTGATGTACCCCGTCACGAAGGCGACCGGGCTGCCGGTCTCATCGCGGGCGACCACGGAGGTCGCCGCGAAGTCACGGCACCACAGCAGGTAGCTGTACGAGGAGTTGAGGTCCAGGACCTTGGAGTCGCGGGCTATGCGCCAGATCGCGGCTCCGTCCTCCACTCGTGGGGTGTCGATGGTGATGAATTCGCTTCGGGCACGTGCAAAATCTGCTGGTGCGGCGGTCATGGGATTTGAATTTACCCAGCAAATTTCGAAATTGCATCGAGGAAAAGGGTTGGGTGAAGGCGCCTTCTGTGCTATCACGCGGGTGCGCGCTCCAGCGCGAATCGGAGGCGATTCCTTCCGAATTGGCCCGGATTTATCGGACAAAACGCCTCCCGTGTGGAGTCGGTCACAACGTGATAACTCTATGGAGACGCAACCGAAATGGGTGACAAGGGCTCGCTGAAACTGGGGTGTTTAGTCTGCGGTTGAGCGGGAAGAAGAATGCGGGGAGCTGCTCTCGATGAGCCGGCTCCCCGCATTGTTGAATTGCGCCGCAATTTATTCGCTGAGCCAGGTTTCCGAAACCGTCTTCCGGGCAGCTTCGAAATTGACCTGCCGGCCGGCGTCGGCCAGCGCCGCCCCCAGAGCCGCGAGCGAGGAGAGCACCGCGCCCCGCGTCGCATCCACCCCGTAGTGATTCACCCTGATCATCTCCCCCGACAGCGCCCCACCGCCCGCGATCAGCGGCAGCGACGGGTCGGCGGCGAGCGCCCGCGCCACCAGGCCCGCGGCGTCCACGCCCTCCGGAGCACGCAGCGTGGTCGCCACCGGCGCCGCGTCCTTCGCCTCGCGCACATACGGGGCCAGGCCGCCGCCCAGTGCGAGCGCACCGGCCCGGGTCGCGGCGGCCGCCGCGGCGTGACGGGTCATGACGACGTCCAGGCCCTCCGCCTCGATCCGCTCCGTGCAGGCCTCCAGGGCCAGCATCTCCAGCTGGGCCGGAGCGTGCGGCAGGGCCTTGCGCCCACCGTCGATCCAGCGCTCCTTCCAGTCCAGCAGGGAGAGGTAGGAACGGCGCGGGGCCTGCGGGTTGGCGGCGAGCCGCTCCCAGGCGCGGGCGCTCACCGACACCGCGGACACCCCGGCCGGACCGCCCATCGCCTTCTGCGCGCCGATCACGCACAGGTCGACGCCCCAGGCGTCCGGCAGCAGCGGCTCCGCACCCACGGAGGCGACGGCGTCCAGCATGAACAGCGCCCCGTGCGCGCGTACGACCTCACCGATCTCCGCGACCGGGTTGGTGTTGCCGGTCGCCGCCTCGGCGTGGACCAGCGAGACGAAGTCGATCTCCGGGTGCGCGGCCAGCGCCTGCGCGACCTGCTCCGCGGTGACGGCCGTGTGGAAGGGCACCGCGAGGTCGACGACCTCGGCGCCGCAGTCCCGCAGCCAGTTGCCGAAGGTCTGCCCGTACGGACCCGTCACCACGTTCAGCGCGGTCGAACCGGGCCGGGCGCCGCCCCGGATGCAGCCTTCGAGCGGGAGCAGGGCCTCGCCCTGCGTGATGACGACATCCTGCTCGGTGGCGAGGAGACGGGCCACCCGCCGCTCGATCGCCGCGAAATGCTCTGCGGTGAGCGGGGTGAGGTCGAGGAAGGGGTGCGTCACGGTTGGTGCTCTCTTCGGGTTCGTGGCGGTGTGCGGGCCTGCGGACCGGGCCCGCACCGAGCGTACCCAGCACCTCGCGACCCGCCGGAGGCTCCCTCGTACAGTGCTGTCCATGAGTGATCACAAGGCGCCGCGGGTGCTGCACGTGAAGGGGCGGGTGCTCGTCGGACCCGAAGAGGTCAGGGACGAACTCTGGGCGGTCGACGGGCGCGTCACGTACGAGCGGCCCGCCGGTGCGGACGGGGCGGCGGTCCTCACCGGCTGGGCGCTGCCGGGACTGGTCGACGCCCACTGCCACGTCGGGCTCGACCACCACGGGGCCGTCGACACGGCGACCACGGAGAAGCAGGCCGTCCAGGACCGGGAGGCCGGTGCGCTGCTCCTGCGGGACGCGGGTTCGCCCGCCGACACCCGGTGGATCGACGACCGCGAGGACCTGCCGAAGATCATCAGGGCCGGCCGGCACATCGCCAGGACCCGGCGCTACCAGAGGAACTTCGCGTACGAGATCGAGCCGGACGAGCTGGTGGCGTACGTGGCGCAGGAGGCGCGCCGCGGTGACGGCTGGGTGAAGCTGGTCGGGGACTGGATCGACCGGGAGGTGGGCGATCTGACCGCCTGCTGGCCGCGCGAGGCGGTCGGGGCCGCCATCGCCGAGGCGCACCGGCTGGGCGCCCGGGTCACCGCGCACTGCTTCGCCGAGGACTCGCTGCGCGATCTCGTCGAGGCCGGCATCGACTGCGTCGAGCACGCGACCGGGCTGACCGAGGAGACGATCCCGCTCTTCGCGGAGCGCGGGGTCGCGATCGTCCCGACGCTGGTCAACATCGCCACCTTCCCCTCGCTGGCGCGCGGCGGAGACGCCAAGTACCCGCGCTGGTCGGCCCATATGCGCCGGCTGCACGAGCGGCGTTACGAGACGGTGGGCGCCGCGTACGACGCCGGTGTCCCCGTCTTCGTCGGCACCGACGCGGGCGGGGTGCTGGCCCACGGGCTGGTGGCCGGGGAGGTCGCGGAACTGGTGAAGGCGGGCATCCCGGCCCTGGAGGCGCTGTCGGCGGCGGCCTGGGGCGCCCGCGCGTGGCTCGGCAGGCCGGGGCTCGACGAGGGGGCTCCGGCCGACCTGGTGGTGTACGACGAGGACCCGAGGGCGGACGTGCGCGTGCTGGCCGCGCCCCGCAGGGTCGTGCTGAACGGACACGTGATCGGCTGACGGGCGGGCCCCGGGGCGGGCCGGCCCCGGAGGCCCGCCCCTCGGTGTGCCGTGTTGACCGGCAGTTACCGGAGCGCGGGCCGCTCGTTGAACCACTTCCGCGTGCGCCCCGGCGCGGCCGTCCTTGAGTCGCTCGCGTTCGGGGAAACGGGTGAAGCGGGTGAAATCAGTGATGCCGAGGGAACGCACGTGCCGGAATAATCGAATACAGGCACGGAAACCCCCCTTTGGGGTGAACTCACGTCAGGTATCCGCCAGTTCACCCTCCGTGCGTAAAGATTCACGGAGTCGAGGCCACCGGTGCCCGCGATGTCCCCCATTGGACGGCGCCGGTGGCTCCAAAGTCTCTTGTGGGGGTTCCACCATCTTGAACAGCAACACCTTCCGCCTCGCCGCCCTGGCGATCGCCGCCGCTCCCGTCGCACTGCTGGTCGCCGTCCCGGCGCAGGCCGCCACCGCGACCACCGCCACGACCACCGGCGAGGGGAAGGCCGGCGCGGTAGTGCTCCGTACCGCACTTGACGTCTCGCTCCTGAACAAGACGATCGATGTGCCGCTCAGGACCACGCTCAACGAGGTGCACGCGCCGGCCACCGCGAAGGAGACCGCGCTCAGCGTGCGGCTCGACGGCGTGGACCGGGGGCAGCCCTTCAACGTGCTGCGCGCCGATGTCGCCACGGCGAACGCGACCGTCGACAAGCACCGCGCCGAGGGCTACACCAACATCGCCAAGGCCCGGCTCCACCTGCCCGGTCTGCCGCTGCTCTCGCTGATCGAGGTGGAGCAGATCACCACCAAGGCGGTCTGCGAAGTGGGCCACCGGCCGGTGGCGGAGGCGAACGTGCTGGGGCATGTGAAGGTCCTCGGCCAGCGCGTCACCCTCACCACCGGAGGTACCACCCGGGTCAATGTGCCGGGTGTCGGTGACGTGACCCTCGACCTGGCGAAGACGCACACCACCTCGCGCACCGCGGCGGCCACGGCGCTCCAGCTGAAGGTCTCGGTGAACCCGCTCAAGCTGAACGTCGCCGATGTGCAGGGCGAGGTGACGCTCGCGGAGGCCACCTGCGAGACCCCGAAGGCGCCCAAGCCGGGCGGCTCCACCGGCGGTTCGTCGGACGGCGGTTCATCGGACGGCGGTTCGTCCGACGGCGGCTCCAGTGACGGTGGTTCCGGCAACGGCGGTTCGACCGACGGTGGTTCCGGCAACGGTGGCTCGACCGACGGCGGCTCCAGCACCCACGGCTCCAACGGCTCGGGCGGTTCCGGCGGCTCCGGCAACGGGGGATCGACCGCCGGTGACTCCGGCGGCGGTGTGAAGACGCAGACCGGCACCGGCAGCGCACCCGCCGCCACCGACGGCGACCTCGCGGAGACGGGCTCCAGCTCCACCACGCCGTACATCGCGGGCGGCGCGGCACTGCTGCTGGCGGCGGGCGCGGGCGCGATGGTCGTGGCCAGGCGGCGTGCGCAGAACTGACGCGGGGGTGAGTGAGTCAGGGCCCGAGGGGGCGGCCGGGGGGCCGTAGGAAAGAAGGAAGGGGGCGGGGAGCGGTGTTCCGGCTACGGAGCACCGCTCTCCGCCCCCGGTGCGACACCGGCCGAGCAAGGCCGTCGCATGCTCAACGGCTCACGGCGGTCAGCGCCTGGAGCGCCTGGTCGAGCACCTGCAGAAAGCGGTTGGTCGTCGTACGG